>JBFWSE010000040.1:0-26847 GCA_050248535.1 Novosphingobium sp.
ACGGCAAGCACTTCTTCGCCAGGCGGGGGCTTGGCCATGTTGCGCAAGTGTTCGACGATCAGGCCAAGTTCGGCGAGTTGCCGGGCGATATGGCGACAGGTCACGTCCGCTATTCGACGACGGGTGGCCAGGGTCTGCGCAATGTCCAGCCGCTGCATGCCGATCTGGCCCGCGGCGGCTTCACCATCGCCCACAATGGCAACATTTCCAATGCGCTGGCACTGAAACGGGATCTGGTCAACAAGGGGTCGATCTTTCAGTCGACGTCCGACACCGAAGTCATCATCCATCTCATCGCCACCAGCCGCTTTCCCAAGCTGCTCGACCGCTTCGTCGATGCCCTGCGCATGGTCGAGGGTGCCTATTCGCTGATCTGCATGACGCCGAAGCGCATGGTCGCCGTCCGTGACCCCCTCGGAATCAGGCCGCTGGTGATGGGCAAGATCGGCGAGGCTACGGTTTTCGCCAGCGAAACCGTGGCGTTCGATGTTATCGGTGCGGAATTCGTCCGCGAAGTGGAACCGGGCGAAATTGTCGAAGTGCGCCAGGATGGCCGGATTTCCAGCCACCGGCCCTTCGGCGCGCAGAACGCGAGGCCCTGCATCTTCGAACACGTCTATTTCAGCCGTCCCGATTCGATTTCGGGCGGCCGGTCGGTCTACGAAGTCAGAAAGCAGATCGGCGTGGAACTGGCCAAGGAATCGCCGGCCGAGGCCGATCTCGTCATCCCGGTGCCCGACAGCGGCGTGCCGGCGGCTATCGGCTATGCGCAGCAGGCAGGCATACCTTTCGAACTGGGCATCATCCGTTCACACTATGTCGGCCGCACCTTCATTCAGCCCGAGGACGGCGCCCGCCACGCCGACGTGAAACGCAAGCACAATGCCAATCGCGCCATAGTCGCAGGCAAGCGCATTGTGCTGATCGACGATTCGATCGTGCGCGGCACCACATCGATGAAAATCGTCCAGATGATGCGCGATGCCGGAGCCAGCGAAGTCCACATGCGCATCGCCAGTCCGCCGACCGAACATAGCTGCTTCTACGGCGTCGATACGCCCGAGCGGAGCAAGCTCCTTGCTGCTCAGATGGATGTGGAAGGCATGGCGAAATTCATCCATGCGGACAGCCTCGCTTTCGTATCCATCGATGGCCTCTATCGCGCCGTGGGCGAAGCAAGCCGGAATTCCGCGCGGCCGCAATATTGCGATGCCTGCTTCTCAGGCGATTATCCGACCAGCCTCACCGATCTCGGTGAACGCGAGGCTCCCGCCCAACTGGCATTGCCGGTCGAAAAAGTCGCGTGACGGACCTTACGGGCCAAGTCGCGCTCGTCACCGGGGCGAGCCGCGGAATAGGCGCGGCAACGGCCGAAGTCCTGGCCCTCGCCGGCGCGCACGTCGTACTGACCGCCCGAGACGCCAAGGCGCTCGAAGCAGTCGAACAGCGCATCCACGATAAGGGCGGCAGCGCAACGATTGCCCCAATGGACCTCGCCGAGCCGGACGCAATCGCCCGCCTGGCGCAGGCCATGGCGCCGCGCTGGCAGGCGCTGGACATTCTGGTGATCAATGCCGCGCAATTGCCCGAGCTCACCTCTGTCGCCGATATCGATCCCCGGGCTTACAGTCAGGCAATTACGGTGAATGTTCTCGCCACCCAGGCCTTGCTCGCTGCCTTCGACCGAATGCTGCGCAACAGCAAGAACGCGCGGGTGATCGGCCTGTCGAGCAGCGTCGGGAGAAACCCTCGCGCCTACTGGGGCGCCTATGGATCAAGCAAGGCCGCCTTCGATACGTTGCTCGAGTGCTACGCCCAGGAAACCGCAAATATTTCAAAGGTTCGCGTCGCAATCGTCAACCCTGGCGCCACGCGCACAAAGATGCGCGCCAGTGCCTATCCGGGCGAAGACCCAGCCAGCGTCAAACCGCCGGAAGCCGTGGCTGAACGGTTGCTGACGCTTCTTGGTGAACAGTTTCCCAGTGGATACCGCGAATCTGTTAACCAGCCAGCTTAAGCTATTGGCAATCAAACTCCTCCATTTTTGCGGCCTCCCGAAAAGCAGTTTTCAGCAAGAAATGGTGGTACCATGAGCACGATTTTCCAGTCGCCGGACCGTTATGCCATCGCCGCGCAGGAGGACCGTTCGGCCCCGCGCGTACGCGTTTCCATTCCAGGATCGCTGCGCCCTTCGGGATCGAAAGGCTTTCAGACCCAGATCAAGGACCTGTCGCTCGGCGGCTTTTCCGCGACTGCCATCAACCGCATGCACATCGGCACGGTATGCTGGCTGACGCTGCCCGGTCTGGAATCGCTCCAGGCTGAAGTCGTCTGGTGGGAAGAGGGAGTGGTCGGCTGCGCTTTCTCGCAACTGCTCAGCCCCATCGTCCACGACAACATACTCGCCCGCTGGCGGGGCGACAGTGTCTATCGCGGGTAACGAATAGGGGTTTTTCTAGCCTTCGACCTGCCAGGTCTGCCCCTTGGCCAGCAGCTTGCCGAGATCGGCCTGCTTTCCCTCGTTCAACCTGACATCCTGCCCCAGCAGCTCTTGCTCGAACGAAGGCCGCGGGTCATCATAGATCACGCCCAGCGCCATCGGGAAATCGGCGAATTTCGGGGCCACCCTGAGATCGACCAGCATGTTGGCCACGGCGCGGTTGGTGACGTTGTGGACGATAACGCCAGCCTTTTGCCAATCCCCGTCCGGTACATCGACCATGATCAGCGAAAGGCTGTTGAGGTCCATCGCAATACCCTTGATACCGCCGGTCTTTTCCGAACCGAACAGCATCGGCTCACCGTTCTTGAGCCAGAGCTGCTGATCCTCGGTGCCTTTCGCCGCGGCGAAATCGTCGAAGCGGTCCTTGTTGTAGACGATGCAATTCTGGAAGATCTCGACAAAGGCCGCGCCCTTGTGGGCATGGGCGGCCTTGAGCACTTCGGGCAGGTTCTTCGACACGTCGAACCCGCGCGCCACGAATCGCGAGCCCGCGCCCAGCGCGAAAGCGCAGGGGCTGGCCGGCCGATCGACCGAACCGCCAGGTGTCGAGGGCGACACCGTGCCCAGCCGGCTGGTCGGCGAGTACTGCCCTTTGGTGAGGCCGTAGATCTCGTTGTTGAACAGCAGAATCTGGCAATCGAGATTGCGACGCAGCATGTGCATGGTGTGATTGCCGCCGATCGACATGCCGTCGCCATCGCCGGTCACCAGCCAGATATCGAGCTCGGGATTGGCCAGCTTGATCCCGGTGGCAAAGGCAGGCGCGCGGCCGTGAATTGTGTGGAAGCCGTAGCTCTGGATGTAGTAGGGGAACCGGCTCGAACAGCCGATGCCGGAAACGAACACGGTCCTGGCGGGATCGGCGCCGATTTCGGGCAGCGTGCGTTGCACGGCCTTGAGAATTGCGTAGTCGCCGCAACCGGGGCACCAGCGGACTTCCTGATCGCTCTCCCAGTCCTTGAGAGTAGTCTGGATGGGGGTCATGTCATTCATGGCATTCCTTCCGGGGCAGAAACGCGTCCGCGTCAGCCCAGCGCTCCTTCGATCGCGGCTTCGATTTCGGCGATGGTGAATGGCTGACCGCTCACCTTGTTCAAGGGCTTCGCATCCACCAGAAACTGGTCACGCAGCACGGTCTTGAACTGGCCGGTGTTCATTTCGGGCACAACGACTTTCTCGTAACTCTTGAGCAATTCGCCCAGGTTCGCGGGCAGCGGCCAGACATGCCGCACATGGATGTGGCTGACGTCGAGCCCCCTGCCCCTTGCGCGGCGCACGGCCTGATGAATCGGGCCGAAAGTACTGCCCCAGCCAACCACGGCGAGTTTGCCGCCGGCTTTGCCCAATTCGACTTCCTGCGCCGGAATGCCATTCGCCACGCCATCGACCTTGCCCTTGCGGGCATCGGTCTGTGCCTGGTGGGTATCGGGCGAGTAGTCGAGGTCGCCGGTGTCGATGGCCTTTTCGATCCCGCCGATGCGGTGCATCAGACCAGGCGTGCCCGGCTTGATCCAAGGCCGCACACCGCGTGCGTCACGCTTGTACGGCAAGATCTGGCCATCGCCGTTCAGTTCCTCAAGAAACTTCACAGGAAAGGGTGCGAAGTTTTTGGCATCGGGCACTTTCCATGGCTCGGCCGCATTGGCGATATAGCCATCGGTGAGGAGTATTACCGGCGTCATGTATTGCACCGCGATGCGGCAGGCCTCAATCGCGCAATCGAAAGCGTCAGCCGGCGAACGGGCGGCGATGACCGGCATCGACGCATCGCCATTGCGGCCGTAAACCGCCTGATAGAGGTCGCTTTGTTCGGTTTTGGTCGGAAGGCCGGTCGAAGGTCCGCCGCGCTGCGAATTGACGATGACCAGCGGCAGTTCGGTCATCACCGCAAGGCCCATGGCCTCCCCCTTCAGCGCGATGCCCGGCCCGGAGGAAGATGTAACTCCCAGTTGCCCCGCGTAAGACGCGCCGATCGCCGCGCAAATCGCGGCGATCTCGTCTTCCGCCTGGAAGGTGGTGACGCCGAATTCCTTCATCTTGACCAGATTGTGCAGGATCGCGGAGGCAGGCGTAATCGGATAGCCGCCGAAGAACATTTTCAGTCCCGCAAGTTGCGCACCCGCGACCAGCCCGAGGCTGATGGCTTCAGCCCCGGTTACCGTGCGGTAAAGCCCCGGTGTCGTCGGCACAGGGTCGAGATGCAGCTTCTTGACCTGCCCGCCGATCTCGGCCGTCTCACCATAGGCGTGCCCGGCGTTGAGCGCGGCAATGTTGGCATCGGCCAGCACCGGGTTCTTGGCGAACTTGCCCTTGAGCCAGTCGATCAGAGGCTGCCGGTCGCGCTCGAACATCCACAGCGCCAGGCCCAGCGTCCACATGTTCTTGCAGCGCAGCGCTTCCTTGTTGCCGAGGCCGAAAGGCTTGACCGCCTCCAGCGTCTGGGCGCTGATGTCGAAGGCCAGCACCTGCCACTTGGCCAGGCTGCCATCCTCGATCGGATTGGCCTCGTACTTGGCCTTGTCGAGGTTGCGCTTGGTAAATTCGCCGGTGTCGGCGATGATCAGCCCGCCCGGTTTCAGCGCCGTGACATTGGTCTTGAGCGCCGCCGGGTTCATCGCCACCAGCACATCGGGCGCGTCGCCGGCCGTCGAGATTTCGGTCGAGCCGAAATTGATCTGGAAAGCGGAAACCCCGAACAGTGTGCCTTGCGGCGCACGGATTTCGGCAGGGAAATCGGGGAAAGTCGCCAGATCGTTGCCCGCAAGCGCGGTCGAAAGCGTGAATTGTCCGCCGGTAAGCTGCATGCCATCGCCGGAGTCTCCGGCAAATCGAACCACCACCGCTTCGGGCGTTGCATTATCGCGCGAAGCTGCCGCGCTGTCGGTATCGGCCAATTGTGTCGCCATTGTCTTCCTCTGAAGGCCCCGGACCTGCCGTGCCGGGTTTGCCCCTATTCCTCTCGCCTTGCCGCGCAATCCAGAAAATCTGTCAAGCGCCAAACCCTAGCCTGTCGCCAAACCCCCCGAGGCTCTGCTAGTCAAGCCAGAATGCATGCTTTCGGGGCCGCCAGATGACAGTTGTTCGCAAAAACCTTGCGATTGGCTGAATGGTCCCCGGCCAATCCGGGAATATCGACATCATGAGTTCCTATTCCGAATTGCCCTACCGTCCCTGTGTCGGCGTCATGCTGGTCAACCCGGCCGGCCATGCCTTTGTCGGCAAACGCATCGACACGCGCGGCCAGCCCGCGGAAGGCGGCGCCTATTGGCAAATGCCGCAGGGTGGCATCGACCAGGGCGAGGACCTGCACGCCGCGGCCTTGCGCGAGCTATGGGAAGAGACCGGCGTTGGCGCGCATCACGTCACGCTGATCGCACAGACTCGCGAGGAACTGTACTATGATCTGCCCGACGATCTTTTGGGCAAGATGTGGCGCGGCCGGTACCGCGGTCAGCGTCAGCATTGGCTGCTCGCCCGGTTTCACGGAACGGACAACGATATCCGGCTCGACGCGCATGACCCGGCGGAATTCTGCGAGTGGAAATGGGTGGAACCCTTGCTGCTGCCCGATCTCATCGTGCCGTTCAAACAGCAGGTCTACCGGGCGGTGCTGGAAGAATTTCGCGATCTGATTCGATAATCAGTTCGCGGTGACTTCCGGTGTGGGCTTCACTGCATCGGCCGTAACCACTTTGGGCGCGGGGCCCTTGGCGATGGCCGCGGCAAGTTCGCGCGTGGCCGGGCATTCGGCGCCGCAGAGTCCTTCCAGCCGGGTCAGGTTACGCTTGGCTTTGTCGACCGCGCCCTTCTCGGCCAGCGCCGCGCCTTCGCCCGATATGGCCATAAGGTTCTGCGGATCGGCATTGAGCGCCTGCCGGTAATAGTGAAGCGCCTTGCCTTGCATGCCCTGCTTGCGAGTCGCGTCAGCCAGCCCCAGCAGGACGGCGATATTACCCGGCTGAACCGCCAGCGCCGCCTCGTAATAGTCAATGGCTTCGTCAATCTTCCCCGCCGCCAGTTCGGTGCTACCCTGCGCGACCAGTGCGGAAACGCGCGGATCGACCGGCTGCGACGGCGCCGAATAGCTGGTGCTTGCCGTAACGGCGACAAGCAGCGACAAGGCAACGGCGGCAGGCGTGTAACGCATCAAGAACTCCCTGGCGTCTGTCCATATTGATCGCACGGGCATTACCCCTGGCTGAACCGGTATCATATTGCGCAAAGCCGCGCGATGTAAAACCCATCCGTACCGTCTTGATACGGTGTCAGCCGAATTCCTGAATCGCGAGGAGAACCAGCGGGTAACGCTAGTGAATCGGCGCGCCAGTCCGCCTGTTCGGCAAGGAAACGCGCGACCTGGTCCGGCCCTTCGGCATCGAGCAGCGAACAGACCGCGAAGACAATTCTCCCGCCCGGTCTGACCAGTTCGGCCGCAATCCCGAGCAAGCGCGACTGGAGGGCAGTTGTTCGCTCCAGCTGCCGCGCATCGAGCCGCCAGCGCGCTTCGGGATTGCGCCGCCAGGTGCCGGTGCCCGAACAGGGCGCATCGACCAGCACGGCATCCGCCGAGCTTCTGAAGCGCTCCAGAGCGGCCAGTTCCGCGCCGGGATTGAGCAGCAGAGTCTCGATGATCGTCGCTCCAGCCCGCTCCGCACGGGGCGTCAGGCGGCTCAGCCGGGAACGATCGGTATCGCATGCGAGGATCGAGCCGCGATTGTCCATGGCGGCGGCCAGGGCCAGCGTCTTGCCCCCTGCCCCGGCACATAGATCGACGATCGATTCGCCGGGCTGCGGCGCCAGGGCTTCGCAGACAAGTTGCGAGGCCGTGTCCTGCACTTCGATCCGGCCTTCGCGAAAGGCATCCCAGCTTTCCACCGGCGTGCCGGCGGGCAGCCGCAGGCCATTCGGCGCTTGTGTGGGCTCGCCTGCAACCGGCAATTCCAGGCTGTCGCGGCTCGCCTTGAGGGCGTTTACCCGGATATCGAGCGGCGCGCGGCCCAGTAGCGCCTCTGCCTCGGCCTGCGCGATTCCGGACTTTGCCAATTGCGCCTCCAGCCATGCCGGGGCGATGCCTGCCTTGGCTACCTGTTCGTCCGGCGCGACCGGCGGCGGCCCATGCCGCGATCCGTCGAAGAGTGCGGCCAGCGCCGGGTCTTGCCCCGCGACCAACAACATGGCCGCCCGGCCGCTCTGCGGAATATCGCCGCAAGCCCTGATCGCCCGATAAACAAGCTCACGAACCGCCCGCCGGTCGCCGCTGCCGGCAAAGCGGCGAGTGCGGAACCATTCGCCGACGATCCTGTCGGCCGGCGCGCCATTGCCACGCGCCGCTGCGATGACCAGATCGAGCACTTCGATGGCCGCCTGGACGCGGGCGGCAGGCGTCATGACAGGAACCTATCGTGTCGGATAGTTCGGCGCTTCGCGGGTGATCGACACGTCATGCACATGGCTTTCGCGCAGACCGGCATTGGTGATGCGTACGAATTGCGCCTTGGTGCGCAAGTCGTCGATGCTGCGCGAGCCGGTGTAGCCCATGGCGGCCTTGATGCCGCCGACCAGTTGGTGGATCACATCCTTGGCCGGCCCCTTGAACGGCACCTGGCCTTCGATCCCTTCGGGCACCAGTTTCAGCGAATCCTTGATATCCTGCTGGAAATAGCGATCCGCCGATCCGCGCGCCATGGCGCCGACCGAACCCATGCCGCGATAACTCTTGTAGGCCCGCCCCTGATAAAGGAAGGTCTCGCCTGGCGCTTCCTCGGTACCCGCAAGCATGGAGCCGACCATGATGGTGCTGGCCCCGGCTGCGAGCGCCTTGGCGGCATCGCCCGATGTCCTGAGACCACCATCGGCAATGATGGGCGTGCCCGATTTCGCGGCCTCTTCCGCCGATTCCATGATCGCCGTTAGCTGCGGCACACCAACGCCGGCGACGATCCGCGTGGTACAAATAGACCCCGGTCCGATACCGACCTTGATCGCGTCCGCACCGGCCCCGATCAATGCGCGGGTCGCCTCCGCAGTGGCGACATTGCCAGCAATGACCTGCGCCGAATTGGACAGCTTCTTCACACGCTCCACCGCGCGCGCGACGTCGCGGTTGTGGCCGTGCGCGGTGTCGATGATCACCACGTCGCATTCTGCGGCAAGAAGTTCCTCTGTGCGGGCGAAGCCCTTGTCGCCCACGGTTGTCGCGGCTGCGACGCGCAAGCGACCGGCCGCATCCTTGGTGGCATTGGGAAATGTCACAGCCTTTTCGATATCCTTGACCGTTATCAGGCCGATGCAATGGAAGGCATCGTCGACCACCAGCAACTTCTCGATGCGGCGCTGGTGCAACAAGCGCCGCGCCTCATCGCCGCTGGCGCCGAGCTTTACCGTCGCCAGGTTCTCGTGCGTCATCAGCTCGCGCACCGGCTGGGCGGGATTGTCGGCAAAACGCACGTCGCGATTGGTGAGAATGCCCACCAGCTTGCCCGAATTCTCAACCACCGGAATGCCGCTGATCCGGTTGGCCTGCATGATTGCCTGCGCCTCACCCAGCGTGGCGTCCGGCGCAATCGTAATCGGATTGACCACCATCCCGCTCTCAAACCGCTTCACCGCACGCACTGCGGCGCATTGCTCTTCAACCGAGAGATTGCGGTGCAACACGCCGATGCCGCCCATCTGCGCCATGACGATCGCCATGTCGGCCTCGGTTACCGTATCCATGGCGGAAGAAATGACCGGGATGTTGAGACCGATCTCGCGCGTCAGCCGGGTCCTGGTGTCCGCATCGGTGGGCAGCATGTCCGATTCGGCAGGGCGCAGCAATACGTCGTCGAAAGTAAGGCCGAGTGGAATTTCGATTTGCGCCACAGTCTCGCCATTGCCTGAAGAATCGTGGCGGCCCATGTAACCGCGCCCACGCCGCTGCACAAGGCGCGAACGCGCCGGTTATCCCGCAATCTGAAATGCCGCTATTTTGCGGGGAACCGCACTCGCTTCGAATTGCCGAACCAGCGGGCCAGTTCGACGTAAAACAGCACGTCTTCCGCCGCACCTCCGAGTTCGATCCTGCGCTGCAGATTATCCGCTGGGCGATGGTAGGGGCCTTCGTAGAACGCCTCGAGCCTGGGAATGTCGGAATAGGCGCTGGTCACCATTACGGTCGGAACATCGTGCTGCGCCAGGGCCCAGCCGTCTTGCCGCCGGAAATAGGCATTGGCGGCATCGCCATCGACGATCTGCCGCTTGGCCCGCTTCGCCACTTTTTCAATATCCGCATCGAGCGGAGTCATTCCCCTGCCGACGATAGCCAGCGGCGAACCGGCGGGCGCAAGCGCTATGGTGTCGATGTTGAAGGCAGCGACGATCTGCTTCAGCGGCAGCGGCGGGTTTTCGGCAAAGGCGTGGGCGCCCAGAAGGCCCAGCTCTTCGGCCGTCGTGGCCAGAAAATAGACATCGCGATCCAGCCGCGAACCGCGCACCAGCCGCCGGGCAAGTTCGGTCAGCGCGGCAAGGCCGCTGGCATTGTCCACAGCGCCATGACAGATCGTATCCTCGGCCTGCGGCGGTGCGCAGACGCCGAAATGGTCCCAATGGGCCACGAACAGCAGGGCGCCCGAATCGGGCTTCTTTCCCGGAAGCTTGCCGATCAGATTATGCGTGAGAATGGTTGTCTCCCGCGTGGTCGCCTCCAGCGTCGCGGTCAGATCGAGCAGTTGCGGGACAAAGTCGGGGCGCTCAGCCGCTTGCTGCAACGAGGCTACAGACTGCCGGGTTCCCTGCAACATACGATCCATGGCCGACTTGTTGACGAATACCTCGAGATCGCCTCCGGTTGTTTCGCTGGCGAGTGCATAGCCCGGCAATTTTCTGCGCGCTGCGACATTCTCCAGCTTTCGTTCCCCATCCAGCACAGTAAGCACCGCTGAGGCGCCGCCTGCCAGCAAGGCATTCTGCCGGTCGCTGTTTTCGATCCCGCCGTCGAGCAGCACGGCAATGCGTCCTGCAAGCTCGGTACGCGCCGGAACCGGACCGCTGCCTTTGCCCACGAACAGCACCGGCGCCGAGCGCAAAAGCGTGCGAGCGCCTGAAGTCAGCACGAGCACGTCGCTTGCAGGCAGATAGACGCGCCTGCCTTTCCTGAAAAACTGTGCGGAAGAAGCCGCTGGCTGTCGTTCGATAAGCGTCACCGGCACGAACCATTCGCTACCCGGATTGTTGGTGCCTGAAAGCAGACCAAGCCCGGCCCACTGGCTGGCCAGATACTGCAGCGTCTTGGCCTCGCCCTCGGTACCCGGTTCGCGCCCCTGGAATTCGTCGGACGCGAGTATCTGGATATGGGCCATCATCTCCGCTTCGAGCGTGCGATCTGGCCGCGAGGCGGCCCATGCCGGCTGGCCGGTCAATGCCGCGGCAATTGCCAGAAGCGCCAGCCATTTCCCGATCGCGACCACTGCTCTGTTCATGGACCCATGAATACACCATGCTTCTGTGTCGGCAAGGCCAAGGAAACCAAAGGTTTCGTCTATCTTGCCCTGAATGGAGAGAATCGGTCTCGACTCACGCGGTGCGTCCGTTAGGGTCGTCCTCAGCAATACAACGGAAAGGGTTGCCGCATGCGTCTCGACGATTTCGATCCCAATGAAATCGATATCGAGGATCAGCGCGGCGGGCGACGCGGCGGCGGTTTCCGCGTGCCGACCGGCGGTACGGGCGGCAAAGTCGGCTGCGGCACATTGATCATAGCACTGCTTGCCGCCTATTTTCTCGGGGTCGATCCCGCCCAGATGCTGGGCGGCCTGGAGGACGTGCAGCAGCAATTGCCGCAAGGCCAGGGGCAGCCGCAAAGCGGCGGCAATGCTTCCGAAAGTTGTATGGTCGATGCCATGAGCAAGGAAAGCTGCGATGCGCTGTCATCGCTCAACAAGACCTGGGCGCCGATCTTCCAGCAGGCCCGGATCGACTTCAAGCGGCCCAAACTGGTGTTCTATTCGCAAAGCGGCGATTCGGGTTGCGGCGCGGCGCAAAGCGCGATGGGTCCATTCTATTGCCCGGGCGACCATGGCATTTATCTCGACACCGACTTCTACCGGCAGATGGCCCAGGAAATGGGCGCCAACGGACAGTTCGCACGCGACTATGTCATTGCCCACGAATACGGCCACCATGTGCAGAATCTTACTGGCATGTCTGATCAGGTACGCAGCCTGCAGCAGAGCAACCCGGCACAGGCCAACCGGCTTTCCGTCCGGCTGGAGCTGCAGGCCGATTGCTATGCGGGAGTCTGGGCGGCCAGGAACCGGGACCGGCTGGAACCCGGTGACATGGAAAGCGGCCTAAACGCCGCCCACCAGATCGGCGACGATACGCTGATGCGCAATGCTGGGCGGCGGGCTTCTCCGGAGGCATTCACCCATGGATCTAGCGCACAGCGCAAACAGTGGCTTCGGCGGGGAATGGAGACCGGAGACGAAGACCAATGCGATACTTTCGCCGACCTGAGGCGATGAGGACCGGCAGCGGGGGCTGAACCACAAGAGACGGGGGCGCAAGGAGAAGGCAGAAATGCGCTTGATTTCGCTCGCAATTGTCGCCGCAATGGTCAGTTTCCCGGCATCGGCGCGCGAACCCGATAAGCCAGTGACACAAAAGAACGTTACCGCCGGAGATGTGGCCGCAACACCGTTTACGGACTTGAACCTGCGCAAGGGCGAAATTCCGCCATTGCTCGTTGCCGCAGAACAGCAGCCCTATTCGCTTCAGGGCCTAGCGACCTGTCAGCAACTGGCCGCTGCAATCGGCGAATTCGATGCCATTCTGGGCGACGATCTCGACGTGCCGCAGCCAGGCACTCAGCGCACCAGCGCGGGCCGGCTGGCGCAGTCGGTGGTAGGATCGTTCATCCCCTTCCGTGGCCTGATCCGGGAAGTTTCGGGCGCCAGCAAGCGGCAACGCGAATTGCAGGCGGCAATCCTTGCCGGCGTCGGGCGTCGCTCGTTTCTCAAAGGCATCGGCCAGCAGCGTGGCTGCCGCTACCCCGCCCGCTCGATCACTCCCGAAGTCTATGCCCAACGAATGGCTGACATCGAATCCGGGAAGATTCGGGACGACGACAAGGATAGCGAGTCGAAGAATGACAGGGACCGCCGCCGCAGGTGATTGCCCCGGACCACGGGCTCGGCTAGCGGACGGCCATGCGCCTCAGCCATTGCCACAATATCGAAGACTTTCGCCGCCTCGCCGAAAAGCGGCTGCCCTGGCCAGTGTTCGACTATATCGACGGTGCTGCCGATGACGAGCTGACCAAGGCCCGCAACACCGAATCTTTTGCGCAATGCGATCTGGTGCCCGATGTCCTGGCCGGCGTCGCGGAAATCGATACTTCGGTGACCATTCTGGGCCGCAAGAGCGCCCTGCCCCTCATCCTCTCGCCCACTGCGCTGCAGCGCGTGTTCCACTGGCAGGGCGAACGGGCCGTGGCGCGGGCGGCGGAGAAATTCGGGCTGTGGTGCGGCATATCCAGCCTCGCCACCGTCAGCATTGAAGAGATCGCCGCGCTGATTTCCACGCCCAAGATGTTCCAGCTCTATGTCCACAAGGACAAGGGCCTCAACCGCTCGATGATCGAGCGTTGCCAGGAAGCGAAATTCGACGCGCTGGCGCTGACTGTCGATACCATCGTCGGCGGCAAGCGCGAGCGGTGCCTCAGGAGCGGGTTTTCCTCGCCGCCGACATTCTCCCTGTCCTCGATGATCAGCTATGCCACCCGGCCCAGATGGACGCTCGACTACCTCCTGCGTGAAAAGTTCAGCCTGCCTCAGCTCGATACGCATGTCAGCGAGGGCACGGACAAGGCCATTTCGGTCCAGGGCTATTTCACCGAAATGCTCGACCAGACACTGGACTGGGATACGGCAGCGAAAATCCGGCAGGACTGGGGCGGCACGTTCTGCCTCAAGGGCGTGATGAGCGTGGCCGACGCCCGCCGCGCGGTGGAAGTGGGCGCCGATGCCATCATGATTTCCAACCACGGCGGGCGTCAGCTCGATGGCAGCCGCGCGCCTTTCGACCAGTTGCGCGAAATCGTCGATGCGGTGGGCGGCGAGATCGAGATCATCTGCGACGGCGGCGTGCGGCGCGGGACGCATGTGCTGAAAGCGCTGGCGGCGGGGGCGACCTGCGCTTCGGGCGGGCGGCTCTATCTCTATGCGCTGGCCGCCGCGGGACAGGCCGGCGTTGAGCGAGCCATCGGCCTGCTCAAGGAAGAGATCGAACGCGATATGAAGCTGATGGGAGTCCACAATGTTGCGGAACTCAATCGCGATCGCCTGCGCTGGCGCTAGATCAGGCGCGATTTCTGATCGTCCGTGAGCAAGGCACAAGCCTCGACCTTGCCGAACCAGCGATAGCGGTTTCGGGCGATCATGCCATACACAGCATCGCGCAAAGGCCTCGGGAAAATGCGCAGGACCGCCCATAGCCGCCAGGCTCCGCCCAGTTCCTTGATCATCTGGAAATAGCCCTCGCTCATGCCAAAGGCCTCGCCGCGCCGGAGGAACAGGTAGGTATCATCCAGCGCAATACCGTAGTGGCGATACAAGGCCGCGCCCAGATCGCCCTCCGCTGGCGTGAAGGCGATCTTACCCTGCCTGTCCCGCCGCATGATCCACGAAGCGCCACCGGAACAGAGCACGCAGGCGCCGTCGAAGACGAACAAAGGCCGGCTATCGTCGAACGACGGAACCGCGGGATCCTCGCGATAGCTGTATGGCGCCAAGGGCCTCATGACCGGATCACTGAAATATCGAGTCCTTCGAGCGCGGTCAGGAACTGGTCCAGCCCGATCTCGCCCACGCAGGGCCGCGCGCCCGGCGCGACGGTCCCTCCCCACGCAAGTTTCCGCGCGATCAGGATCGCCGGCATGCACGGAATGTTCGGCCCATGCCCCGAGCGGGCGATGATCCATTCGGTTCGGCTCATCACTTTGCCATCCGGCCCCTCGCCCGAAATCCGCATATGAAAGCCGCTGCGCCCGCTGCCCAACCTGTCGAACAGGAACGATGTCCTGAGCAGGAAATTGCCCCAGCGGTCCAGCCGGGGCAAGAGGCGCAGCCGCACACCCCAGCTGAGCAGCCAGGTGCCGAAATGCAGCAGGGCGATTTCATGTCCGGCGGCAAAGCGCATCGACTTGAGCGTGGGGTAGCGCGCCGGAAACAGGTCGAGGTCGGGAATGTCGCAATAGCCGAACCAGCGGCGGCCCAGTTCGGGATAGACTTCGCTGTGCAGGCCCTGCCAGCCGAACACCCGCCGCATCGCGCCCTGGCGAAACATGGTGAAGGGCTTGCCGACATAGGAGAGGATGGCGCTCGCGGTGCCGAGGCCGCGGTTGGTCTGCTGGGCGGCAGTGATGCCGTAATCGACCTCGTCGATCCGGGCGAATGCGCCAAGCGCATCGTCGAGATAGGCGGCGGTCAGGCAGGGGACCGAACTTGCCCCGGCAATTGCGGCGCGTCCCGCCGCCTTGGCCATGGGATCGAGCCCGCCGATGCCGCAGACGAAGGCGCGGGCGTCGGCCAGATCGCAATAGTGCGCGCCGGCGGCCAGCGCCGCTTCGGCCACGCGGTAATCCTGATTCTGGAATGGTCCGACGGTGTGGATGACAAGACCGGGCGACAGCAGGGCAAGCCCGGCTCCAATCTCGCCCGCGATGTCGAGCGCGGCATGCAGCGGAGGATTCGCGGCATCGAGCGATGCGGCAAAATCCCGGGCCTTGTCTTCGCTGCGCCCGGCGATGATCAGTTCGATCCCCGGATCCGGCGCCAGTGCGCGAGCGATGTAGCTGCCAAAATTGCCATAGCCGCCCAGAATGAGGACTTTCAGGGTCATCCCGGTTTCGCCGCCATCAGCCAGAAGATCCAGACCAGCCCGGCGAAGGCAGGCCAGCCCAGCGCGAACCACCAGCGGAAATAGCGCGCATACAAGACCTCGTCGATTTCGCCACCGGCCACTTTCGCCGTCAACATGTCGCGCATGCGCAGTTGCAGCCACACCACCGGCAGCCAGCAGGCCAGCGCCACCAGATAGAGCGCATAGGCCTTGACCAGCCATGGCGCGAAGGGATCAATTCCGGTCAGCCAGATCAGCGCAATACCCGTTAGGGGCTGCACCACGCCCGCGGTCAAAGTGAACAGCATGTCGGCCAGGCATGTGGTGCGCGCGGCGAACAGCGCCATCACCGGATCATTACTGCGCCGGCCCATCAGGAAGAAAAAGGCTATTCCAAGCCCCGTGCCGAACAGCACGGTCGCGGAAAGGATGTGCAGGGTCTTGAGCGGAAGATACCAGTCCATCGACCCGGCACATGCACTGGGCGGACTGGCTGTGCAAGCAAGGGTGGGACCAGCAACGGAAATCCTCCCCGGAACGGGGAGGGGAACCGCCGCCGAAGGCGGGGGTGGAGAGGCACAGGCGGCGCAGGCTGACTTCTGCAAGTCGAGTCCTGCCGCTAGCGCCCCTCCACCATGCTTCGCATGGTCCCTCTCCCCTTCAGGGAGGATTTAGGCCGCAACTTCGCGGGGTTTGCCGACGGCGCCCCAGTCGATGTTACGCGTGGCATACATCACTGCAGCCAGAGCCACGAAGAGCAGCACCGAGCCGATCAGCAGCGACCATGCCTCAAGGTTCAACAGCACGAACAGCAAGGCATAGAGCCCCACCAGCATGGCCCCGATGAAGCGCCCGCGTTTCCAGCTCTTGAGAACCGCCGCGCTATAGGCCGACAGCAAGCCGATAATCGCGCCACTGGCGACGATATAGGCCCAGAGGAACCCGATCACTTCGGCAAAGGCCAGCAGCAGCACGAAAAACAGGATCAGCGCCGCGCCGGTCAGCAGGTATTCCGCCATGGCCACCCGCGCCCCGCCGACTACATCGAACAACAGGAAGGCAAGGAAAGTGAAACCGATGAACAGGAAGCCGTATTTCACCGAGCGGTCGACCTTGGAATAGAGGTTCACCTGTTCGACCAGCCCCACGGTTACCGCCTTCGACGAGCCCGAGATGTTTTCCACCGCGCCGCCCGATGCCGGATCGCCGGCGCTGGATTCGGTAGTAACCGTATCGCGGTAAACCGCCGGCGACGAATTGCCCGAGCCGTCGTCGATACTCGCCGACCCTGGATCAGTAGTCGAGACCGGGGCCTGCCCCAGGGCCAGCTTGTCGATCACGTAATTCGCCTTGAAACCGCCAGCCGAAATCTGCGGCCTTTCAGGCAGGAAGGCCCCGCCAAAGCTTGGGCTGCTCCAACTTGACGATACATTCCATTCCGTATGCCCGCCCCGCGGAACCAGGCTCAGTGAGCGGCTGCCGCGCAGGCCGAAAGCATAGTCGACAGCAAGCGCGCCTTCGCCATTCCACGGCAGGAAGGCAAAAAAGCCCTGCCCGCCCGTCGCACCCGGGCCTTTGCCCGGCTGCACGGCGAGTTCCTGGCCATTGGCCTTGATGGTGCCGCCCTTGGTCAGCCCGCGTGCGTCCGAAGCGCCCATGCGCAGTTCGGCGCGATCCCACAGCAGACGCTCACGGGTCACTCCAAAGCGCGGCAAGTCGGCTGGAAGCTCGAACTTCGCGGCTCCGCTGACCTGCGCCTCGTAAAGGACGCTGGTATAGATCGACTTGCGCCGCTCTTGCGGATTGACGGAGGTCGCCACCTTGTTCTCGACCGGCGAGATATAGAGATAGCGCTCGACTTCGACATTGCGCGTGACGGTCTGGCCGTTGACGTCTTCCTTCTGGGTCTGGGTGGTGCGGAACGGCACCACGACCACCGGGCCTGCCACCACTTGCGCATCGCCCCAGCCAGAATTGATCGATTGCTGGGCGGTTTGCGCCTGGTTCTGCCGGTCGTAGCTCAAGGCATAGACCAGCAGCAGCGGCACCATCAGGATAAAACCGACCACGCCCACCAGCAACAGCTTGATGCCGGGCGAGCGTTCTCGTCGCACTTCTTCAGTCATGTGGATGTCCCCTTCTGACAAATGCGAATCAACGGTTCATCGACAGATTCGCACGGTTGGGCGACATCCGTCACCTCGGATTGCTGTTTCCTGAACGCCTTTTGGCTGGTCAGCCCGCTGGCGCCGGGTAGATCGCGGGATCGTCGGCGGCGAACCAGGCCGCGCCGGTTGTGGCGGGCGCGCCCGGCTCGCCAATCATGCGGGCGAACTTGTGAGCTTCGAACGTCGAGGCGGCCCACATGCGGATCGCCATGGCGTCACCCACGGTGAACAGCTGCTTGACCTTGCCTTCAAGCTGGTCCGCCAGCCCGTTCTGCGGCTGCCGCCCGGTGGCGAGAACGACGGCATCGACCTTGACTTTGCGCTCCTTGCCGCTGGCAATATCGTAGATCGTCACGCTGTTCGCGCCGATCTTGCGCACCCAGGTCGCGCCATGGAACACGACCCCGGCCCCGGCCAACCGCTCAACCACCGGATCGGCCTCGAAGCCAGCCAGTAGCCGAGTTGAAAAGGGCGCGTAGTTGGCCGAGATCATGGTCACCTCGCAGCCCTTGTTGGCCAGGATTTCGGCGATCCCGGCGCTGGCGTGCGTACCTTCGGCATCGACCAGCAGGACCTTGCCCTTGGGCTTCTTGCCCTTGAGCAAGATGTCCTCGGGCGTGAAAACGTGCTTCCTGTCCGCGCCCGGGATCGGCCGGTCGCAATGAAAGGCCCTGCCTTCGCGGTCGAACAGCGCGCCGGTTGCCAGCACCACGGCCTGGGGCTTGAGAGCGAGCACATCGGCCGCGCTCGCCGAGTTGCCGGTCACCACCGTCACCCCCAGCCGCGCCAGTTCGCGTTCCCACCAATCGATCGCATGACTGTAGAATTCGCGGCCTGGTAACTTCGCCCACAGCGCCAGCGCCCCGCCCAGCGCCTTTCGCGCTTCCAGCAAGGTCACCTTGTGCCCCCGGAGAGCCGCTGCGCGAGCCGCTTCCAGCCCGCCTGGCCCGCCGCCGACAACCACGACTCTCGCCTTCCTGGCCGCCTTGTCCCACTTGTCCACGCCCCAGATCCGCTCGCGATAGCTCGCCGGGTTGATCGCGCAACCGAAAGCCCCGTCGGCCATGCCCGAAAGGCAGAACTGGCAGGCAATGCAGGTGCGGCCCAGATGTTCGGTGCCCTTGTGGGCGTGCCGGACGAATTGCGGCTCGGCGATCAATTGCCGGGCCGAGCCGACCATGTCGCACAGTCCCGAGGCAATGACCTGTTCGGCATGGCTCATCTGCGTAACCCGGCCCAGCACCGAGAGCACCGGCAGCTTGCCCGCCGCAGTGCGCACTTTCTCGACGTAGGACTGGTAGAAATGCTCCTTCACCAACACCGAAGGCATGCCGTATTTGAGCTGCAGCGGCTCCATCGCGACGTCGAGATCGACGAAATCGATGAGCCCGCTCTTGCAAGTCTCGGCCAGGGCATCGTGGGCGCCCAGCGTATCGTAGCCGCCTTCGACCAGCTCATCGCAGTTGAGCCGCATGCCCACCGCCAGGTCCGGCCCGGCCCCCTGGCGCACCATATCCAGTGTTTCGACCAGCAGGCGCATCCGGTTCCGCAGCGAGCCGCCATATTCATCGGTGCGGCGGTTGAAATAGGGCGAGAGGAACTGCTCGATCATGCCCGAGTGCGAAGCATGGATTTCCACCCCGTCGAACCCGGCCTCGCGCAAGTGCCGCGCCGATTGCCGGTGCGCCTCGCCCATCATGCGGATGTCTTCGTGGCTGGCGACATGGGTAGCGCCGGTCGAGCCGCCGAAGCCGAATTGCGAGCTGGACGGCGCAAAGCTGGGCGCAGGCGGGGTTAGCGGGCCCCAGTTGCCGGCCGAAAGCCAGTGATACCATATCTGCCCGATGATCTTGCCACCCGCCGCATGGACGGCATCGGCGAGCGCACGGAACGCGGGCACGGCTTCGGGCGGATAGGGGCATGGCTGGTAATGCCGCCCACGCTGGTGCGCGGTGCACGAGAGGATCACCAGCCCCGCGCCGCCGTCTTTCACCCGCTCGGTGCAATAGGCAACGAGGTCGTTCGATGGCCCGCAACCATGAGTCAGCGGCACGCCGTGCGGAGAAAAATAATAGCGGTTGGGAACCTCGATCGGGCCGATGCGCAGCGGGCTGAACACATTCGGGTATTTCGGATGGGCGGCCATGCTTTCTCTCCCATGCGCGCCTTGGGCGGCGCGGCGATTGGGGAGAGCTTATGGTGGGGCGTGGCCGCGTGCAATGGCTGAACGCTTTCAGCTGCGCAGGACGATTATCAACCCCTTCGCCTGAGGCGGTTGCTGGTTCTTGCCGAGCGCCACGCGCGCCGCGTCTGCCCGGGCCCGGTCGAGAATGGCAGCGGGAACGTTCGCCTCGTAGGCGACCACATCGGCCCCGCCGAGCAATCGCGCCTGTCGCAAAGTCAGATCGTCGGGATCGGTGCTGGTCAGACGGATTTCAACCATTCCCCCGGCCCCGGCCCCGGCCTCGTCTTCGCCCATTAGCCAGCCATTTACCTTTCCGGCACTGTCGTCACGCAACGGATCGAGGAGCGCACCCTCTCCCAGCGCCGCATCCAGCGCCTGCCGCCGCGCCGAAGCTTCGGGCCAGCGCGTGCGCATCGCCTCGCGCGCCGAAGCCAGCGCCGAAGCCAGCATACCCAGGCTTTGCGGCAGCAAGGTCTCGAGCCGCAGCCGCAATGCCTTTGCCAAACCCGCCGATGCCCCGCCCGTGCCAATCGCGATCAGCACTGGCGAACGATCGAGAATGCTCGGCACAGTAAAATCGCAGAGATCGGGCCGGTCCGCGACATTGACCATGAGCTTGCGCGACTTGAGCCGCGCGGCAGCCGCCTCGGGCCCGGCCAGTGCGACGAAGGCCAGCCGGGCCTCGGCATTGTCCTCCCCAACGACGACACCGCCGGCCCGCTCCACCAGCCTGCGCCGCGCTTGCGCCACCTCCCCCTCGCCCAGCACGATCACCGGCTGGCCGGCAATACGGTGGAACAGGGGGAGGTCGGCGATTGTCACGAGCTTAGCGCCAGTGCCCACCCCGCTGCGACTAAGCCGCTATCGCGGCCAAGTCTCGCTCCCCTCCCGCCTGCGGGAGGGGTTGGGGGTGGGCAAGTCGTCATTTGAGCCAGTCCGGCACTTGCTCGGCGGCAAGAATGGCTGCCGGATCGATCCTTTCAGCCACCACCGCAAAGCGCTCCCCATCGACCAGCACCTCCGGCACAAACCCCCGCGAATTGTAAGAGCTGGCCATGGTCGCGCCATAGGCCCCCGCGGTGCGGAAAATGGCGAGATCGCCGGCTTCGAGCGCATCGATGTCGCGGCCCATGGCAAAGGTATCGCCGGTCTCGCAGATCGGACCGACGATGTTGGCGGTCATCCGCTCGCCGCTGGGTTCAACCGCATCGAAATCGTGCCAGGAGCCATAAAGCGCAGGCCGGGCCAGGTCGTTCATCGCCGCATCGACAATGACGAAGGGATCGCCATTTCCGCCGCGCTTGACCCGCACCACTCGCGTCAGCAGCACGCCGGCATTGCCCGATATCACGCGGCCCGGCTCGAACATCAGCCTGACGTCCCAGCCACGAGTCACCCGCGCGACCATGGCGCCATATTCCGCCGGGCTCGGCATCACTTCACCTGCCTTGTAAGGCACGCCCAACCCGCCGCCGAGATCGGCGTGGGTGATCGTGCGCCCGGCGGCGCGCAATTCGGCGATGGTTCCGCCGAGCTTGGCGAAGGCCGCTTCCATCGGCGCGAGATTGGACAGCTGGCTGCCGATATGGACGGCCAGCCCGCGCAGGTTCAGCCCCGGCTGATCGGCCAGCCCCGCGAAAATCTCGCTCGCCCGGTTGATCGGCACGCCGAACTTGTTTTCGGCCTTGCCGGTCGAAATCTTCTCGTGCGTGCCGGCATCGACATCGGGATTGACTCTGAGCGCGGCATTGGCGCGCCGCCCCATCTGCTCGGCGATGCGGGCCAGTTCGAAGCCTTCTTCTTCGCTTTCGATGTTGAACTGGCCGATTCCCGCCTCGACCCCGTTCGCCAGTTCGCGCACGGTCTTTCCGACGCCGGAAAAGACGATGTCTTCGGCAGCGATCCCCGCCGCCAGCGCGCGCAGCATTTCGCCGCCGGACACGACATCGGCGCCGAAGCCCTGGCGTTGCAGCACCTTGACTACCGCCAGGTTGGGATTGGACTTGAGCGAATAGGCGATCCACGGGTTATCGAGTGCCGACAGACCTTCGGCAAAGACCTGGGCATGCCGTTCCAGAGTGGCGCGCGAATAGACGTAGACCGGCGTGCCAACGGCCTCGGCGATCTCGCTCAGCGGTACGTCTTCGGCGTGGAGCACGCCGTTCCTGAGATTGAAATGGTCCATGATATCCGGCCTGCGACCTATTCCTTGGGCGGCAAGTAGAACGGGTCGTCAGTGCGCTCTTCCGAGCGTTTGCGCAATTCGACGCTACGTTCGGGAATTGCCTGCGGCGGCGGTTCGAGCAGCTGCGCCGTTGTGGCGGGCGCGTCGCGGCCATAGGCGGCGACCGGCATGGCCTGACCCGCCTGCGGCTTCAGATCGGTGCGTACACCGCAAGCGGAGAGAGCTGTGATGAGAACTATGGCGATGGCCAGCCGCATTACGATCACTCCAGTCCCAGCGCCTTGCGCGCCTCGGCAACGCGCTTCCTTACCTCGCCTGGCGCCGTTCCGCCATGGCTAGAGCGTGCGGCCACCGATGCTTCGACGGAGAGCGCCGCAAAAACACCTTCACCGATCCGCACATCGATCGCCTGCAAGTCCGCCAGCGGCAGCTGGTCGAGCGCAATCCCCCGGCTTTCCGCCAGCTTGACCGCGCTGCCGGTGATGTGGTGCGCCTCGCGGAACGGAATGTTCGCCTCGCGCACCAGCCAGTCGGCCAGATCGGTGGCGGTGGCATAGCCCAGCTCGGCGGCCTGACGCATGCGATCGGTACGGAATGTCGCGCCCTCGACCATGCCGGTCATCGCCGCAAGGCACAGAGTCAGCAGGCTTGCGGCCTCGAACACCGGCACCTTGTCGTCCTGCATGTCCTTCGAATAGGCCAGCGGCAGGCCTTTCATTGTCACCATCAGGCTGGTCAGCTGTCCGATGATCCGCCCGGCATGGCCGCGCACCAGTTCCGCTGCATCGGGGTTCTTCTTCTGCGGCATGATCGAGCTGCCGGTACTCAGCGCATCGGGCAGCACGACAAAGCCGAACGGCTGGCTCGCCCAGATGATAAACTCCTCGGCCAGCCGCGACAGATGCAGCGCGCACTGACTGGCCGCCATCAGGTAATCGAGCGCGAAATCGCGGTCGGACACGGCATCGAGGCTGTTGCGGGTCGGCATGGCGAAGCCGAGGGCCGAGGCAGTCATGTCGCGATCCAGCGGAAAGCCCGTTCCGGCCAACGCTGCGCTGCCCAGCGGGCACTGGCCCGCCCGCCGGTGCGCATCGACGAAGCGCGAGCGGTCGCGCTCCGCCATTTCGTAATAGGCCATCAGGTGGTGGCCGAGGGTTACCGGCTGCGCGGTCTGCAAATGGGTGAAGCCGGGCATGATGCTGCCGGCATGCTCCCCTGCCCGCGTCACCAGCGCGACTTGCAGCGCGCCCAGCGCGGCGTCGGCAGCCACACAGGCCTCGCGCACCCAGAGCTTGAAATCGGTCGCCACCTGATCGTTGCGGCTGCGCGCGGTGTGCAGCCTTCCCGCCGCCGGGCCGATCAGTTCGGCCAGCCGGCTTTCGGTGGTCATGTGGATGTCTTCGAGGTCCCAGTCCTCGGGCACGCCATTGGCCTCGTATTCGGCGGCGACCTTGTCCAACCCGTCCGAAATCGCCTGAACATCCTCCGCGGAAACGATGCCCTGTTTACCCAGCATGGCGACATGCGCCTTTGACGCGGCAACATCCTGCCGCCACAGTGCCTTGTCGAAGGGGATCGAGGCATTTATCTCGCGCATGATCGCCGACGGCCCATCGCTGAACCGTCCGCCCCACATCTGATTGGAGTGTGCCTTGCTGTCGTCGCGCTTGCTCAAAAGTCTTGTCCTTGGCCTGATCATGGTGGCCGCTGGCTGCGATAGGCAAAGCAGCGAAAAGGCGCAACCACAGGCTGCGGGCGGCGTGACGGCCAAGCCCGAAGCGGGAACGCTCGACCGCTCGCACAAGGGAAGCGAATTGCCGGACATCATTGTAACCGGCAATGGACAGGAGTTGCGGCTGACCAGCCTCAAGGGCAAGCCCACGCTGATCAACCTCTGGGCCACCTGGTGTGCGCCCTGCATCGCCGAACTGCCAACACTCAATGCGATTTCCAATCGGGCGGACCTGAACCTGCGCGTGGTCACGATTTCGCAGGACACCGGCGATCCCGCCAAGGTGCAGACCTTCCTCGACCAGCGCGGCTTCGCCCAGTTACCCGCCTGGATCGACGCCAAGGGCGATTTGCCGATCCACTATGCGGCGCCGTCGCTGCCGGTATCCATCTATTACGATGCCAATGGCCGCGAAGTCTGGCGCTATGCGGGGGGGCGCGACTGGGGGGATGATGAGACTCGGGCTTTGCTGACGGAAGGCGGAACTTGACCCAAAGGTAAAATGGAATTCCAATTCCGTCTGCCCTGAGCTTGTCGAAGGGCTGCCTTTTGCTTTGACCGTCTCCCAAGAACAGGACGGCCCTTCGACAAGCTCAAGGCAGGCGGTTATAGGGCTGAAATGGGGATTTCTTGCTAGCCATGGTCACCAAACGCCGCATGGGTCCGCGCGATTCGGTTACGTCGATCGCACTGCTGGATGCCACAGAGCGCGTGCTCAGGAACGAAGGCTATGGCGCAGCTTCCTCGCGCCGGGTGGCGGAAGAGGCCGGGCTCAAGCAGCAGCTGGTCTATTATTACTTTCACACCATGGACGAGCTGCTGCTCGCCACATTCCGGCGGCGCACCGCGCGGGCGCTGGCGAGCCTCGAAAAGGACATTGCCGGCGAGAAACCGGTACGCGCCCTGTGGGAGCGGCTGAGCAGCATTTCGGGCGCCAAACTGGCCTTCGAATTCATGGCGCTGGCCAACCATCACGAAGGCATCCGCGAGGAAGTCGCCCGGTTCGTCACCGATTCGCGCCGCATGGTGACAGGCGCCATTGCCCAGGCTTGCGAACGGCGGCAGGTCGATCTCGGCCCGGTCACGCCCGAGGCGCTGGCCTTCCTGTTTTCCAACGTCACTCTTATGCTGGGCCGCGAAGGCACGACGGGCATCGGCGAGGGCCACGATGAAACGCGCAAATTGGTCGAGTGGGTGTTGGATCGGCTGGATTGACCAAAAGCGAGATTGTTGCTAACAAAGTGATCAGCAAAATAGGTCCGGAGAGCGCCATGACCGACATGTACAATATCCCGATCATCGCCCGCGGCCGCATCATCGAGCCGGGCGAAGATGCCGTCGAATATTCGGGCCGCGGCGGCGCGAAATTCCGCACCCCCGATCCGCACAAACACATCCACGATCTGGTGCTCGGCAATCCCGTATTGCTGCGCGACCTGATGGACTGCCCGATGCACGATATCGTCGATTTCCTCGCCGAAGTCGGCAAGCGGCTGCGGCTCGACGATAACCCATACCTTCAGGAAAGCTTCGCCCTGGCCCTTCAGGCAGGCGGCCTGGCCGAACCGATCCTGCGCGGCGTCTATGACGATCTGCCGCGCATGTTCGATCCCCAGGGCATGTTCGACCTGATCGACAAGTCGGTGGGCGTCGATTACCTCGACGGCTGGGTGCCGGCCGATGGGCCGCACGCCAATGTCCGCGTCCGCGCGGTCGGCACGCGCCAGTTGCACATCACCGCGGGAAATGTGCCTGTTGTTGCAGCGCTCACCATCGTGCGCGGCGGGCTGACCAAGAGCGACGTGTTGATCAAGGCGCCGTCGAACGACCCGCTCACCGCCAACGCGATCTGCCGCTCGCTGATCGACGTCGATGCCAATCACCCGGTGACCAAACACGTCGCCGTCGCCTACTGGAAAGGCGGCGACGAAGAGATGGACAAGCAGATCGTGCGCGTCTCCCGCATCGACAAAATCACTGCCTGGGGCGGGATGAGCTCGGTCAAGCACATCCAGAAGTTCCTCACGCCGGGCATCGACCTCACCGCACTCAACCCCAAGTATTCGATGTCGGTCATCGGCAAGGAAGCCCTGGAAAGCGAAGAGGCGATGGAAGAGGCGGCGCTGGGCATTGCCGTCATCACCGGCTTCTACAACCAGACCGCCTGCGCCAACACGCGCATCGTCTATGTCGAATGCGGCACCGATGAGGAGGAACTGGACAGGCTGGTGGCGCTGGGCAGCAAGATTGTCGCCGCCTTCAAGACCCTGCCGCCAGTTATCTCCACGCCCTTCCCCAAGGCCAATGCCGATCTCGACGCGGAAATGGAAGCCATCGCGCTGGAAGACGATTTCTACCATGTCGAAGGCGATACGCTGACTGGCGGCGTCATCGTCTCCAAATTCGCCGACCGCATCGATTTCTACGACCAGCTCAACAACCGCGTGGTCAACCTGGTGCCGATCGAGAACCTCGAAGAAGTGACCAAGTGGTGCGACGACACGACGCAGACCGTCGGCGTCTATCCGGAAGAGCTGCGCGACCGCCTGCTCGATCCCTTCGCACTCGCGGGCGTGCAGCGCATGGTGCCGATCTGCGGCGGCGACGCCATGCAGATCTTCCACGACATGCACACTCTGCCCCCCGGTATGCCGCACGACGGCATCGAGCCCCTGCGCCGCAATGTCCGCTGGGTGATAGACCACCGCGCGCCGGATAATGTGGTGCCACTGGCGATTGCGGCTGAGTAGGACAGCACCACTGGACGTGAGCCACTGTGTGTCATAACCTGCTCGTGATAACATCGTGGGGAGAGTGCCACATGCGCCGCATCGCCAAGCAAGTCCTGACCGTCGCCGGAGCCGCGCTGCTGCTCGCCGGCTGCACCAAGGGCGGCACGCCGCAACCCGAAGCCGGCGTCGGAACCGGAGACGATTGGCCAACAGTGGGCGGCGGGGCGGACGAGGCAAGCTTTAGCCGCCTGACCGAAATCGACAGCGCCAATGCCGCCAAATTGGGACTGGCCTGGGCGCTCGACCTGCCCGGCGAAGTGACACTGGAAGCGACCCCGCTGGCAGTGGGCGGCATGCTCTATTTCACCGGCTCCTATGCAGCGGTCTATGCCGTCGATGGTGTCACCGGCAAGCTGCTCTGGCGCTACGACCCGCAGACCTGGAAGCACGATCCCGACAAGAT
>JBFWSE010000041.1:0-26297 GCA_050248535.1 Novosphingobium sp.
TTTTTCGACTGGCCCGGCCGGCGGGCATCGAGAAAAGGCTGGATTTCCGATTCGGAGATCGCCAGCCCCGGCGGGCAGCCGTCGACCACGGCGCCCAGCGCCGGCCCGTGGCTTTCGCCCCAGGTGGTGAAACGGAAAAGGCGGCCGTAGCTGTTGACGCTCATAAGCGCCGCAATTGCCGGGGAAGCTGCAAAAAGTCCACTCCCGCGACGCAACGCCTGTTGCTAAGGAGCGCGCCATGTATCTCGTCGTCTTCCGCAACCGCAAGAAGAAGGGTCTCGATGTGGAGGCCTATGAGGCGGATGCCGCGCGGATGCTGGCTCTGGCCAGGGAGCAGCCGGGCTTCCTTTCGTTCAAGAGTTACACGGCGGAAGACGGCGAAGTGGTGGCCATTTCCGAATGGGCCAGCGAGGCCGCGGCCCATGCCTGGGGCAGCGATCCCGAACATGGCGAAGTGCAGCGGCGCGGGCGCGAGGCCTATTATGAGAATTACACCAGCTTTGCCTGCGTCGATCCGCGGGTGAGCCGTTTCGAGGGATGACGGGCGTGAGTGTGACTTTTTACGGCATTCCCAATTGCGACACAGTGAAGAAGGCGCGGCAGTGGCTCGATGCGAAGGGAATCGCCTACCATTTCCACGACTACAAGAAGCAGGGCGCCGACGCCGGCAAGCTGGTTGACTGGGTGGCGCAGGTCGGCTGGGAGCGCGTGCTCAACCGGGCCGGCACGACGTTCAAAAAGCTGCCCGAATCGGACAGGCAGGGGTTGGATGCGGAAAAGGCCGTTGTCCTGATGGCGGCCAACCCCAGCTGCATCAAGCGCCCGGTTCTGGAGCATCCTGGCGGGCTGCTGGTAGGGTTCAAGGCAGACGAGTGGGAAGACGCGTTGGGTTGATTCGCCGAGCGCGCAAACCGCGCCGGTTTCAGGGAGAATTCGCGGTGATCATGAGCGAACAGACGCTGTCTTTTCTCGAATGGACGGCCATGGGGCTGGGCCTGGTCAACATCGCCTTGCTGATTTTCCGAACGGTGTGGAACTTCGCTTTCGGTATCGCCTCGGTCGCGCTCTATATCTTCGTTTTCTGGGAAAAGCGGCTGTACGGCGAATCGGTGCTGCAGGTGTTCTTTGTCCTGGCCCAGGCCTGGGGCTGGTGGCTGTGGCTCAGGGCAGGCGGCGAGGATACGCGCGTGCCCGTGCGATGGATGGAAGGGGCGAGCCGGGCTGCCTGGGTGCTGGTGACGGCAGCCGTCAGCCTCAATCTCGGCTGGGTGATGCACAAATTCACCAATGCGGCGATGCCTTTCGCCGATGCCGGCATCACCGGGGCCAGTGTCGCGGCGCAGATCCTGCTGGCTTTCCGGCGAATCGAAAACTGGGTCTTGTGGATCCTGATCGATGTCGCCGCAATCACGCTCTATATCGATCGCGGCCTCTATCCGACTGCGGGCCTATACAGCGGCATGCTGGTGATGTCGCTGATCGGGCTTCGAGAATGGGTCCAGGCAGAGCGAGACGCGCGGCGGCCGGCGTGATCCGCATTTGCCTGCACGGGGCGGAAAGCACCGGGAAATCGGTTCTTTCCCAAAAACTGGGCTACCCCTGGGTGCCCGAATATGGCCGTGCCTATTGCGAGGAGATTGGCACGGACCTGACCATGGACGACCTGCTGGCCATCGCCGAAGGGCAGGATCGGGCCATGCGGCTGGCCGCAGCAGCCTCGCCGCCGGTCCTGCTGCTCGATACCGACCCTCTGATGACCGCAGCCTGGGCGCGGATGCTGTTCGGCCATGTGCCGCAAGTGCTGATGGACTATCCCAAGGCTGACCATTACCTGCTGTTCGAACCGGACGTGCCCTGGGTAGCGGACGGCACGCGCTTTTTTGGCACGCCAGCGGATCGGGCCAGGTTCGCCGAACTGGCGGAACATATGCTGCTGCGCGCAGGCGTTCCCTTCGACCGGATTTCCGGCGACTGGGACCAGCGCGAGCGCCAGACGCGCGATGCGATTAACCGCCTGCTAACCAGAAAAATGTAAAACGCCGGACGTAATCTGACGGCTGGATTTGCCGGGGCCGGCGCATATGCGACCGGAGCGGCAGCGTGCCGGGAGCTTGGTGTCATGGCGTTCGTAAAGGGCTTGTTTCCGGGGATTCTCCTGAGCTGGATCATTTCGTCCATTCTCGGGCGGAATCACCAGACCAACAACTTTCTCTATATCCACCTGTCGAACCTGCCCGGCGATTATTTCGAGCGCTATCAGTTCTATTGGTCCTGGCCGCTGTTTTTCGCGGCTTCGGGCCTGGCCTGGTTCGTTTTCGCCAATACCGATTGAACCGATCCGTCAGTCGGCAGGACGGCCAAGACTGCCGGGGTCTTCGGGCGCGCGCATCGCCCGGCGGTTGACCAGCGGACGGACATAGGAAGGATCCTCGCGGCTGCGCGATGGCGCGCCGTTGGCATGGACATCCTCGACGCCCGCGAACAGCGGAACTTCGTTGCCGGGCATCGATCCAGACCATTCCATCACTGTCATGCGGAAGGCGACTTTCCATTCGCTCAGCCGGCGCTCCAGCCGGTCGATATAACGCCCGCCGGCCAGCCAGTTGGAACCGTCCCGATTGTGGCCGACATATTCGAAATAGGTTTCGGCATGGGCCGTATCATCTTGAATCTGGCAGGTATGATTGAACAGGCTGTGCATGGTCGAGATCTGCCCCGCCTCGTGCAGCGCCGCGCCGCTTTCGTAGGCCTGGGCGGGCGAGCCGACCAGGGCGCCGGCATCGATCACGGCGTCCGCGTGATAGCCCGACAGAAAGACATCGCGGTCGAACCGGTCGATGCCGCGGCTGATGCGCTGGAGACAGTCCCAGATGTCCTGGCGGTCGGCCATGAGCTGCAGGCGTTCGGGGCTGGGGGGCATGGGTGTGGTTCCTCTCTGGCGCGAGCCTAACCCTCAGCACCGCTGCTTTCCAGCATGCGCGCAAGGCTCGCGCCGAATTGGCGGCGCTGCCACAAGGCAATGGCATTGCCGAAGGTATGCAGGAAGCCATGCACCACTTTGTCGGCATGCAGCAGGGGATTATCCGGCCCCCTGGCCTGTGCGACATCTGGCATGCGCGACAGGAACATGGCGGGCATGTCGAGCATCAAGGCGAGCGTCAGCATGCCGACCGACAGGTCGAGATGCAGGTGGAACAGCTCGGGGTCGATGGCAGGGCCGCCTTGCCCGGCCAGTTCGCCCAGGAAGTGATCGATCAGCCCGTCGGCATGATGGTCCCACAGATGCCGGTTACCGCCCGAAAGCCCGCCCCACAACGCCATGGCGAGGTTCATCTGCCGCGCCATGCCCCAGTCGAGCAGCCCGGCTTGCAGCACGCCGCCTTCATCGCGCCAGAACCAGGCGTTGTCGATGTGCGTGTTCCAGTGGGCGAGCGCGACCATGTCAGGGTCGGCGAAGAGGAAGCGCCTGATGGCCTTGTCATGCTGCTGGAACAGCATGGAGTCTTCGACAAATCGCGCGAGAAAATCGGGCGTCGTGGCATCGGCGGGGAATAGCTGGGGTGCTCCGGCGATGAATTGCGCAATGGTCTGCGCCTTGCCGCGAACCTGCCCGGCATCCCATGGCAGCGGCAGTTCGGCAGCGGCCTGTGCAGGATCGAAGGGAAACAGGTGCTCGACATGGGGCGACAGCCTCCCCGACTTGTGCGCGGCGGCGAGCCGGGCGAGGGCCGTTGCAGTCGCGCGGTAATAGTCCGGCGCATTGGCGACAAGGTGATCCATGTTCTTGGGCCGCAAGGGCTCCAGCCCCCCTTCGCCGAACCGGATGCGCTGGGTGATCAGCACGCCATCGCCGCTCCCGGCGTCGAAGCGGGCGAAATAGGCTCTCGGGACCGCGACGGGAAAGTGCGGGTGGCGCGACAGGTCGGCCAGGTGGACTTCGGCTTCCAGCTCGCCCTTGCGGCGGTCGCGGAACGGATCGTGGAGGCAGCGGGAGAACTTGACGAACAGATCGGTGTGCAGCCCGGGATCGGGGAGGGCATAGTCTACCGACAGCACCAGCTTGTCGCCCGAGTTGCCGGCATGGAATGGTTCGGCGTGGACGATGCGGACGACGGCATTGTCCTGTGAAATCACGCCATAGGCACGAAAGGCCGAAGTCAGCCACGCGGGACCAGCGGCGAGAAGGGCCTTGGGATCGACGGGGATGGGAATGCGCCGGCCCATTCAGTCCCCCTCCCGCTTGCGAGAGGGGCCAGGGGCGGGTGAGTCAGTTCGGCTGTGGGGCGTGATCTGCGTCCCACTGGCCCACCCCCAACCCCTCCCGCAAGCGGGAGGGGAGCAAGGATGCCGCAACCTCATTCCTCGGGCGGTCCGTTCGGGATCATCGATTGGGCAATGGTCGAATCGAGCGCCTCATATTGATGGTAGCCGATGGTCGCATAGAGCTCGGCGCGGGTCTGCATGCGATCGGTCATTGGTTTGACCCAGCCCTCTTTAGCGAGGGTTGCATACAATTCTTCATGTGCTTTCGCAGCAACCCGCAGGGCCGAGACCGGCCATATCACCATCTTGTAGCCCAAGGCCTCGAATTGCTGCGCGGTCATGAAAGGCGTCTTGCCGAATTCGGTCATATTGGCCAGCAGTGGAACCTCAACCTCACTTGAGAAACGAGCGAAATCGTTGGAATCATTCAGTGCTTCAGGGAAGATCGCATCGGCCCCGGCTTCGACATACATTTTCGCCCGGGCAATCGCCCCGTCCATGCCTTCGCGCTCGAGCCCGTCGGTGCGGGCGATAATATAGAGATCGCGGCGGGCTTTCCGGGCCGCGGCGATCTTGGCGGCCATGTCTTCTGCAGGGGCAAGCTTCTTGTCGGACAGGTGCCCGCACTTCTTGGGCAGCAGCTGGTCCTCGATCTGCACGGCGCCCGCTCCGGCCTCCTCGAACTTGCGCACCATCTGCATGACATTGAGCGCCTCGCCATAGCCGGTGTCGCCATCGGCGAGCACGGGAAGCTGCGAGACGCGGGCGATCTGGCGGATGAAAAAGCAGACTTCGTCAACCGTGATGACGCCAAGATCGGGCAGGCCCATCGACGCAGTCATCGCCGCGCCGGAAAGGTAGAGCGCTTCGAACCCGGCCGACTTGGCCTGCAAGGCGGAGAGGCCGTTGTAGGCGCCGGGCAGTTGCAGGATGCCGGGGCGTTCGACCAGTGCGCGGAAACGCTGCCCGGCGGGGGCATGGGCGAGGTTGTCGGCGACGAGATAGGTCATGGCAGCGCCCTTCAGAACTTCATCGCAAACGGATCGCGCTTGTCGCCCGAATAGTCGATGAAAACCGTCTTGGTCTGCAGCCATTCGAGCAAGCCGGCATGCCCGCGCACCCGGCCATAGCCCGAACCCTTCATCCCGCCGAAGGGCAGTTGCGAGGCGGCGACGCGATAGGTGTTGACCCAGACCACGCCCGACTTGATCGCGTGCATCATCCGCATGCAGCGGTTGATATCCTGCGACCAGACGCCCGAGGCGAGGCCATAGGGCGTGTCGTTGGCGATGGCGACGGCTTCCTCTTCGTCGTTGAAGGGGATGATCGAGAGGACCGGGCCGAAGATTTCCTCGGCGGCGACTTTCATGTCGTTCTTCACGTCGGCGAAAATGGTGGGTTCGACGAAAAAGCCCTTTTCCAGGCCCGGCCCATTCGCGCGCCCGCCGCCGGCGACCAGCCGTGCGCCCTGGCCCCGGGCAGCCTCGATGAAGGACAGGATCTTGTTGAACTGCGGCTCGTTCGCCGCCGTGCCCATTTCGGTTTCAGGCAGGCGCGGGTCGCCCATCTTGATCTGCGCGGCGCGCCTGGCGAGGCCTTCGACCATGCGATCATAGACGCCGCGCTGGACGAGCAGACGCGATCCGGCGATGCAGGTCTGGCCGGTGGCGCCAAAGATTCCGGCGAGCGCGCCGATCAGCGCGCGGTCGAAATCGCAATCGTCGAACACGATGTTCGGGCTCTTGCCGCCCAGTTCGAGCGCACAGGGCTTGAGGTTCGCGGCCACCGCGCTGGCGATCATGCGCCCGACGCCGGGCGAGCCAGTGAAACTGACCTTGTCGATCAGCGCATTGCCGGTCAGCGCCGCACCGGTAGGCCCCGCGCCGGTGACGACTTGCACCACGCCCGCGGGAAATCCCGCCTGCTCGCACAATTTCGCGATCTCGAGCGTGGTGGTGCTGGCGTGCTCACTGGGCTTGACGATCACGCAATTGCCTGCGGCCAGCGCGCCGGGAAGCGTGTTGCACAGGATCGCGATCGGCGAATTCCAGGCCGTGACGCAAGCGACGACGCCATAGGCCTCGCGCAGCACCAGGCCCTCGGTAGCGCCCTGGTCGAGCGGCACGAGATCGCCTGTCACCTTGTCGGCCCAGCCGGCGTAGTAACGGAAGACGCGCGCCGCCTGGGCCATCTGGCTGGAGGTTTCGCGGATGACCTTGCCGTTATCGACGGTTTCGAGGACGGCGAGTTCCTTGGCATTGGCGTCGATCAGATCGGCCAGCCTGTTCATCAGCGCGGCGCGCTGGCCGGGGCTGGTCTTGCTCCAGTGGCTGTCATAGGCGCGACGCGCGGCCTTGCAGGCTTCGGCGACATCCTCGGCCGTGGCGACGGGCACGTGGGCGTGAACAGACTGGTCGTAGGGATTGATCGCCGGGATCGTCGCGCCGTCAGAGGCAGGGCGCCATTTGCCGTCGATGAAAAGCTGGTAAGTTTCGGCCATTGCGGTGGAGTCTCCTTGGCCCGCCTCTTTGTCGGCAAGGGGCAGGGTGTCAATCATTGCCCCTTGAAAAACCTCCCGGGAACGGGGAGGTGGCATCGCGAAGCGATGACGGAGGGGGTTCTCCGCCGGGCGCGACCCATCGAGGTTGCGCTTGCGGCCAGCCCCCTCCACCATCCTTCGGATGGTCCTCCTCCCCGTTCCAGGGAGGTTTACTGGAGCAACGCCTTGACTGAATCCGCCAGCCGCCAAGTCGCCCGTTTCGCCGCCTCGTTGCGGCTGGACGAGGTACCTGCGCCGGTGCGCACCCGCGCCAGGCTGCACATTCTCGATGCGCTGGGGGCAGGGCTGGCCTCGAATGCGCAGGACTATGCGGAGAAGTGCGCCGCTGGCGTGCGTGCCCTGGGCTCGCCGGGGGATTGCTCCGTCGTAGGCCGGGAAGAGCGCCTCGAACTGCGCGATGCCGCCTTGCTCAACGGCATCCTGATCCACGGCCTCGATTTCGACGACACCCACCTCGAAAGCATCATCCACCCCACCGCCACAAGCCTGCCGGTGGCGCTGTCGCTGGGCGAGGCGCTGGACGCTAGCGGAGCGGACCTGCTCACCGCCTTCCTAGCGGGCGTCGAGACTTCGATCCGCACCGGCGGCGCGGCGCGGGGGGGCTTCCACCATGTCGGCTACCACGCCACCGGCGTCATCTCGCACTTCGCCTCGGCTTTGACGGCGGGGAAACTGCTGGGGCTGGACGAGAACCAGATCACCGCCGCCCAGGGCATCGCCGGCAGCACGGCGGCGGGCATCCAGGTGTTCCTGGAAGAAGGCGCCTGGACCAAGCGCTTTCACCCCGGCTGGGGTGCGGTCGCCGGGATCACCGCGGCGCGGCTGGCGCAGAATGGCTTCAAGGGGCCGAGCCGGGTTTACGAAGGCAAGTTCGGCCTGTTCGACACGCATTTGCACGGTGCCGAGGCCGATATCGGCTATATCGTCGGTGGCCTCGGCAGCGAGTGGAAATTCGGCGACACGGCATTGAAACCCTATCCGGTCTGCCACTTCATCCATGGCTGCGCCGATGCGGCGATCGGGCTTCATGGCGAAATCGACTGGCGCGATATTGTCTCCGTGAAGGCGCAACTCCCCGAGCCGACACTGCACATCATAGCCGAGCCGGCCGAGGCCAAGGAAAATGCCGAAACCGAATACGAGGCCAAGTTTTCCGCGCAGCATGTCGTCGCCGCCTGCCTCATTCGCGGCGGCTTCAATTTGCCCGATCTGCTGCCCGATGCGCTGGCCGACGAGCGGGTGCGCGATCTGGCGAAAAGGGTGAAATGTTCGCCCGATTCGTGGACGCGGTTTCCCGAGTTCTTCTCCGGCGGGGTTGAATTGACGATGAAGGACGGGCGCGTGCTTCACCGCCATGTGCCGGTGAACAGCGGCGCAGGCGAGCGGGCGATGGACGAGGCAGCGGTTGTCGCCAAATTCATGGCCTCCGCCTCGCTGGCCGTGTCCGAAGATCAGGCGCGCGAAATAGCGCAGGCCGTGCTGGCGCTGGAGCAGTGCCCGGCGCGCGATCTTATGGCGCTGCTGCGTTCGCGCTGACCTCGCGCCGCAGCGACGGCAGGCCCAGCAAAAGGAACAGGCTGCTGCCGATGGCCGCGCAGATGGCCGCAATCGTGAGATAGGTGTTGTATCCCCCGGCCGATTTCAGCGTCTGGCTGAGCAGCGCCGCGCCTCCGCCCATCGCCGCGCCCATCGCCGCCGAGAGCAGGCCGAGCGTGGTCGAATAGATCGCCACCGGGAAATGGCGGGTGATGAGATAGGGCACAATGTCGCCTTCGCCGCCAAACGAAGCGCCGATCAGCACGACGGCCACCAGGACAATGACCGCCGAATCGAGCGGCGAGGCGAGCAGCAACAGCCCCGCCACCGGCAGCCCGAAGCTGATCGCCGCGACCAGGTGGCCGGGCAGGTAGTCGAGCGCCGTCCCCGAAACCACCCGGCCTACGATCGAGGAGATGGCAAAAGCCGAAACCATCAGCGCCGCAGTGGCATCGCCCAGGCCTTGATCGGCGACGACCAGCTTGAGCTGCGAGGTCGCCAGCGAAAAAGGCGTGTTCACCAGGAAGATCGCCACCAGCATGATCCAGAAGGCGGGCATCGTCAGGATGGTGCGATAGGCGCCGGGCGTCGAAAAGGCGCGCGCGTGCGGCTCCTGCCTCGCCCGGTGCGGGCCGAGCAGCAGCATGGTCGCCACGGCGCAGACTGCGCAAAACCCGGCAATCAGGTAATAGCCTTCGCGCCAGCCATGCTCGCGCACGAAGGCCGACATCAGCGGGCTGCCGATGAAGGCAATCAGCGGCGGGCTCGATCCGGCAATGCCCAGGGCAATCCCGCGCCGGACCTTGAACACCTCGGCGACGACGCGCGAATAGACGGTGGTTGTGGTGGTCGAGCAAATCACGGTCTGGGCGACATAGATCGCGGCATAGGTGCCGATCGAGCCATCCATCTGGGTGATGGCGATAAGGAACAGCGGATAGCTGAGCGCCCCCACCATAGCCACGGCCCGCACCCCGAAACGGTCAGTCAGCCGCCCGGCCACTGGCAGGCAGAACATGATCAGCATTTGCACCACACCCAGGGAAGCCCATTGCGACAGGCTCCAGCCGAAGCTCTCGATCAGGTAAGGCGCGAAGATTGTCAGGATATAGGCGTTGAGCGAAAGGCCCGAGCCGAGGCCGATGAATGAGGCCAGCAGTGGGCGCCAGTGCTGCCGGAACTCGCCGTGTTCGCTCATCGATCCTCCCCTTGTGCTTTGGCCAGACTATCGGGCGGCTAGCAGGCGGGAGCAAGCCCCTTTTCCTTGACTTTTCGCGCTGTGCCCCCTAGCTGCCGCGCTTTCCCGCAGTTCCCACTTTACTGGAGTGCCCTATGGCGCGCGTTACTGTCGAAGATTGCGTCGACAAGGTTCCCAACCGTTTCGATCTCGTCCTGCTTGCCGCGCAGCGTGCGCGCGAGATTTCCGGCGGGGCCGAAATCACAATCGATCGTGACCGCGACAAGAACCCGGTGGTCGCTCTGCGCGAGATCGCCGACGAGACGGTTCGGCCCGACTTCCTCAAGGAAACGCTGATCTCCTCGCTGCAGCGCGTACTGCCCGAGGACGATGACGAGATCGACGATATCGGCTCGCTCAGCCAGTCGGCCGAAGCGCTGCGGATCACCGCCGCCGCACCGGTGCGTAACACCTCGATTGGCGGGGATTACGAAGGCTGAATACAAGTGTGGCAGCATGATTGTTTGTGGCTGCCGTTCTCAATCCCGTCTGTCCTGAGCTTGTCGAAGGACCGCTTTTCTTTCAGGCCGTTATGCGCGAGGCACGAAGAAAAGGACGATGCTTCGACAAGCTCAGCATAGGCGGGTTTTGGCCAGACTCCGAAACAGCTGCTTTACCGCAGGTTTGCGGCGAGCGCCGGCTGCCGGCATGGCCAGGTGCGCTGGTAGTAGTCGGCAACCGCCCGGCGGATATCGACTCTGTCCCGCTCGCTGGCGGGATAGGTGCGCAGATGGTTCAGCACAACGTCGGAATTGACCCGGACGGTTCTGGGCGGGCAGCTTGACGGACGCCCGCTGGCCCGTTCCCCGGCGAGCTGCGCGGTATAGGCCCGCTGGGCCGCGGCGCCTTGCTGCTTGAGAAAACCGTACTCGGACGAAAACAACGCCCTGAAGCCCTGCGCCTTGAGTGCAGTCGCGCGCGCCAGATATTCGCCCACCGTCATGGTGCCGGGCGATGCCCCTGCGGCCGAGCTCAAAACCAGAAGGGCGGCAAAAGGCAAAAAGCGCACGCAAGAATCTCCGTTGCGCCAAATCTTGGCGAACATCCTTAGGTTCGGATAAGCATAAGTGGCTAACGGCGGGTTAACGCAATTCCGCCAGCAGCCTGGAAGGCGATTATTGCCCCTCCTCTTCAGAGGAGGGGGCGAAGTGTCACCAGACCGGCCGTCCCTTGGGCCAGCCGACGAATTCCCAGGCCTCGAGGCTCTTCCAGGTGAACTCGACATAGTGGCCCAGCGATTCGCGGCCGTCGAGGTAGATGAACACCAGGCTGGGAATTGCATCCTTGATCGAGACCGGGCCTTCGAAAGCGAGCGGCAGGCCCAGCCGGGCGATTTCGTCGCGCATCTGCGCTTCGTCGTCGCGGCGCAGCGAGATGTGGTGGAAGCGGGGCACGGCGTCGGTCTTGTCTGCCGGCAGCATCGCGACATAGTCGTCGACATAGCCGGATACCGGCTGGATGATCTCGATGTTGAGTCCGCCCGCCCAATAGGACGCGACCCGGTTCGCCATAGGCTGAATGCCCTTGGGCGTAAGGATCGTCATGTCGGGATCGAAGCGGTCGAACTTTTCGATGCCGAAGCGGTTGCCGACGATCTCCATCGCCTTGTCGAGATCGTGCGTGACATAGGCATTCTGCATGTGTCCGGTGAGGAACATCGGTGGCTCTCCCATTTATGGCAAGGTTCCTGACGGAATTGACGGCGGCTGGCAATCGGCGGCGATTGTGCCACAAGGCTTCGTGGTCACGCAATTCGGGAGAGCGAACATGGCAGGGTTGGATGGCAGCAAAGTGCTGGTTATCGGCGGCACTTCGGGGATCGGGCTGGGCGTGGCGCGGGCGGCATTGGCCGAAGGGGCCAGGGTGACAGTCGCATCGAGCAACCAGGATCGCGTCGAAAGCGCAGTTGCCAGGCTCGGCGGCGGGACGGGAGTCCGGCTGGACGTGACCAGCGAAAGTGCTGTCGCGGAATTCTTTTCAGGCTCCGGCCAATGGGATCACGTCGCCTTCACGGCAGCGGACTGGGCGCAAGTCGATCACACGTCCTACGCCGAGATAGACCTTTCCGGCCATGCGCACCTGTTCGCGGTCCGCTTCTGGGGTGCAGCTTCGGTCGCCAAGCACGCGGCGCCCCGGATGACGCCGGGCGCTACGCTGATCTTCACCAATGGCATGGCGGCGCATCGCCCGCAGAAAGGCCTTGCGCTATCGACTGCCATGGCCGGCGCGGTCGAGCATCTGGTCAAGGGACTGGCTGTCGAGCTGGCCCCCGTGCGGGTCAACGGCGTCTGCCCCGGCGCCATCCGCACCGAGGCCTGGGACGAGCTGCCCGCGGACTTCCGCAAGTTCCAGGAGGATCGCCTGTCGGGCCAATTGGTGCCCCGCGTCGGCGAGACGGCGGAATGCGCGGAGGCTTACCTCTACCTGATGAAGGCGACCTACACGACCGGCCAGACCCTGCGGGTGGAAGGCGGCTGGAGTCTCAGTGGGTAATCTCAGGCCCCCTGTGGCGCCGTGCCTCCGGAAAAGCGCTTGCCGGCCTTGGGCACGGCCGAACCGCGCGTGGGCACGGGCAGGGTGGGGCCGCTCGGCGCATCGGGCCGGTCGAGTTTTCCGCTGTCGAGCAGTTCCTTGATCTCGTCGCCCGACAGGGTCTCGTATTCGAGCATGGCATTGGCAAGCAGGTGGAGTTTGGCTTCCTCGCGCTTGAGGATTTCGGTCGCGCGGGCGTGGGCGCCATCGACCAGAGCGCGGATTTCGCTGTCGATCAGCTTGTTGGTCTCGTCCGACATCATCGTGCGCTGCTGACCGCCGTAGCCGAGATAGCCCTCGTACTGATCCTCGTACTGCAGCGGGCCGAGCTTGTCGGACATGCCCCATTTGGTGACCATGTTGCGGGCGAGGCCAGTGGCGTACTGGATGTCCGAGGATGCTCCGGACGACACCTTGTCATAGCCAAAGATCAGTTCCTCCGCGACGCGGCCACCCATCGAGACCGAGAGGTTCGCGTGCATCTTGTCGCGGTGGTAGGAGTAGTTGTCGCGCTCGGGGAGGCGCATGACCATGCCCAGCGCCCTGCCGCGCGGGATGATCGTCGCCTTGTGAATCGGATCGCTGGCGGGCTCGTTCACCGAAACGATGGCATGGCCGGCCTCGTGATAGGCGGTCATCTTCTTCTCGTCGTCGGTCATCACCATCGAGCGGCGCTCGGCGCCCATCATTACCTTGTCCTTGGCGTCCTCGAATTCCTGCATGGCGACCAGGCGCTTGTTGCGCCGCGCCGCCAGCAGAGCGGCTTCGTTGACTAGGTTGGCGAGGTCCGCGCCTGAAAAGCCCGGTGTGCCGCGCGCAATGGTGCGCGGATTGACATCGGGGGCGAGGGGAACTTTCTTCATGTGGACAGCAAGAATCTTCTCGCGGCCCTCGATATCGGGGATCGGCACGACCACCTGCCGGTCGAACCGGCCGGGGCGCAGCAGCGCCGGGTCGAGCACGTCGGGCCGGTTGGTCGCGGCAATGATGATGATGCCTTCGTTGGCTTCGAAGCCGTCCATTTCGACGAGGAGCTGGTTCAGCGTCTGTTCGCGCTCGTCGTTGCTGTTGCCCAGGCCGTGGCCGCGATGGCGGCCGACAGCGTCGATTTCATCGATAAAGACGATGCAGGGCGCATTTTTCTTGGCCTGGTCGAACATGTCGCGCACGCGAGACGCACCAACGCCAACGAACATCTCGACGAAGTCCGAGCCGGAAATGGTGAAGAATGGCACGCCCGCCTCACCCGCGATGGCGCGGGCCAGCAGGGTCTTGCCGGTGCCCGGCGAGCCGACCAGCAGCGCGCCCTTGGGGATCTGGCCGCCAAGCTTGGAGAAGCGCTGCGGATCGCGCAGGAATTCGACGATTTCCTCCAGTTCCTCGCGCGCCTCGTCGATGCCGGCGACATCGTCGAAAGTGACGCGGCCCTGGCGCTCGGTCAGCATCTTGGCCTTGCTCTTGCCAAAGCCCATGGCCCCGCCGCTGCCGCTTTTCTGCACTTGCTTGAGCGCGAAGAAAGCGACGCCCAGGATCAGCAGGAAAGGCAGGGTCTGGATCAGGATGTAGAGCAGGACATTGCCCTGCTCCTGCTCGCGCCCGACGTACTTCACGCCATTGGCCTGAAGCAGCGGCAGCAGCGAGGCATCGCCCTTGATCGGTACGGTGCTGAAAGTGCCGCCGTTCTTCAGCTTTCCGGTAATCCGTTCTTCGCCGATCTGCACTTCCGAAACGCTGCCTTCGGCGACCTTGGCGCGGAAATCGGAATAGCCCATGGCCGAGGCGCCGGCATCGTTGCGCTGGTTGAACATCGAGACGACCATCAGCAGCGCGAGGAAGATGCCTCCCCACACCAGAAGGCTGCGTAGCCAGGGGTTACCATTGGGCTGTTCTTCGTTCATCGCGCGGGCCTGATCCTTTTCAACCGACAATGTAGGCGACAAGCGCTGAATGGCAAGTTAGCGTGCGGCAAACAAATGCGAGAATGCGGCACAAGGAGAGGAAAATGCCCGTTTCGACCGACGATTACGTGGCCATTGCCGATCACATGGCGCGCTATTGCTGGGCCGTCGACGAGGGCGACGAAGCCGGCTGGACCGCGCTGTGGACCGAAGACGGCGTGTTTTCCGGGGTGACGCCCGAGCCGGTTACCGGGCGCGAGGCTTTGCGCGGCGTGGTAAAAATGGCGCAGTCGCTGGGGCCGGGCATGATGCGCCATTCGGTGACCAATCTGATGTGCGACTACATAGACGGCGAGCGGGACCGGGTTCAGGCGAATTACTACAATCTGGTCACGCACTGGAATGCCGGCGCGCGCATGGCCTTGCTGGCGCTTTCGAAAGTGCAGCTGGTGCGCAGCGGTGCGGGCTGGCTGATCGCGCGCAACGATACGACCCCGCTGATGGGCTAGGGAGATAGCAATGCCGATCAAGAAAATCGTTATGGTCCGCCGCAAGCAGGGCCTGACACCGGAACAGTTTCGCGACGGCTACGAAAACAGTCACGCGGCGATGGCCGTCGAGCTGTTCGGCCATCTCTGGCTGTCATATCAGCGCAATTATCTGACTCGCGGGCATAATTTCGAACGCAGCGGCGAGGGCGAGGGACCTGCCGAGATCGGTTTCGATGCCATCAGCGCATTCGTATTGCGCGACGAGGCGGCCGAAGCGGAAATGAGCAGGATCGCCGCGGCCAACTGGGACCGGATCAAGGAAGACGAAGCGCGCTGGTTCGACCAGTCCCATTGCTGGACCGTGGGCTGCGAGACAGTAGTGGCGGATCTGCCGGGGCAGTAGCGGTCAGTCGACCCCGGCTGGCCGCTCTCGTTTGAAACCGTGCATTCCCAGCCACCATTGCATGGCGATGACTGCGCCCTTGGCCGGTTGCAGGAAGGCCAGCAGCATGGCGATGGCCACCGGCATCAGCACCGCCATGACCATGGCTGTGCTCATGTCGAAAGCCAGCAGCAGCACACCAATGAATGGCACCAGCAGGTGGCCGGTCAGGAAAATCGAGACATAGGCGGGAAAATCGTCGGCGCGTTGCAGCGACCAGTCCTGCCCGCAATTCTCGCAGTGCGAGACGGGCTTGAGGAATCGCATGAACAGCCGCGTGTCATTGCAACGCGGACAATATCCGCGCGCGCCGCGCGCCATGGCCTGCCACGGGCTGTTGGGCAGATCGAAGGGAGCGGGAGCCGGATGTTCGGCCAAGGCGAAGGGGCTGACGAAGGGTTTGGGCATGCGGGCCCCCTTTGCCTATTCGGACAAAGGCTGCAATCGACAAATTCGTCCGGCTTCAATCCCTGACCAGTTCGTAATCCCCCGCATCGTCCACTCTGGCGCTCCAGCCCGGATAGACCACGATGGTCGTGAACGTCTCCTCGATGATCGCGGGCGAGGCGACAGTGCTGCCGGGTGGAAGATCGGTTCCGAGATAGACGGGCACTTCGGTGAAACCCTGGCCGAGATTGGCGCGGCGAGTCTTGGCCGGTTTTGCCGGAGCGGCCTTGGCAGTGAAGCCCGAACTTGCCGATGGCGACGCCGTCACCACATGGCTGGCGAGCCGCACGCCTGTTACTTCCGGCACTTCGTGTTCGCGGATGTGGTTGTATTCTTCCATGTGACGGGCGTTGAACAGCTCGGTCGCCCGCTTGCCGATGGTCTCGTCGATAAACGACAGGTCATGGAGTTTGCCATTGGCCGCGATGTCGAAGGTCAGGGTGAAATTCTGCCCCGGATAGCGCATGTTGAACTGGTAGTTCGCCACCACCTGGTCCCTGGCGAATTGCGCGTCGGTGAAATACTTTTCCGCCCGGTCGCACAGTTCGGTCCACAAGTGCCGCAATTTGCCGAGATCGAGTTCGCTCGCCTTGACGATGACCGAGCGTTCCTCGTCGATCATCGGATTGGCGACCAATGTGCCAAGCGCCGAGAACGTCGGTGAGGCCTTGGGGACCAGCACTGTGTTGATGCCCAGATCCTCTGCCTGAATCGCCGCAAAAGCCGGTCCGTTGCCGCCATAGGCGAGCATGGTCAGGTCCTTGGGATCGATGCCCTTGCCCGCGGTCGTCCGGCGCACGCCCTGGCTCATATTGGCATTGACCACGCGCCAGGCATCGAATGCGGCTTGCTCGGCGCTGGTTCCCATCTGGTCGCCGATGGCCTTGAAGGCTTCTTCCACGCCGTTTCGGCTCAGGCGGAAAGAACCGCCGGCAAAGCCCTCGTCGGTCGAGAGAATGCCCAGCATGACCAGCGCGTCAGTGACAGTCGGTTCGGCGCCACCGCGTCCATAGGCCATCGGGCCTGGCGCAGCGCCGGCCGAGCGCGGGCCGACCTGGAGCTGGCCGTTGTTGACGTGAACGATCGATCCGCCGCCGGCGCCAAGAGTCTCCACTTTCACCATGGGAACGCCGATCAGGTAGCGGTGGTGCATGTTCCAGCCGGTTTCGGCCGGGGCCTGGCCGCCTACCACCACCGACATGTCATAGCTGGTGCCGCCCATGTCGACGCACAGCAGGTCGGGATGTCCCTTGGCCTTGCCGGTGTAAGCGGAGCCGACCACGCCGCCTGCCGGGCCCGAAGCCAGCACGCGGATCGGGGCGCCGTCGATATATTCCTTGGTCATCACCCCGCCCGAGGCCTGCATGACCATCAGCTGGTTGGTGTAGCCGCCATCCTTCAGGCGTTGCACCAGCCGTTCGAGATAGGACGTGACGCGCGGGCCGACATAGGCGTTGACCACAGTGGTCGAAGTGCGGTCGTATTCCGGCGCGCGGGGCAGAACTTCGTGACCTGTGGAGATATGCGCGTTCTGCATCTCCTGCGCGACGATCGCCTTGACCCGTTTTTCGTGCTCGGGATTGACGAAGGAGAACAGCAGCGAGATCGCCACCGATTCCACGCCCTGGAGCCGCAACTTGCGGCAGGCCTCGCGCACGGCGGCTTCATCGAGCGGCTTGTGCACCGTGCCATCGTGCAAAATGCGTTCGGGCACTGTCATGCGGCGGCGGCGCGGGACGATCTGTTTGGGTGGCAGCAGGCGCACGTCCCAGATGTCTTCCTTGAAACCGCGGCGATATTCCAGCTCGTCGCGGAACCCCTCGGTGGTGATCAGGCCGGTCAGCGCGCCGTTCATTTCGATCAGGGTGTTGTCGGCAACCGTAGTGCCGTGAACGATTGCCTCACATTGGTCAAGGAACGCGCCGAGATCGAGGCCTTCCTTGGCCGCAAGGGTCGCCAGCCCCTCCATCACGCCCAGCGAGCGGTCTTCCGGGGTGGACAGGTTCTTGTGCAGCATCACTTCGCTGCCTTTGAGCAGGGCGAAGTCGGTAAATGTTCCGCCGATGTCGATACCGATACGATAGGTCATTTGTGTCCTCTACCCAAAAATAGGGACAGTCCCCTTTTTGCGTATCGGGTGTTAGCCGATCCGCCGTCGCCACGGCCGCAAAAAGGGGACTGTCCCTATTTTTTACTCCGCCGCTTCAGTCAGCAGCTTGTCCAATCCCATTTCCCGGCGCAGCTTCTCGGTAGCCTCGAGATCCACTTCCAGGTCGTAGTTCTCGAGGCTGCCCTTCAGCACTACGCCATATTTGTCGCGCGCCGCCTGTTCGCTGACATATTCGTCGAGCACGTCTTCCTTGACCGCTTCAGGATCGCGCAACAGCGCATGGCCGAAGCCCGCTCCGCCGCCATGCTGGTATGCGATGACCGCGCCCGAGGGCAGCAGGTCGCTGGCCGTCAGTTCGATCTTGCGCTCGTTGGGCGAGCCTACTTCGAAATAGTTCTCGTAAGGGATCGCGTCGTCGCCGCCGCACATGCCGCGCAAGGGGTGATCGGCCGAGACCATCCAGGCCATGGCCGATGTCGGCTTCAGCACCTGCTTGACGTTGAGGCTGCCCGGCGAACCGCGCCACTGGCCGGCGCCGCCGCCGTCGGTCTTCATCTCGCGGCTGATGTTGAGGATCGGGAAGCGGCTTTCCGCATCCTCGGCCTCGGAGAGAATGAGGTTGCCGAGCGCATTGGGGCAGGAGCCCCAGCCATCGATGCCTTCGACCGCGGAACTATCCATCGAACGGCAATCGACGCCCTGGTCCATCCACATCATGCCGTTCTCGTCGAAACCGATGACGGCATTGGGCATGCCGATCTTGTAAAGCTGCGGCTGCGAGCGTCCGGGAGAGAGTTTGCTGAGCGCGATGCAGACGGCCTCTATGATCTCGCAGGCCGGGTGGAAGGAGCCGAGCGCGGCCGGCTTGTTCGGTGGCGGCTGGGCGATGCAGCCTTCGGGAATGACGATCTCGACCGCGTTGAACATGCCTTCGTTGCGCACGATGGTCGGGTCCATCGCGGTGATCACCTGAGTCATCACATAGGAGCGCGAATTGGCGAAGGTGTTCCACACGCCAACCAGATCCTGCCGGTCGTCGGTGCCGGTAAGGTCCACTGTCAACTGGTCGCCGCGTACGCGGCAGGTAACGTGGACCTTGATGTCCTTGGTGCCCATGGTGTCGTGATCGATCAGGACCGTGCCTTCGTAGTCCCCGTCCGGCCAGGCGGCGACTTCCTCGCGCACGCGGCGTTCGGTGTTCTCGATCGACCAGTTGATCCCGGCCTTGACCACTTCCTTGCCCCACTTGCGGATGAGGTCTTCCAGCATTTTTACGCCGGTCTGCACTCCGCCGATCATCGCCGCGATATCGCCCGCGAAAGTGGCGAAGCGATTGTTGCGGATCACCATGTCGAACACGTCTTTGCGCAACTCGCCGCGGTGGACCATCTTCAGACAGGGGTAGATTACCCCCTCGGTGAAAATGTCGGTCGCCTCCAGCGTGAAGCCGCCCGGGTCCTTGCCGCCGGTATCGCCCTGGTGGGCTTGCAGCGTCTGGATGCAGATCAGCTCGCCGTCGTCCGAATAGACCGGGCCATAGATGCAGTAATCGGGCAAATGGCCGCCGCCATGATCGGGATCGTTGGCCAGAAACACGTCGCCCGGACCCCAGTCATAACGCTCCTTGTTCATCAGGCCCCAGCGGGTTTCCATCTGGTTGACGAAAGTCAGGTGCGGCGTGCCGATCGCACCCATGGCGAGGCGGCCATGGGCATCGACGATCGAGCTGTTGCGCTCGTTTGACTGGTTGATGATCGGCGATGATGCTGCGCGGCCCAGGTGGGTGCAGCTTTCGAAGCACACCGTCTCGAAGGCGCCGCGGATGATATCGGCCGTGACGGAATCGATCTCGACCGTGGTCGGCAATGGGTCGCGCCGTTCGGCAAGCTTGCGGTTCAGCTCATAGGACATGGGCCTATCCTCTCGAATTGGGTTGCGGCGAAGCTAGCACGGGAAATGCGGCTTCGCCATATCGCTCCCGCGATCCCGCTGCTTTCCGGCGAGCGAACCGGCAATCCACCTTCGGCTTCGTTGTCGCCGTATTCCCAACCGGACGCGGCGCGTATAGGCGGTAATGGGACCGTTGGAGATAGTCCGCTTGAGCAAGATCCACCCCGTCTATGCGTCGATGGCAACCACCGTGTTCGAAGCCACCTCCGCGCTGTGCCGCGAGACCGGGGCGATCAACCTGGGACAGGGGTTTCCAGACGATGACGGGCCCCCGGAGCTGATCGAAGCCGCAGCGCGGGCCTTGCGCGAGCGGTCAAACCAGTACCCGCCGGGCGCCGGCCTGTCCGAACTGCGCGAAGCGGTGTGCGCCTTCTATGCACGGCGGCAGGGGCTGGCGCTGTCCTGTGAACAGGTTGTGGCGACATCCGGTGCGACCGAGGCGATTGCCGATGCCTTGCTGGCGCTAGTCAATCCGGGTGACGAAGTCGTGCTGTTCCAGCCGGCCTACGATGCCTATGCTCCGATGGTGCGGCGCGCGGGGGGCTTGCCGGTCTCGGTGCCGCTGAGTCCGCCGGACTGGTCCTATCCTGCCGCCCTGCTTGAGGCCGCGATAACGTCGAAAACCCGTGTGCTGATGCTCAACGATCCGCTCAATCCGGCGGGCACGGTGGCAAGCGAGGCGGAATTGGCGGCGATTGCCGAGGCGTGCGTTGCGAACGATCTCATCGCGATTTGCGATGAGGTGTGGGAAGACGTGCGCTTCGATGGCGTGGCGCACCGCTCGCTGATGTCCTTTCCCGGTATGGCGAGCCGAACCGTCAAGATCGGCTCGGCGGGCAAGATCTTCGGGCTTACAGGATGGAAGATCGGCTGGCTTTGCGCGGCGCCAGACCTGATTTCCGGCATCGCCCGGGCGCACCAGTTCGTTACTTTCACTACTGTGCCGGCGCTGCAATGGGCGGTGGCCGAGGGACTGGCGTTGCCCGATGCCTGGTTCGCCGCGCGTTCGGCGGGCTGGGCGGTATCGCGCGAGCGGCTGCACCGAGGCCTGACGCAAGCCGGCTATGCCGTGCTGCCCAATGCCGCGACCTGGTTTCTCTGCGCCGATCTCGCCGCATCGGACATCGCGCTGTCTGACCGCGTGTTCAGCGAACGGGCGATCCGCGAGGCTGGTGTGGCGTCGATCCCGGTCTCGGCGCTGTTCGAGGCAGACGCCCCGCCCGATAGCGTCGTGCGTTTCTGCTTCACCAAACCCGATGCCATGCTAGACGAGGCTGTCGAGCGGCTGGCGAAGTTCCGCGCCGCTCTTGTCTGATCCGCAAGCCTCGCTAGGCTCTGCGCAAACAGAACGAGGAGGGGGCCCGATGAAACTGGGTGTCGCCACCAATTACTGCTGGTTCGGCCCGCCGATCACTGCAATCGCCAAGGCCATCGAATCGCTCGGCTTCGAATCGATGTGGATGGGCGAGCATCCGGTGATCCCGGTCTCGGCCGAAGGGGCGGAGCGCTATGGCGTGCCGCTGCCGCCCAATTACCGGCACATGCCCGATCCTTTCGTCAGCCTTGCCGCCGCCGCGGCGGTGACCAACACCATCCGTTTCGGCACCAATGTCTGCCTCGTCCCCCAGCGCAACCCGATCCACCTCGCCAAGGAAGTAGCGACGCTCGACCGGATTTCGGGCGGGCGGGTGATCTTCGCCTTCGGTACCGGCTGGGTGGAAGGCGAAGCTGCGGTCTGGGGCTATCCGTTCAACAAGCGGCTGGGCCGCACGCTCGATTTCATGAAGGCGATCAAGCTGTTGTGGACCGAAGAGACGCCGAGCTACCAGGGCGAATACATTTCCTTCCCGCCGATCCACTGCAACCCCAAGCCATTGCAGAAGCCGCATGTGCCGATCCTGGTCGGTTCGGGCAACGACAAGACCGACAATATAGCCGTCCTGCGCCGCGTCGCGCGGATGGGCGATGGCTGGCTGCCTTCGTTCCTGACGCCCGCCCAGATGCGCGAGCAGTTGGCCATGCTGAAGGGCTTCTGCGAGGAAGAAGGGCGGGACTTCGCGGCCATGGATATCTCGCTGATCGTGCCCGCCATCAGCTTCGGCGTCGGCGAACTGCCGCCCTGGGGCAAGGGGACCTATGACGACTTGAAGCCGGTCAATGCGAAGGAACTGTTGGCGGAATACGAGGAGGCTGGCGTCAAGCGCATTCTCGTGGGGCTCAACGACATGGAGGATGACGGTGCTTTCAAGACGCTGGAAGATGCCGCCAAGGGCATGGGGCTGATCTGATGGCGGGGCCTTTTGACCGCCTGAGTCTTGCTGGCCGCACGGTGCTGATCACCGGCGGCACCGGCGGGATTGGCAGCGAGGCGGCGAAGCTATGCGCGGCGCGGGGCGCTTCGGTAGTGATCGCCGATCTAGACGAAAAGGCAGGCGAGGCGCTCGCCTCCGCGATCCGGGGCGAGGGCGGCCAGGCGGCCTTCGTGCGCACCGATGTCGGCCAGGAGGATCAGGTCAAGGCCATGGTGCACTTCGCCGTCTCGACCTTCGGCGGCCTCCACGGCGCCTTCAACAATGCCGGGATCGACACCGGCCATACCGCCGTCGCCGATACCCCCATCGAACAATGGCAGCGCAACCTGTCCACCAACCTTACCGGCGTATTCCTCTGCCTCAAGCACGAGATTGCCTGGATGCTCGACCATGGCGGCGGCGCGGTGGTCAACACCAGCTCCACTTCGGGCTCGGTGGCGACAGTCACGTCCGCTGACTACACTGCCTCTAAGCACGGCGTTGTCGGTCTCACTCGCTCGGCGGCGGTGGACTACAGCGCCAGGGGCATCCGGGTGAACTGCGTGCTGCCCGGCGGCACCGAAACCCCGATGCTGATGGGCGCGCTGGTGGGGAACGACCCGCTGCGCAAGGTCGTCGAAAGCGCGCACCCGATCGGGCGGATCGGCAAGGCATGGGAAGTGGCGGAGCTGGCGGCGTTCTTGCTGTCGGACGCCGCGGGGTTCATTACCGGGGCGGCGATTGCGGTGGATGGGGGATTTACGGCGGCCTGAGGAGTGGGGCTTGTCATGAGTCTCTTGACGGCACGTTCGTCATGCTTTACATGACGCCGCATGGAAATCGAAAGCTTCCGGTACAAGGCGCTGCGGCGTCTGTTCCTGGAAGGTAACGGCAAGGGACTGGTCGAGGCCGAAAGGCTGATCGATATGCTGGCCTTCATTGTCGCCGCGAGCAGTTTCGAGCGGCTTGCCGATCCGCCCAACTTCGGTTTCCAAGCGCTGACCGGCAATCGCAAGGGCACCTTCGCGATGACCGTTACGCGCAATTGGCGGCTGACATTCGTGAAGATCGACGATCGCACCATCGCGGGTCTCGATCTGGAGGATTACCACTGATGGCGCTTACAATGCACCCCTCGCTGTTCGTCCACCCCGGCCCGTGGCTGAAGCGCAATTATCTCGATCACTTCGGCATGACCGTGACCGAAGTCGCCGCGCATCTCGGCGTCAGCCGCCAGAACATGAGCGTGCTGCTGAACGGCCATGCCGGCCTCACCGCGTTGATGGCGCTGCGCTTCGAAAAGGCCTTTGGCATCAGCGCGGAGACGCTGCTGCGCATGCAGGCGGGCTACGATCTCGCCCAGGCGCGGGCGCGGGAGGGGGAACTGGACGTGGGGCCGATGCGGAAGGTGGCTTAGGCTCAACCCTTCCCCAACGCCGCATCGATATCCGCCGCGCTGTGGCGTTCGGCGACGCCGCCCCAGGTGCCGCCACGGTTGACGATCTGGCCGCGCTGGACGCCCTTGCGCTGGCCCACTTCCTCCACCCAGCGCGCGAGGTGCGTGTAGCTTGCGGTATCGAGGAACTTGGAGCCGCCATAGGCGTTGCCGGTCATGAAATAGTTGAGCCAGGGGTAGTTGGCGATGTCTGCCAGGCAGTAGGTCTTGCCGCAGAAATAGCGATGTTTCTCAAGGTGTTTGTCAGCTACATCAAGGATGCGCTTGGCTTCCATGGCGAAGCGGTTGATCGGGTATTCGAGCTTTTCCTTGTAGTAGCCATAGAAATGCCCGAAGCCGCCGCCCAGCCAGGGCGCCGTCGCCATCTGCCACATCAGCCAGGAATAGCACTCGGCCCGTGCTGCAGTGCCCGGCTCGGGCAGGAAGGCATCGAATTTCTCGGCGAGGTGGAGCAGGATCGCGCCGCTCTCGAACACCCGGAACGGCTTCTTGCCCGAACGGTCGAGCAGTGCGGGGATCTTCGAATTGGGATTGATCGCGACGAAGCCCGAGCCGAACTGGTCGCGGTCCATGATGTTGATCAGCCAGGCGTCGTATTCGGCGCCCTGATGCCCGGCGGCCAGCAGCTCCTCGAACATGATGGTGACTTTCTGGCCGTTGGGCGAGCCGAGCGAATAGAGCTGGAAGGGGTGCTTGCCGCGCGGCAGCTTTGATTCGTGCGTCGCGCCCGAGATCGGCCGGTTCATGCCGCCGAACGGGTTCTTCTTGCTCTGCTTCCACTTCCAGACTTTGGGGACTTTGTATTCCCCGCTCTTCTTGGCGTCCTTCTTGCTCATCGCGGCATCTCCCATCGTCCGGAACACTATGCAGGCTGGCGAGGGCGATTGACAAGTGAGGTGTTCGGTTCTGCAATGCCGGGCAATGAATTTGGGAGGCCATGACATGAACGCCGAGTTCAAATATATCCCCGAGCCGCGCGAAGTGCGCAGCAACCAGATGGTTCCCACCATCCGCGGCCAGTATCACACTTTTATGCTGATCCCGATCATGGAGCACCACACCCGCTGGTTCGACGCCGGGCCGGTGTCGATCGGGGTCGAGGCGCGGGCCTTGGGCGACAGCGAGGAAAACATGATCTGCGGCCCCTCGATCCACGTCTGCAATGCCAGCCGCAGCGAGGAATATGTCCGCTTCGACGTGTTCGGGCCGGTGCTGCACTATCACTACATCCACAACGACCGCGATGCGAACACGCTGTGGGGTTACGATCCCGACGTCAACGGGCCGATGATTCCCTGGGCGATCAACGCGCTGCATGATCGCCTGCCGACGCTGCTGCGAAATGCGGGGGCCGGCGATCTGGCGAAGAAGGTGGAACAAATGGGTTGGGATACCGCCGTGCTGGACGAAGTCGCCCAGGCCTGCACCGAGGCGCTCAAGCCCAGCGACAAGGACTTCATCCGCGCCAAGGAAGGCATGGACTGGATGTATGCCTGGAAAGCCGTGCACCCGCAGTTCAATACGCTGGACGAGCAGGAGTATTGAGAGGGCGGCGGCCTCGTAGATTTTACCTAGATCCGGCAGCTTTCAGAACAGCGGCGGGCTCCCTATCTATCCGGGAAAGGAGCAGCCATGTCCACTTCGTCTTCCAGGATCATAATCTGCCCGTCATGCGCGACTGCAAACCGCGTCCCCGCCGAGCGGCTGGGTTCGGGTGGCAATTGCGGCAAATGCGGGGCGGCGCTGTTTCAGGCGCATCCGGTGGAACTCAACTCCGCCAATTTCGATAGGCACGCCGCCAAAAGCGACATTCCGTTGCTGGTGGATTTCTGGGCGGAATGGTGCGGCCCCTGCCGGCAGATGGCCCCGGCTTTTGCCGCCGCCGCCGGTCAGCTCGAACCCCATCTGCGCCTCGGCAAGCTCGATACCGAGGCAGAACAGGCTATCGCCGGGCGCTATGGCATCCGCTCGATCCCGACCATGGTTCTCATCCACCGCGGCCGCGAATTGGCACGCCAGTCCGGGGCCATGCCAGCCGGATCGATTGTCGCCTGGGCCAGGCAGGCTCTGGCCGGAGCCGGACAATGAGCGCGCCCGGACTGGAACAGGCGCTGCTCGATGCGCTCGACGATGAGCGCAAGGCCGAGGCTGCTTACGATTCGGTGATCGAACGCTTCGGACCGGTGCGGCCCTTCATCAATATCGTCGAGGCGGAGGCGCGGCACTCGGCGGCGGTTGAGCGGCAAATGCGGCGGCTCGGCGTGCCGGTTCCGCCCAACCCGTGGCCCGGAAGGGTCCAGGCGCCTGCCAGCCTCAAGGCAGCCTGCGCCGCCGCCATCGAAGGCGAGATCGAGAATATCGCCATGTATGACCGGCTGCTGGAGAATATCGCCGACGGGGACGTCAGGCAGACTTTCCTGAACCTGCGCTCCGCCTCGCACGACAATCACCTGCCAGCGTTCCGGCGCTGCCTCGCCCGCGAAACAGGGCGGGGTTAGGCAGAAACGGGGTGCAGACCCGAATTCAAAGCAGTTTCGTCACCCACCCATGCGTATCTGCCACCTCGCCGCGCTGGATAGCAACCAGCCGCGCCTTGAGCTTGCCCGTCAATTGCCCCGGCCCGCCTGAGCCGATAGTGAAATCGACCTCGCGCCCTGCCACCCGGCCGACCGGGGTCACCACCGCCGCGGTGCCGCAGGCGAAGCATTCGACCAGCCGGCCCGATGCCGCATCGTCGCGCCATTGGTCGAGGCTGTAGCGTTCCTCGCGCACATTGAGGCCTTCTTCGCGCGCCAGTTGCATGATCGAATCGCGGGTGATGCCGGGCAGGATCGTGCCGGTCAGCGGCGGGGTGATAAGGCTGCCGTCGTCGAAAGCGAAATAGAGGTTCATGCCGCCCAGTTCCTCGATCCACTTGTGCTCAGCGGCGTCGAGGAAGACGACCTGATCGTGCCCGCGTTCCAGCGCTTCGGCCTGGGGGACGAGGCTGGCCGCATAGTTGCCGCCGCATTTGGCCGCCCCGGTGCCGCCGGGCGCGGCGCGGGTGTAGTCGGATACCCAGATCGACACGGCGGGCGCGCCGGA
>JBFWSE010000042.1:0-25913 GCA_050248535.1 Novosphingobium sp.
TATCGCTTTCGAAATGCGCCCAGAGCTGGGCGACATTGACCGCCTGGCCGGACAGTCCCGCGAGGGAAGACGGCGTTTGCGGCTCCGCCTCGCCGGAACAGTGCACGGTCAGCTCGCCGCACTGGTAGCCGCCGGGGTGGTGACCCGCGATGGTCAGTGTCCCCTCGCTGCCGCGCAGTTCGAAGACCAGCGGAACATTCGCCCCGCCCGTGATCTCGACATTGGATATGCAGCCGCTGGCGTGGCGTCCGTGGATCAGCATATGGTCGGCGCAAGTGCGCGCAATGCGCTCGCCGCTGCCTGCGATTTCAACCTGCGGCGTCAGGATCGTATTGCGTGCGGAGAGGTCGGCATAGGGGCCGGCCACGGCCTCAATCATCGCGAGAGTATGCCCGCCGGCGATCGATGCCAGCGTCGCGCCGTTGCGCTTGTCCTGCAGGTAGGCATAGAACGGCGGCGCGATTTTGCCCCAGCCCTGGGTCGAAGAGACTACGCGCAAGGCCTGCGGCTCTCCGATTGCGCCGTCGCGCACCAGCTTCGCCGCGTGGCGCACCGCCAGCGCATCGCCACCTTGCAGGCCGATGCAGACATGGGTGCCCGCTACGCTCGCGGCTTCGGCCAGTTCTTCGGCTTCGGCGAGGTCGCGCGCCAGCGGCCATTCGCAATAGACATGCTTTCCCGCCTCCAGCGCGGTGAGGACGATGGCGCGGTGTTCGGGGACCTTCACGGTTACAGCGACGATATCGACGTCGGGATCGCGCGCCATGGCGAGCGAATCGTCATAAGCTTTCGCCGCTCCGAAAGTCGCCGCAGCCGCATCGGCGATGTCCTGTGTCCGTGCTGAGACCGCGTGGACAGCAAGCCCCGGCAAGGCCTTCAGCGCCGGGAAGTGCGCATCTCTTGCCCAGCCGCGCTCGGGGTTGGCCCCGGCAAAGCCGATGCGCAGCGGGGCGGTCACGTTCCCCTCCCGCTTGCGGGAGGGGTTAGGGGTGGGTGTGTCTTCTCGGCCGAACGCTCCGCCGCCATGACTGGCCCACCCCCAACCCCTCCCGCAAGCGGGAGGGGGGAAGGCAGGCCATGTGCCAATACCCTCACCGCGCCCTCGGCAGGCCGAGCACGCGGTCGGCTACGTTTTCGCGCTGGATTTCGTTGGTCCCGCCCGAGATCGAGAACACCCATGACCACAAGTAGTCGTAAGTCCAGGGATTGGATGCGCGGTTGCCGTCGAAATCGAGGAACTGCCAGCCGAGCACTTCGCCCGCCACTTCGCCCAATGCCTTGTGGGTCTGCGTCACCAGCAGTTTCATCATCGAGCCCTTGGGGCCGGGCATGCCGGTGCGGTCGGTTTCGGCGATGTCGGCGAGCGTCATGGCCTTGATCGCCATGCAGTCCGCCTTGATCGCAGCGAGGCGCTGGGCGATAGCGTCGTCCTCCAGGGCAAGGCGGCCGTCTTCGATGCGGGTCTTGCCGGCAAGATCGATCAGGCGGTTGACGCGTTCATAAAGGTCCAGCTGATCGCCAATGAAGCCCAGACCGCGTTCGAAAGATAGCGTCGCCATGGCCGTCGACCAGCCCTGGTTCACTTCGCCAACGACATTTTCGACGGGGATGCGTACCTCATCATAGAACACCATGTTGACGTGCTCGCCGCCGACCATGGTGCGGATCGGCTGGATCTGTATGCCCGGTGTCTTCATGTCGCAGATCAGCCAGGTCAGGCCCTTGTGGCGCTGGCTTTCGGGATCGGTGCGGATCAGCAGTTCCTGATAATCGGCGAATTGCGCGTCGGTGGTCCACATCTTGGCGCCGGTAACGACGATGTGATCGCCATCGACAACGCCTTTGGTCTTGATCGCGGCAAGGTCCGATCCGGCATTGCTTTCGGAAAATCCCTGGCACCACAGCGCCTCGCCCGAAAGGATGCGCGGCAGATGGAAGGCCTTCTGCACCTGCGTTCCTTGCGCGATCACCGTCGGGCCGGCGTGCATCATGGCGACATAGGTGGTGTTGATATGATGCGGCGCGTGCGCACGCGCGAGTTCCTCGTACCAGATCACCTGTTGCAGGCCGGACAGGCCCAGGCCGCCATATTCCCTCGGCCAGGCGACGCCGGCCCAGCCGTGCTCGAAAAGCTTGCGCTGCCAGTCGCGGTCGTACTGCGCGCCTGCGGGGCCATAGCCGGGGTGCGGTTGAGCGGGGACGTTGGCACCCAGCCACTCGCGGGCGCGGGCGCGGAAATCGAGGTCTTCTTCGCTATACTGCAGGTCCATTGTCAGTCCTCCAGCTGGGCGTGGAGAAGCTGGGCCAGCAGCGCGCGCTTGCCGCCGAACAGGCGCGAGAGCAGCAGCGCGTGCTTGAGCAGCAAGTGGCAATCGTGTTCGTCGGTGACGCCGATTCCGCCGTGGAGCTGGATGGCGGTGTCGGTATTGGCAAGCGCTGCTTGATTGGCGCAATGTTTTGCGGCGGTCAGATGGGCCTGAGCGTCGTTGCGGCCTTCCTTGACTGCGGCAGCGGCGAACCACAGCTGCGAACGTGCCGCCTCGGCGCGGACTGCCATGTCGGCGCAGGGGTGGCGCACGGCCTGCCATGATCCGATCTTGCGCCCGAAGGTCTCTCGCAATTTGGCATATTCGACAGTCCGGTCGAGCGCGGCCTCCGCGATCCCGATCAGCATGGCGGCGATGCCGAGCTGGCCGAGTTGCGCAATGTGGCTGCCCTTAAGACTCGGCCCCCCTGGGAGAAGGACCCCAGTAATCCGGACGGTGTTCGCCGGATCGAGCGCCGGGCTGGCCTGAGCCTCGCAGCCGGAAAGCATATGCAGGCCGATTCCCTCGGACCCCGAAGAAACTCCCCATTCTGCCTGGGGCGAGCCGATCAGGCGGAATTGATCGCCGTCGGCGGCGATCAGTGCGCACCCGGTTTCACCCGAGATCAGCCGTTCGCGCAGGCGGTCGGTGCTGAACAGCTCATCGCCCGCTTCGTTTGACACCCGCATGCCAGGGGCATGGGCCGTGGCATAGGCCACCAGGCATTGCGCCAGCACATCGACAGGCCCGCATTGCCGGCCCACCTCGCGGAAGTACAGCGCGTGTTCGACGGCCGACAGGCCACTACCGCCCTTGTCTTGGGGAACGGTGAGGGCGAACCAGCCCATTTCGCCCAATCGCCGGCGAAGGGCTGGCGACATGTCCGCGCTGCCGGGCTCGTGCAAGCGCCTGATCGGCATGACCTCGGCGAGGAATTCCGCCGCGGCGCCGGTGATTTCCAGCTCGTCCCCGTCAGGCGCGAGATACATGGCGCGCCCCCGGGTTTGGCGGACTGGCAAAAATGATTCGCAGCAAGCGCATTATTCGAAGTTACTAGGCAAGCAGCCTGCGATTGCAACAAGCGACGGGCATTTCATCCCGCGAAGGGCATATCCGCAATGCCGGTCTCGCCCGGCTCAAGCGCGAACACCGGGCCGCCCGGAACGGCATTGGCTATGCCGCCGGGGGCCGAATTCTTGCCGCTGGTGACATAGAGTGTCCGGAAATCCGGCCCGCCGAAAGCCGCCTTGGTGGGAAAGGAAAAGGTCAGTGGGACGATTCGGTCGAGCGAGCCATCGGGCAGGTAGCGCCGCATGGCCCCTGCGCCGACATTGGCCAGCCAGTATCCGCCCTGTGCGTCGACGGTTGCTCCGTCGGCAAATCCCTGGCCCTCGGGCAGGGTGAGGAACTCGCGGCGGTTCGAGAGCGTGCCGGTGGCGGTATCGACGTCCCACTTGTCTACCCGGCGGGTGGGCGAGCCGGTACCGTACATGGTGCGGCCGTCCGGGCTGAAGGCAAGGCCGTTGCTGACGTGAACCTGGCCCGCGGCAATGACCAGGCTGTTGCCTTCCAGCCGGCAATAGCCCGCGTCCATTGCGCCGCGGTCGGCGGGATAGCGGGTGTCGTAGCCGCCGATCCAGAAGCGGCCCTGGCGATCGGTGCAGCATTCGTGGAGATTGACATGCGGCGGGAAGGGCGAGGGCGCGCGCAAGTCCAACGCGCCGCTTTCGAGCTCGAAATCATAGACCCCGTCCTTCAACGCCACTAGCAGCCCGCCGCCCGCCTTGAACACGAAACCGCCGATGCGTTTGGGCATGGGCCAGACGCGATGTTCGCCGCTTTGCGGGTGCCACCGGTGCAGTTCGGGCGGTTGCTCGCAATTGACCCAGTAGAGCGCCTGCTCGGCGGCGGACCAGGCGGGGGTTTCGCCCAGGTGGTTGTCGGCATCGTAGGCGACCCTGACAGTGCTCATTCCACTACTCCCGCCTGCTCGAGCAGATTTCCGATATGGGCCGCCGCGCGCTTCAGTCCGGCCTCCGGCCCTTCCTCGACAATGCGCGGACCCAGAATTTCGAGATCCCACCAGCCGGTGAAGCCTGCTTTTGCCATGACCGGCACGATCCGCTCGAACGGTATTGCGCCATCTCCGGGAATGGCGCGGCAGGGCAGGCCGCGGTCGCCGTAAACATAGTCCGAAATCTGCGCGAGCGGGCAGAGCGGCGCCGCAGCGTGCAAAGCCTCGTCAATGTCAGAATCGGTCCAGCAGGCGAAGATGTCGATGATAGGGGAAATGCCGCCCATTCTGGCCAGGGTCACCGTGTCGGCCAGTCGGTGGGCGATGGAGGCATGGGCATAGAGGTGCGAAGTTGGCTCGATGCCCAGGCCAATGCCGGCCGCGCGCGCCGCCTCGGCACAAGGCGCCATGGCATCTGCGAAGCGCTTGGCCGCTTCTGGCCAGCTGTGTTCGCCACGGTTGCCAGTGGTCATGACGATGTTCTGCGCGCCTATCTGTGCCGCGATGCCAATGGACTGCAACAGTCTCGCGCGCTCGGCGCTCGCTTTGTCTGGCGTGGCAAAACCGAAGGAGAGGTGCGTCAGCCCCGCCACGCCAAGCCCAGCGTCGCGGAAGATTCCGGCAGCCGAATTGATGCCTTCGGCCAGCACCTGGTCGATCACCGGCGTCGCCGCGCGTGCGCCCAGCCGGGCGATGATTTCCGCTTGTTCCCGCAAGGAGGCCGGCGTGAGGCAGAGCGTGTTGATCGAAACCCTGGAGTGCATGACAAAGGTCCTATTGCAACAGGCTTGACTCATTTGTTCCGCCGGTCAAGCGTGCGAGGCAAGCAAATGGCAGGAGAGGCTTGGATGCAGCGGTTCGCGGGCAAGGTCGCGATAGTCACCGGCGGCGCGCGCGGCATTGGCGGTGCGAGTGCGGCGCGGCTGGCCGCGGAAGGGGCGCAGGTCCTGGTCGCCGATCTGGGCAAGCCTGCCGCGCTGCCTCCCGGCGCGCAGTTCCTGCAGACCGACGTGACGGACGGGGTCCAGGTCAGGGCCGCTGTTGACACCGCGCTCGAAAGCTGGGGGCGGCTCGACGTGCTGGTCAACAATGCCGGAATCGGCGCGCTGGGCGATACTGAAGGCACCGATGAAGCGCTGTGGGACAAGGTCTTTGCAGTCAATGTCCGGGCGATCTACCTGTTCTGTCATGCCGCTATCCCCGCGATGCGCCAGGGCGGCGGCGGGGCGATTGTCAACATTGCCTCGATTTCGGGCCTGTTTGGCGATTATGGCATGGCCGCCTACAACGCCTCGAAAGGCGCGGCGGTCAATTATACCCGCAGCCTCGCGCTCGATTGCGCGCAGCACAATATTCGAGTCAACGCCGTCTGCCCGGGGCTGGTCGCCACCGACATGTCGAACGCCGCGCTGGCCAATCCCGTGGATCGCGATTTCTGGTTCGAGCGCATTCCGCTTGGCCGCGCGGCCATGCCGGAGGAAATTGCCGCGGCCGTGGCCTTTCTCGCCTCGGACGATGCCAGCTATATGACCGGGGCCATGGTCCCGGTCGATGGCGGGGCGACGGGCCACACCGGCCAGCCCAATTTCCCCAAACGCATTGCCGAGCGCACAGCGCGCGGCGGGCCGGGACCGGCTGGGAGCTGAGGAGACCGGACATGGCCAGTGCCTCGATGGTTCTCGATGTGTCGCCGCTGGCGCCGGGCCTGCCGTTTGGCGCGACTATTTCAGGGCTAGGTCTTGTCGATCTGGACGATATTCAGGTGCAGTCGGCCTTGCGCGATCTGTGGATCGACAAGGGCGTCGTGCTGTTCCGCCATGGCGAGGAATCGCGCGAGATGCAGCTGGCGCTGAGCCGCATTTTCGGTCCTCTGGAACAGCATATGTTCGCCGAAACCCATGCCGAGGGCGAGGCCGAGCTTACCAAGATCAAGTTCTATCCCGATGACGGTTCCTATTACGAAATTGACGGCGATCTGCGTGGCTCATTCCTGCCCTGGCACAGCGACCTGATCTACACCCACCGGATCAACCGGGGCGGCATCCTGCGCCCGGTCGAATTGCCGCAGGAAGCCGGACGCACCGGGTTCATCGACCGGATCGCCGCCTATGAGCGGGTTCCAGCCGCTCTGCGAGAGCGGATCGAGGACCTGCACGTGGTCTACGAAGTCGAAGTCGATGCCAGCATCACCCGCTTCGCCAATCCGGGCCGGAGCGTGAAGCTGGTGCGCATGGCGACGAGCGGGAAGGGGATCGAGACCCGCAAGTTTACCTATCCGCGCGTGATCCACCCGATGGTCTACACCCAGGCCGAGACTGGCCGCAAAGTACTCAACCTTTCTCCCTGGTTCGCGCTCGGCATTTACGAGATGGGCGGCCGGGACGGCGACGAACTGCTCGAGGAACTGGTCGCACTGAGTACCGACCCCACTTACGCCTATATGCACGAATGGCGCATGGGCGACATGGTCCTGTGGGACAACTGGCGCACCTTGCACTGCTTCACCGGCGTCCCGCCGCACGTTACGCGGGTGATGGAACGCACGACGATTTCGGGCGATTATGCCATGGGAAGGCCACTGGGGCTCGGCGGGCCCGAAGCCATTTTCGACATGTGAGACATGCGAGCATGAATGATCTCTATCAGCCGATTACCGTAACCGACATCGCGGCCAATGCGCTCAACCGCGATCCTGATCGCACGGTGATAATCCTGGGCGACGATGACGTGATTACCGCGGGGCAGATGCGCGATGCGATCAGTCGCTATGCCCAGGCGATCAACAGCCTGAACCCGAAACCGGCCAGGGCTGCCATCCTGTCCAAGAACCGGCCGGAAGTGCCCTCGGTGACCTATGCCTTCTCATTCGCGCCCATTGTCGCCACAGCCCTCCACCCGATGGGTTCGATCGAGGACTATCTCTATGTGATCGAAGACGCGGAGATCGACCTGTTGGTCTATGACGATGCTTTCGAGGAAAAGGTGGCCGAGCTGAAAAGCCGCGCCCCGCGGCTCAGGCATTTCATTGCGATTGGCAAGGCGGGCACGGGGCTGTCGCTCGAAGAGCTGGCCGCACCCTTTACGCCGCAGAAACTGGTCGCCCCCAATGTCGATCCCGATGCCATGTCGCGCATTGCCTATTCGGGCGGGACGACCGGCAAGCCCAAGGGTATCGTCACCACCCACCGTTCGGCGATGACCACCTATCTGCTCTCGCTCGCCGAATGGGAATGGCCCAGCGAATTACGCCACCTGGTCTGCGCGCCCTTGAGCCACGCCGGGGCGGCCATGCTGCATCCGGTGCTGCACAAGGACGGATGCATGGTGGTCTTGCCCGGATTCGATCCGGTCAGCTTCATGGAAGCGGTGCAGAAATACCGCATCACTACCGCGCTGATGGTTCCCACTATGGTGCTGTCGCTTATCGATCATCCGCGTTTCGACGAGTTCGATCTCTCCAGCCTCGAAGTGATCTACTATGGCGCCAGCGCCTTCCCGGCGGCGCGGCTACGCGATGCGATCGGCAAGATGGGGCCGATTTTCATGCAGTTCTATGGCCAGGCCGAAGCGCCGATGTCGATCACCGTGATGCGGCGCAAGGACCATGTGACCAACGATCCCCTGCGCCTGGCGAGCTGCGGCCGGCCGACGTCCTGGGTCCACGTCGCGCTGATGGACGACGAGATGAACGAAGTGCCCGATGGCGAGCCGGGCGAGATCTGCGTGCGCGGACCATTGCTGATGGGCGGCTATCTCAACAAGCCTGAAGAGACGGAGAAAGTGTTCGAAGGCGGCTGGCTGCACACCGGCGATGTCGCCATCCGCAATCCGGCAGACGGCTTTCTCAGGATCGTTGATCGCAAGAAGGACATGATCGTCACTGGCGGCTTCAATGTCTTCGCCCGCGAAGTGGAAGACGTGCTGGTCACCCACCCGGCGGTGCTGCGCGCCGCAGTGATCGGGGTGCCCGATCCCAAATGGGGCGAGGCCGTGAAGGCGATCGTGGTGACCGATCCGGCAGTGCCGGTGACGGCGGAAGTGCTGATGGCGCTGGTCAAGACCGAGAAGGGATCGCACCAGGCGCCCAAATCGGTCGATTTCGTCGACGAGATCCCGCTCTCGCCGGTAGGCAAGCCCGACAAGAAGGTGCTGCGCGCGCGCTATGCCCCGGTGGCGGCGTGACGATTTCCCAGGAAGACCTGCTGGGCAGCTGGACGCTGGTCCGGATCGAGCTGCTCGATCCCGCCGACAACGGCCCGGCGCCCTTTGGCGGCAAACCTGAAGGCGTGCTTCATTACATGCCCGAAGGGCGCATGGTGGCGATCATCCACCAGGCTGGACGTGAGGATATTCCCGGTGGACGCAAGGGCGGCACCGACAAGGACTGGAAGCGTGCGGCGCGCAGCTTCACTGCCTATGCCGGGCCTTACGAGATCACACCCGATCACGTGGTGCACCACGTCGAGTTCAATTCGTTCCCCAATGACGTCGGGACGGATTACATCCGTTTCGCGCGGATCGAGCAGGGTATGCTGGTGCTGGAAACCCCGCTGGATCCCGGGCCGGACCAGCGGCCTATGCGGCTCTACTGGAAGCGGATGACGGACTGAAATGCAGGAGATGGTGCAATGAAGGCGGCGGTACTACGTGGGATCAATGTCCCGATGGAAATCGAGGATGTGGCCATTTCCAAGCCCCAGGGCCGCGAAGTGCTGGTGCGGGTGAAAGCCGTCGGCCTGTGTCATTCGGACCTTCACGTCATCGACGGCTCCTGGCCCAATCCACTACCCACTGTGCTTGGGCACGAAGTCGCCGGCGTGGTCGAACAGGTCGGACCCGAGGCGCATACGGTCAAGCCGGGCGATCATGTCGTCGTTTGCCTGACTTTCCACTGTGGCCACTGCGAGCAGTGCCACTCGGGCCATAGCCACCGCTGCCAGACGCCCGAGGCGCAGCGAATGGCTGAAGAGGAACCGCGGCTGGTCCGCGGCAGCGAGCGTCTGGATCAATACATGAAGATCGGCGGTTTTGCCGAACAGGTGCTGGTGCACGAAAGCGGCGTCGTTTCAGTGCGGCGCGATGTCGGGTTCGACAAGCTGTGCCTGATCGGCTGCGGCGTTACCACCGGCTTTGGCGCGGCGGTCAACACCTGCGGGGTGCGGCCGGGTGAGACCGTGGCGGTGATCGGGTTGGGCGGGGTTGGCCTGGCCGCGATCAACGGCGCGGCTGTCGCGGGCGCCGGGCGGATCATCGCCATCGACCGGGTCGCCTCCAAGCTCGAAATGGCCAAGATCTTCGGCGCGACCGACGGGATCGATGCCTCCAGCGCTAATGTCGCCGCCGTGGCCAAGGAACTGACCCAGGGGCAGGGCGTCCATCACGCGATCGAGGCAGTCGGTTCCAAGGCCACCATCGAGCTGGCCTACCGCCTGCTTGGCAAGGGCGGCCGCGCCACTGTCATCGGCATGACTCCGCCCGATCTCAAGATCGAGATCAACGCCATTTCGCTGTTGCGCGAACAGGGCATCCAGGGCTCGCTGATGGGGGGCGTGCGCAATAGCATCGACATTCCGCGCTATGCCGATCTCTACATGGCCGGGAAGCTGAAGCTCGACCAGCTGGTCTCGCGCGTGCGGCCGCTCTCCGAGATTAACCAGGGTTTCGAGGACATGAAAAAGGCCGAGCTCGCGCGCACGGTGATTACTTTCGATTGACCGCAAGGCAAGGGCGGGCTTGATTTCGCCGCCCGGCCAAGGCCATCGCTGTGACGGTAGCCTGACCAATTGGCAAACAGCCCCTTGCCGGGGGCATTCGCTTGCGTCAGAACCGCAGGTCAAAGTTAAGGGAGAGAATGCCGCTATGCATATGGCTGGCGAACAGCGCATTGCCGCGTCGCGTCAAAAGGTCTGGGAAGCTCTGAACGATCCGGAAGTGCTGAAACAGTGCATCCCGGGCTGTCAGAGCCTGGAGCGCGAGGGCGACGACAAGCTCAATGCCGTGGCCGAAGTCAAGATCGGCCCGATCGGCGCACGGTTCAAGGGAACCGTGACGTTGAGCGACCTCGATCCGCCCAATGGCTATACCATTTCCGGGCAGGGCAACGGCGGCGTGGCAGGCAATGCCAAGGGCGGCGCCAGGGTGCGGCTGTCCGACGAAGGCGCGGGAACGCTGATTTCCTATGATGTCGAAGCCGAAGTCGGCGGGCGCATGGCGCAATTGGGCGGGCCGTTGATAGATGCCACGGCCAAGCAGATGGCAGGCAAGTTCTTCTCCAAATTCGGCGAAGTGGTTGGTGCAGGCGAAGCCGCGGTTGCCGCAGCGCCTGTTTCCACGGCGGCCGCAGCCGCGGCGGAAGTGCCGGTTGCAGCCGCGGTGGCCGCTGCGCCTGTCCACGCTGCGGCAGCGCCTGCAAGCCGGACGGCGCTTTGGGGCTGGATCGCGGCGATATTGGTCGCGATCCTGGCAGGCTATGTCCTTGGCGTGAATGCTACCTGGGGTGGATTGGTCGCGCTGGTCATGGTGCTGCTGGTTATCGTTGCCGCAGCTGCTTTCGAGCTGGGCCGCAGGGGGGCAGGACAATGAAGCCAGCCCCATTCGATTATCTCGCTCCCGCCAGCATAGAGGAAGCCTGTCAGGTTCTCGCCGACGCCGGCGGCGGAGCGACGATCCTGGCCGGCGGGCAGACGCTGGTGCCTTTGCTCAACCTGCGCATGAGCCAGCCCTTCGTCATTGTCGACATCAACAAGATCGCGGAATTGAAAGGCATTTCGCGCGGGCAGGGCCATACCCGCGTCGGGCCAATGACCCGGCAGTGCGAGGCGCTCGCCAGTACGGAGCTCAAGGCGGCGCTGCCGGTGATGGTCGAGGCCTTGAGCCATGTCGGCCATCTCCAGACTCGCAATCGCGGCACGGTGGGCGGCTCGGTCTCGCTGGGCGAACCGGCGGCGGAAATGCCGGCGACTGCGGTCGCACTGGGTGCCGAAATCGAAATTCGCTCGGTGCGTGGCACCCGGCGGGTTCCGGCGCGCGAATTCTATGTCGGGCCTTACATGACGGTGCTCGAACCCGATGAGCTGGTGACGGCGATCCTCTACCCCGACTGGCCTCCTGGCCACGTCACCCTGTTCCGCGAAGTGGCGCAGCGGCCGGGTGATTTTGCCCTGGTCGGCATGGTCGGCGCGCTTGTGGTCGAAGGCGGGGCCATCACCCGCGCCGGGCTCGGCTGGTTCGGCATGGGGCCGACGCCGATTGCCATGGTCTCGGCAGAAAAGGCGCTGATCGGTAGCCAGGTGGCAAATCTCGACGCTAATGCCATGGCCGAACTGGCGCTCGCCGAAGTGGCGCCGTTCGACGATCACCACGCCAGCGCCGAATACCGCCGTCTGGTAGGAAAACGCATTTTTGCGCGCAAATTGCGCGAAACATTCAATCTGAGGGAAGCGGCATGAGCGAACACCGCATCGAACTGACCGTCAACGGCCGCAAGCACTCCGGCACGGTCGAAGCCCGCGTCAGCCTGGGAGAATTCCTGCGAGAGGGACTGGGCTATACCGGCACGCACCTTGCCTGCGAGCATGGCGTCTGCGGCGCCTGCACGGTTATGGTCGATGGCACGGTGGCCCGTAGTTGCCTGATGCTGGCAGTGCAGGCGGATGGCTGCGACGTCACTACGGTCGAGGGTATCGCCGCCGCCGATGGCACGCTGCACCCGGTGCAGCAGGCGATGCGTGACAATTTCGGGCTGCAATGCGGCTTTTGCACGCCGGGCGTGGTCATCACGCTCGCCGCGCTCAATGCCGGGGACAAGAAACCGACCGAGCAGGAAATGATCGACGCGATGAGCGGGCATATCTGCCGCTGCACCGGCTATCAGGGCATCCGCCGCGCAATCCGGCATCTGGCGGGCGTCAACAAATAGGGACAGTCCCTATTTATTCAGTTGGAGAATTGCGATGAACCACAACGAGTGGCGAATAAATAGGGACTGTCCCTATTTGTTGGGAGCGGACGCATGAATATCCACGTCCCCGGCGCGCACCGCTATGTCGGCCAGCGTACCCCGCGCAAGGAAGACGGCCGCCTGCTGACCGGCAAGGGCCAGTTCGCCGACGACGTGCGCCTGCCGGGGATGCTGCACATCGCCTTTGCGCGATCGCCCGTGGCCCGTGGCGCGATAACGGCTATCGACAAGGCTGCGGCGCTCGAAGTGCCGGGTGTCCATGCCATCTACACCCAGGAAGACTTCGCCTCGATCAAGGTCGATGTGATGAATTTTTTCTTCGGCCCGGTGACGGCGCCAGTGACGATCCTGGCCAATGGCCGGGTCGCCTGCGTCGGCGATCCCGTCGCCATGGTCATTGCCGAAAGCCGCGCGATTGCCGAGGATGCCGCTGCGCTGATCGAGATCGAGATCGCCGAAGAAACGCCCGTCGTCACCATTGGCGATGCCCGCAATGGCCCGGCGGTCCATCCCGGGATCGAAGGCAACATTGCCCAGCAGATGGGCGATGAGGACGTCGACGAGGATTTGCAGGCGGCGCTCGATGGCGCGGCCCACACGTTCACCCGCTCGATCCGCCACCAGCGGATCGCCCAGTCGCCGATGGAATGCCGCGGCTGCGTCGCTACCTGCGACGGGCCCGAGGAAATGACCATCTGGATCGGCTGCCAGAGCCCGCATCTGGTGGCGCGCTATACCTCGCTGGCGCTGGGCTTGCCACAGGAAGCGATCCGGGTTTTCGCCAAGGACGTCGGCGGCGGTTTCGGGCTCAAGAACTTTCCCTGGCGCGAAGAAATGGCGGTGATCGCCGCGGCCAGGCTGTTCCGCAGTCCGCTCAAGTGGATCGAGGACCGTTTCGAATCGCTCACTGCGTCGAGCCACGCGCGCGAGCAGGAAGTGACCTTGACGGTGGCTTTCGACAAGGACGGCCAGATCGTCGGCGGTTTCGGCGACTACAGCTCGAACAACGGCGCCTGGCCGATGGGCGAGGACTGCAACATGGCGGTCCATATGTTCATGTGGCCGGCCTACAAGATGCCCAATTACGGCTTCGTCGCGCGCGGCTGGTATTCGAACACCATGGGGCTGGGTGGCTATCGCGGCCCCTGGGCGATGGAATCGCTGATCCGCGAAGTGCTGCTCGATCAGGCGGCGCGGGGCATGAATATCGACCCGGTTGAGCTGCGCCGGCGCAACCTTATCAAGTTGTCCGATCAGCCTGTGACGTCGACCTTCGGCCTCGAAGTCAAGGATATCACCCCTTACGAGTGCCTGGAAAAACTGGTCGCCCATTTCGACATTCCCGCTTTCCGCAAGGAGCAGGCGGAGGCACGCAAACAGGGCCGCTACCTCGGTCTCGGCACGGCCACCTATATCGAGCCGACGGCTGCGGCGGGTCAGATGGCGCCGATGACTGGCGATCTTGCGACCATTCGCATCGAGCCGACCGGCAAGGTCACGGCTTCGCTCTCCACCCATTCTCAGGGCCACGGCACCGCCACGACCATGGCCCAGGTCATCGCCGATCGGCTGGGGGTGAATTACGAGGATGTCACCGTGTTCGAGGGCGACAGCGCCATCGGCGGCTTCGGCCCAGGGGCTGCGGGCAGCCGCCAGGGCGTCATTGCCGGGGGTGCGGCCTGGACGGCTTCGGAAATGCTGGCGAAAAAAGTCAAGGACATCGCCGCGCACCTCTACAACGCCAATCCCGATGCAGTCCGCATCGATGGCGGTATGGTCCATGTCGAGGGTACGCCGGAAATGTCGCATAGCCTCAAGGAGATCGCCGAGATCGCCTATGGTGAACCGGCACGACTGCCCGAAGGTATTGGCGCGGGTCTGGAGGCGCAGTACCGCTATCAGCCGCCGCCGTTCACTTTCACCAGCGCCGCGCACCTGTGCGTGGTCGAAGTCGATGTCGAGACCGGCTTCGTCAAGATCCTGCGCTGGATTTCGAGTGAGGACTGCGGGACGGTGATCAATCCTGGTGTGGTCGAGGGCCAGATCGCAGGCGGGCTGGCCCAGGGCATCGGCCAGGTGCTGCTTGAGGACATGCCCTACGACGCGCGCGGCAATCCCTTGGCGGCGACGTTCAAGGACTACCTGATGCCGGCGATCACGGATGTGCCGGACTTCGAATATGTCCACGCCAATACACCTTCCGAGACGATTGGCGGCATGCGCGGCGTGGGCGAGGGCGGGGCTATCATCGGGCCTCCTACCCTGGTCAATGCTATCGCCGATGCGCTCGCGGAATTTGGCGAATTGCATCTCGATCTGCCGCTCAGCCCGGCGAAGATCCTCGACCTGGTCGAAGGCCGCGACATTTCCGGCCATGCCGGTCAGCCGCTGACATCTACGCCGCCGGCTGGCGAAAAGGTGCAACAAGCGCCCGTGGTGCAATCATCTGGGCCGGTTTCGGTCGATGGCGAATGGGCCATGGTCATGTCGACGCCGATGGGCGATCAGGAAATGACCGGCAAATTTGCCACCGACCGGGACACGGTCTCCGGCGAACTGATTAGTCCCATGGGTTCTCAGGCTTTCACCGGCACAGTCACCGGCAACCGGGTCAAGTTCGATCTGGCAGTCGATCAGCCGATGAAGATGACGCTGAAATACGATCTGACTATCGAAGGCGATCAGATCTTCGGCAAGGTCAAGATGGGCATGTTCGGTTCGTCCAAGCTGACTGGCAATCGCATCTGAGAGCATTCTCGGCGTCGGGTCAGGTTGCGGCCTCGCCGCCTTCCAGCCGCCGCGCATCGCGTAGCATGCGCGAGAACAGCCGCACGTCCTCGGGGGAATAATCTGCCATGTTGCGTTTGAGGATGCGCTCCATTTCGCTGCGTACGCGGTTGCAGGCAGCCTCACCGGCAGAGGTCAACGCCAATTCTGTCCGGCGTTTGTCCTGTTCCCCGGTCTTGGCCGTCACCAGACCTGCTTCGGTAAGGCGCGTCAGTTCGGCAGTGATCAGGCTGCGGCCGCATTTGAAGGCCTGCGCCAGTTCGAGCGGAAAACGCGCCCCGCCCGAAATGAGGCTGAGAATGAAGGCACCGCGCGGACCCAGCGAAAACTGCCGGGTAACCGGCTGCGTAGCCGCGCGCAGCAGCCGCTGGCCATAGGCGAGGCCTTCGCAGACGAGCCCAAGCTCGTCCCAGCCCATTGCCTCAACGCTGTCCGGCGCTGCCCGTGTTGCGCTGGTCGCAGTCAAAGCCAGAAACCCTTCCACGCCGCCCAGGCAAAGGCTGCGGCAATGGCTGCCGCAGCGATCAGCCGCAACGGGGAGGCCGGCGCCAATTCGCCGTCCCGGGTCTCTATGTCCTTGTCGCTGCCTGTAACCATCGGCCTCACCAGATCGCGCTTGCGGACGAACAGGTAGAACAGGATGGCAATGATGTGCAGGCCGGCGACGATCTGAAGCAGCGTAAAACTGAGGTGATGCACGCCCGCAGCGGCGCGGCCCTGATCGAAGCTGACCAGGAAGGATAGCGGGCCGGAATCGATCCCGTCGACGTCCACGGCGAACAGCCCGGTGCCAGTCTGCACCGCCAGCAGCAGCAGCATCAGCACGACGCTGTAACCGCCCACCGGATTATGGCCGGCGGCGCGCAGCGATTTGGTCGACTGGCGCAGATAGGCGATGACGTAGCCGGGCGAGCGCAGAAAATGCGAAAAGCGAGCAGTGCTGCCACCGATTACCCCCCAGATCAGCCGGAACACTATGAGTCCGAGCACGAAAACGCCCGACAGCGCATGCCAGTCCATCATGCGCTGTTCGGCACTCCACCAGGAAAAACCGATCAGGATGACCAGCAGCCAGTGAAACAGACGGGTGGGTATGTCCCACACCCTGACCGCGGAAGAGCTTGTACTCATTGGGCTTTTGCCGCGAACGAGGTGCAGACCGCGCCCTTGTTGACAGCGCCGCCGCTCAGCAACTGGCAAGAGCCGCAATTGCCGCCAGCCGATTTGTAAAAAGCGCAGGCTCCGCAGCTCTTGGCCGTGTCGTTGCTCGCTTCCATGTACCCCAGTGAACGCCGCATGTTCTTCTGCGAGAGCGGCAGACTCGCGGGATCGTAACAGGCAGCCTCTTCGGCCATGGCGCGGGCCGAGGCTGCAAGCGCAAGCGGAGCAATGCCGGCAATTGCCAGAAGGCGGCGGCGTGCAAGTTCCATCAGGGTGTTCCTTTCGCCGGTTGTTCGACCAGTTCGATCTTGAAGCCTTCCGGGTCATTGAGCAACATGATCCGCACGCCCATGGCAGCGCTGCGGATCTGCTCATGCGGATAGCCCTGCGCATCGAGTCGGTCCGCTATCTCGGCCAGATCGGACACGCGGATGACCAGGCGGGAAAAGCCATTGCCATGCGCGATAATCGCCGAGGCATCGGGATTTTTGTCATGCATCAGCAGGATCGAAGCACCCGCCGGATTGTCGCCATACATCAAGATGGTTTCGGATCTTGAGCCCAAATCCAGCGTTGTCGCGACTCTCCAGCCGAGACCCTTGGTATAGAAATCGACTTCCTTTTGCACGTCTGCAACGTTGATTGCCGCCCCGAGCAGGCCTGGTGCGGGCGCTGCGCGCGGGACAGGGGCCGGTTCGGCAAGCGCAGCGTAGGGCAAGGCGGCCTGTATCGCGGCCAACAACAGCAGGTGTCTGGCCAAGGCGACCACCCTTAGTTTTCCGGAGGGACGCGGAACTGGTCGTGGCAGCCCTTGCAGGTGCCGCCCAGCTGGCGGAAAGCGCCGCGGATGGTGCTGGCATTGCCGCTTGCAGCCGCGGCCTGGAAGGCATCGGCCTGGCGAGCAAAATTGGCCTTTGCCGCGGCGAATTGAGCGCTCCGGGTCCAGATTTCGGGTTTCGCGGATGTCTTGATGCCCCTCTGCGGGCCGCTGCCCGCCGGGAACCAGTTGTTTATCGCCGCAGAACTATTCTTGATCTGGCGAGCGCTCTGCTGGATCAGAATGATCTGCGGATCGCCGCGCATGCCGTCCGAAACGTTCTTGAAGGCCGCGCCCAGTTCGCGGAATCCGGCAATGCGCGTGCGGACTGTGTCCGCGGCCGAAGGAGCTGGCGAACCGGGTGCAGCAGCCAGCAAGGGCGCGGCGAGGACAATCAAGGTAAAGGCAGCGACCTTTCGCAATTTACGATCTCCCTAATCAAGCGGCCGTCAGGCAACTGGCGGCCATATTCGTTCAAAAGTTGAATGGGTCAAGCCGGAGAGGAGATTAGGCCGGTTTTCTGTCCTCGTCCTGAACGGCCGAAAAAACCGGGTAGCGGCCGAGCGCCAGTACCTCCACGGCTGCGGCATGCGTGTTCTCTCCCCGATGGAGAGTGTCTGCTGGCGCAGGGGTGCGGTCAATGCCAACGCACTGAATTGGCGAAGGTCAATCGAGCTTGGCGATCACTTCCTCGCCGAACTGCAAGGCGAGATCGCACCATTCGGCGCGGGTCTGCGCGTCGATGCTCGCGCCCGAGCCGATAGAGCCGAGGCTGCGCATGTGCTCGTAATTGTCGATTGCTTCCTGTGCGTTGAAGCCGCGCTTGATCGAGAAGGTGCTCGAAAGGATCACGTCGGGTGGAGTCTCGCGGCCGATCTTGACACAATGTTCGTTCATGTAGTCGATCGCGGCGCGGATATCCTCGTCGCTGGAGATATTGGCGGTGCGGGCGGTGTCGGTCACCATCTTGGGCACGATGAACGGATGCCAGGCGTCGCCATGTTCGGCGCAGCGGCGCAGCGCGCGCTTGCTGTTGCCGCCGATCAGCAGCGGCGGGTGCGGCTTCTGGATCGGGGTGGGCAGCATGCGATTGCCCACGGCGGTATACCCGGTGCCCTCGAAAGCAAAGTCCTCGCCCTTCCAGGCCAGTTTCATCGCGACAATATATTCGTCCATCAGATCGTTGCGGCTGTCGAAATCTACGCCCAGCGCCTTGTATTCGGGCTTGAGGTAGCCCGCGCCCATGCCGAAGACGAAGCGGCCCTCCGAGAAAGCGTCGAGCGAAGATACCGCCCGCGCCGTGACGAAGGGATTGCGATAGGGCAGCACCACGATGTTGGTCTGAAGGCGCAGCCTTGTAGTCACGGCGGCGACCATCGACAGCATGACGAAGGGGTCCTGCGCGTAATGTCCGCCATTATCCAGCCAGCGATAGCCGGGGATCGGATGGTCGGTGACCGAGCCCGACCAGAATCCCGCCTTTTCTGCAGTCTGCGCCATGTCGATCAGGGCCTGACGCGTGCAGAACTCCTCGGTAAGATGGATGTGGTCGATAGGCAGGGTAACGCTGAGGGTATAAGGCATCTCTCAAGTCCTTGTATTGATTGTCATGCTTCCGGTGGCAGAATCCAGTCGCCGGTCTTATCACGAACCCAGCCGCCCGAAGCCCAGGTGCCGCCATCGACAGGAATGATCGCGCCGGTGATGTAGCTGGCTGCGGGCGATGCGAGGAAGCCGACCAGCTTGCCGCATTCATGCTCCAGCCCCCGCCGCCCTAGCGGAATGCGCTTGCGGATGATCTCGATTTGGGCCGCGTCGGGCTGGTGCCAGTTGGACTCGTCGGCGCTGCCGGTCCAGCAGCCGCTCACTCCCGGAGTGGCGGTATAGTCCGGCGCGATACAGTTCACCCGGATCTGGTGATCCGACAGTTCCACAGCGAGAGTGCGGGTGAAATTGTTGAGGCCTCCCTTACAGGCGGCATAGACTGCATATCCCGGCGCAGCGCGCGCGCCCTCGATCGACGAGACGTTTATCACCGAGCCACCGCGTCCACCGGCGATCATCACTGGCACCGCGGTGCTGGTCGCGGCGAGGTGGCTGACCAGATTGAGGTCGATGTGCCGCCGCCAGTTCTTCTCGGCCAGTTCGATGAACGGCTTGCGGGCGACTCCGCCGACGTTGTTGACCAGCACATCGATGCGCCCGAACTTGTCAGCAGCCGATTTGACTGCGCTGACCACAGCGTCGGACTCCATCGCATTGGCGTTTATGGCCAGACACTTGCGGCCGAGATTTTCGATCAGCGCGGTGGTTTCGTCGCAGCGTTCCGGGATCGATTCGAGAATGGCAATATCCGCCCCCATTTCTGCAAGCGCATAGGCCGAGGCCCTGCCGATGCCGCCGCCGCCTCCGGTGACGAAGGCCACCTGGCCCGAAAGGTCGATATCCTTGGCATTCATCTCCCGCTTTTCCTCTCCGTTCTACTCCGCTTTGCCGGGCAGGAAGGCCGCGTCGGCCAGGTCTTCCGGCTCGTCTACGTCCCGTTCCAGTCCCGCGCTGCGGATGGTTTCGATAGCAATGCCAAGCCTTCCGGCCTCGGCAACATGCCTTGCGTAGCTGTCAGGCCCGAAGGCGAAGGTAAAGTCTTTTGCGCGCGGCAATGGCAAAGACAGCGCGTTGGTGCCTGTGCCGTGGCGGTCCGGGCCAATGGCGATGGTTCCCTGCGGCGTGTCGGCCAGGCGGTCGATTTCGGCTGTAGTCAGGCCCGGCAGATCGGCATGGAGCACGATCAGCCGGTCGGCCTCGACTTGCGGCAGCACCGATTGCAGAGCCGGGTTCAGTCCGGTACCCGGGTCGGGCAGCAGCGGTACATCGTCGGCAAGGCCCAGCCGCGAGGGCCCCAGGATCAGCACCCGGTTCACCCTGGATGAGTTGCGCACTTGGCCCGCGACATGCGCCAGCATGGCGCGCACCAGGTCCTCGCGCTGGACTGCGTCAAGCGCTCCGGCGAGCCGGGTCTTCGCGCCGGCAGGCGGCTTTACCGGGATGACGACCCATGTGATCACGCCGGATCAGGGGATGGCCGGCGCCGTGGCTAGATTGGTGAAACGGATACCCGCGCCGTCGGCCTTGTAGGTCTTGTTCATGTAGATAAGGATCGAGGTCAGCGCCTCGGCAGCCGCCGAATTGGCCAGCGCGCCGCCGGATAGCCCGCGCAATTCCATGTCGCCGATCAGACCGATCACGGTGTTGCGGGCTTCGACATCGTCGGAGAAAGCGAGGATGTCGCATTCGGGCTTGCCATCGCTGTCGAGGATGTGCGCCGCGACATTGTGAAAGGCCGTGACGAAACGCACGTCCGGCCCCAGGTACTCGCGCGCTTCCAGCGCGGCGCAGCCGGCGGCGGGAAGTTGCACCCGCATCACCTTGGGCGGCACCAGCGGCACGGTGGTGTCCACCACGATGGCCGCGCCGACCAGCGGGGCGATGGCCTTCAGCGTCGATTCCTGGTTTTCATAGGGCACTGTAACGATCACCACGTCCTGGCCCTTTGCCGCCTCGTCGTTCGAAGTGCCTCTGGTGCCAAGGCCCATTTCGGCGGCAATCGCTTCGCCCTTTTCCGCCGCGCGCGAGCCGATGGTCACGCTGTGGCCCGCCTTGGCCAGGCGCCGGGCGATACCCTTGCCCAAATGTCCGGTTCCGCCAATTACCGCAATCGAGGCCATGATCGTCTTTCTCCCAAGAATCTGTGTTGCCAAGGCAATGCCATTGCCGATAGCGGCGGAGCGGGGGCTGGCAACCCGTAATTTGAACAGCAGGCTGGTGGGATGACGGGAATGGCGGGATTGAGCACAGTGCCTCTGGGCGGCATGCCGCTGTTCGCGCCGGGCACGCAGATTGCCGCGGAAATCCTTGCGGCTGCGCTGCGGCAGGGTGAAGCTATCGGTGCGGGCGACGTGGTTGTCGTCGCACAGAAGATCGTCTCCAAGGCGGAAGGGCGGCTGGTCCGGCTGAGCGATATTGTGCCGGGCGATGCCGCGCGCGATCTGGCCGCGAAGTCCGGTCGCGAGCCGCCGTTTGCCCAGCTGATCCTTGATGAAAGCAGCGAGATCCTGCGCGCGACTCCGGCGGCGGTGATCGCCCGGCACAAGTGCGGGCATGTTCTGGCCAATGCCGGGATAGACGCCTCGAATGTTGAAGGCGGCGAGGAGGATACCGTGCTGCTCTGGCCCATGGATGCCGACGCCAGCGCGCGGGCGATTCGGGCGGAACTGGCCGGGCTGTGCGGCGCGGCTCCCGCCGTGGTCATCGCCGACAGCCTTGGCCGGGCATGGCGGATCGGCACGGTGGGTGCGGCCATCGGCTGCGCCGGACTGACGGTGCTCGACGACCAGCGGGGCAAGGGGCGGGACCTGTTCGGGCGAACCCTGCAGGCGACAGTCATCGCCATTGCCGATGCCGTGGCCGCCATGGCTGTTCTTGCCATGGGCGAAGGGGCGGAAGGCACCCCGGTCGCGCTGGTGCGCGGGGCGGGCAAATGGGTGATGGACGGGGACGGCCCTGGCGCGGCAAGTGTCGTGCGGCCAATGGTGGAGGACATGTTCCGGTGAGCGGCCATGTGCTTGCATTGTCTGGCGGAGTCGGCGGGGCGAAACTGGCTGCCGGGCTCGCCGCGGTGCTGCCGCCCGAACGGCTGACAATAGTGGTCAACACCGGTGACGATTTCGAACATCTGGGCCTAACTATATGTCCTGACATCGATTCGAACGTCTATGCGCTTGCCGGTCTGAATGACGCCGAGCGCGGCTGGGGGGTGGCGGATGAGTCATGGCAGGCGCTCGAACAGCTCGGCAAGCTGGGCGAGGCGCAATGGTTCAACCTGGGCGACCGCGACATGGCGATGCACATCGCGCGGTCCTGGCGGTTAAGGGCCGGGGAAAGCCTGTCCGAAGTCACCGCGCGGCTGACCGGGGCGCTGGGCATTGGTCCGGCTGTCGTTCCAATGTCCGATGCGCCGGTGCACACCCAGATCGAGACCGAAAAGGGCTGGCTCGACTTCCAGCACTATTTCGTGCGCGAGCGTTGCGAACCAGCGGTGAAGGGCATCCGCTTTACCGGAACGCCTGGCGCGCCGCCTTCGCCCGGCTTTGCCCAAGCGCTGGCCCGGCCAGACCTTGCCGCGATTGTCCTGTGCCCGTCCAACCCCTTTCTCAGCGTCGATCCGATGCTGGCCATCGATGGCGTGCGCGAGGCGCTGCTCGCCCGAAAGGTGCCGCTGGTTGCCGTCTCGCCGCTGGTGGGCGGCAAGGCGATCAAGGGGCCGCTTGCCAAGATGCTTGCGGAACTCGGAATCGCATGCGACAATCTTGCCATCGCCAGGCATTACTCAGGCCTTGTCGATCACTTGCTGATCGACCTCGCCGACGCCGCCGACGCCCAGGAGCTTGGGGCAAGCGGGGTAGCAGTGCATGTCACGGCAACAGTCATGTGCGACGCCGCGGACCGGGAGCGGCTTGCGCGCGTAGCACTGTCAGCAGCCGGTTTGGGAATGGGATAGCCATGGCACTTGCTGACCGTGAATTGATTGCACGCCTGTTGAATACGCCGCTCGACGCGCTGATGGCCGAGGCGCGCGCGCGCCGCGACGGCCGCGGTGCGGCACGGATGACCTATTCGCCCAAGGTCTTCATCCCGCTGACCCGGCTATGCACCGATGTTTGCCACTATTGCACTTTCGCCACCACGCCCTCGCGGCTGAAGGCCCCTTATCTTTCCGAAGAGGAAGTGCTGGAAATCGCCCGCGCCGGTGCGGCGGCCGGCTGCAAGGAAGCGCTGTTCACACTCGGCGATGCGCCGGAGCGGCGCTATGCCGTAGCGCGCGAATGGCTGGCGGAACGCGGCTTTGCTCGCACTATCGACTACGTCCGCCACTGCGCCGAGCTGGTGCTCAGGGAAACCGGGCTGTTGCCGCATGTGAATGCCGGCGTGCTGGAGGAAGCCGACTATCTGATGCTGCGGCCTTTTGCCGCCTCTGCCGGGCTGATGCTGGAAAGTACCTCGGAGCGCCTGCTGGCGAAGGGTGAGGCGCACCATGGTTCGCCCGACAAGGTTCCGGCCGTGCGCCTTGCATCACTGGAAGCGGCTGGCCGCGCCCGGGTGCCGATGACCAGCGGCATCCTGATCGGCATTGGCGAAACACCGGAAGAGCGGATCGAGGCCTTGCTGGCGCTGTGCGATGTCCATGAAAAGCATGGCCATTTGCAGGAAGTCATCGTCCAGAATTTCCTGCCCAAGCCGGGCACCAAGATGGCGGGCAATGAGGTCGCCAGTCGCGAGGATTTCCTGCGCGTCCTCGCCGCTGCGCGGATCGTGCTGCCCGGCGAAGTCTCGGTCCAGGCCCCGCCCAATCTCAACGACGAACGCCTTGCCGATCTGCTCGAGGCGGGGATCGACGACTGGGGCGGGATTTCGCCGGTCACCATGGATCACGTCAATCCGGAAGCGCCCTGGCCCGAGATCGCCCGGCTGGAAACCATCTGCGCACGGGCCGGGTTGCCCCTGGTCGAGCGGCTGACGATCTATCCGCGCTTCGTCAATTCGACTGATCGCAGCTGGATCGACGCCAAATTGCGCCCGTATGTGCTCAAGCAGGCCGATGCTGACGGCCTTGCCCGCGACAGCCAGTGGAGCCCCGGGGTCGCCGAGGATGTCCCCGGAACACCGCAGCAGCCGCTCGGCCGTTTTCATGCCGGCACGACGGCGCCGCAGCTCCACCGCATTCTCGATCGCGCCGCCGATGGCTTCGAACTGAGCGAGGCCGAAGTCGTCGCCCTGTTCGAAACGCGCGGCGCGGCGGCGCAGGCCGTGGTCGAGGCGGCCGATGCGCTGCGTCGCGATGTCGTTGGCGACGATGTAACATTCGTCATCAACCGCAACATCAACTACACCAACATCTGCACCTACGCCTGTTCGTTCTGCGCCTTTTCCAAGACGTCGAGCAAGGCGGGGTTCCGTGACAAGCCCTACAATCTTGATCTTGAGGAAGTCGCCAATCGCGCCCGCGAGGCTGTGGCCAAGGGCGCGACCGAAGTGTGCCTGCAAGGCGGCATTCACCCGAGCTATACCGGTGAGACCTATTCCGCCATCGTCCGTGCGGTGAAGTCGGCCTGTCCCGACTTGCACATCCACGCCTTCTCGCCGCTGGAAATCGCGCAGGGCGCGGCGACCTTGGGAGTGAGTACCCTGGATTACCTCAAGCGCCTCAAGGACGATGGCCTGGGTTCGCTGCCGGGAACCTCTGCGGAAATTCTGTGCGACGATATTCGCCGCCAGATTTGCCCCGACAAGCAGACCACTGAAGAATGGCTCGGCGTAGTGCGCAATGCGCATCTTGCCGGCCTGCCGACCACGTCAACCGTCATGTACGGTCATGTGGAGGGTCCCGAACACTGGGCGCGGCACTTGCTGGCGCTGCGGCGCTTGCAGAGCGAGACGGGCGGGATCACCGAATTCGTGCCGCTGCCTTTGGTCCACATGGAAGCGCCGATGTATCGCCGGGGCCAGAGCCGCAAGGGGCCGACCTGGCGCGAGGCCGTGATGATGCATGCAGTCGCGCGCCTCGCGCTGGTGGGGCAGATCGATTCGATCCAGTGTTCCTGGGTCAAGCTGGGCGTGCCCGGCGCGGCCGCGGTTCTGGCGGCGGGGGCGAACGACCTGGGCGGCGTGCTGATGAACGAAAGTATCAGCCGTGCGGCGGGCGCGGCGCATGGGCAGGAAGTCAGCGTGGGCGATCTGCGCGCGGCTGCGGCTTCGGCTGGTCGGCCGCTGCGCCAGCGCACGACGCTCTATCGCGATGTCGCGGCGCGGGAGAGCGAGCTGGCCTAGCTGGTTTGCTTTACCTCAACTCCGCTCGTCCTGAGCCTGTCGAGGGGTGTTAGCGCAACCGTTGTGCCAACGTCCTTCGACAGGCTCAGGACGAGCGGGGACAGGATTGCAAAAGGGGTATTGGCCTTACCCCAGAATTTCGTCCAGCATCGCCATCAGCGCTGCCCAGCTCTGCCGTTCGGCGCTGGGGTTGTAGGCAATGGCGCGTAGACCGCGCGCATCGCTGGCCGGGTCGGTGAAGCCGTGCTTGACGCCGGAATAGGCGTGGAAATGCCAGTCGGCCCCGGCCTTGTTCATTTCGTTCCAGAAGGCCAGCACCTGTTCGTGCGGCACCATTGGATCGGCATCGCCGTGGCAGACCAAGAGGCGCGCTTTGATGGCGCCGGGTTCGGCTGGTTTTTGCGTGTCGAGCAGGCCATGGAAACTCACTGCAAGAACCAGGTCCTGCCCGTCGCGCGCCGCCTCGAGCGCGGCCTGGCCGCCCATGCAATAGCCGATTGCCACCACGGGCAAACCTGCGGCAAGCCCACGCAGTTTGGCAATCGCGGCGGCAAGGCGCGCGCGGTAGTGCTCGGGCGTGGCGCGCAGCTTCTGCGCCAGCGGGCCTGCCGCCTCGAAACTCGGCACCGATTCGCCATAGAAATCGGCGATCATCGCAAGGCAGCCAGCATCCGCGAGCATGCCCGCGCGACGCTTCATGTGTTCGTTGACGTTGGCGATGGTCGGAAAGATTACGACAGCCGCGCGGGCTGCGCCTGCCGGCCGGGCCAGCCAGCCGGTCAGGGCGGTTGTGCCGTCAGAGTAGGCGATGCGCTCCATACTCCCCTCCCCTTCAGGGGAGGGGCCGGGGGTGGGGCCTGTCCTCCCTGCGATGGTTGGAGTGGCTACATTCCCCACCCCAACCCCTCCCCTGAAGGGGAGGGGCCAAGTTCATTCCGGCAGGAAATCCGGCACCGAGAGATAGCGCTCGCCGGTAGCGTAATT
>JBFWSE010000043.1:0-25391 GCA_050248535.1 Novosphingobium sp.
CCGACTATGTGCCGCCGTTCCAGCACCAGCACTTTCAGCCCGGCGCGCGCCAGATAGAAAGCGCAGACCAGGCCATTGTGGCCACCGCCGACAATCAGCGCATCATAACTCTTGGTCAAACCGCGTACTTACCAGTGGCGCCACTGCCGCGTGGCTGCTAACCCGCGCGGCGATGCAAGACAATCCGGCCACTCCGTCGTGCTGATCGTTGCGGGCGATATCGGCGGCACCAATGCGCGCTTTGCACTTGCCGAAGTGGCCAAGGGCAAGGTGTTGTCGCTGGGTGAACCAGTCGTACTGCCGGCCAGCGAATTTACCGGGCTTGCCGAGGCCTGGCAGGCTTTCGGCGAAAGGCTGAATCAGCCGCTGCCGCACCATGCGGCATTCGGCGTGGCGGGACCGGTGACTGGCGGCCCGGTGCGTTTCGTCAATTCGCACTGGGTGGTCGATCCGGCCAGCCTGGCTGGCGAACTCGGCCTCGACTGTTTCAGCTTGCTCAACGATTTCGGCGCCATGGCCCATGCGGTCGATGCGCTTGGGCCGGAACACATCGTGCGCCTGTGCGGTCCGGACGTGCCCTTGCCCGGGCGCGGCGCCATTTCAGTGATCGGTCCCGGCACCGGGCTGGGCGTTGCGGTTCTGCAAAGGCGTGATGACGGCGTGACAGTGCTCGAGACCGAAGGGTCGCACGTGCATTTCGCTCCGCTCGATGAGGCCGAGAAGCAGGTTTCGGCGGCAATTTCCACGCGCCATGGTCGCTGTTCGATCGAGCGAGTGGTTTCGGGGCCGGGGCTGGGGGAAGTGGTGCGCACATTCGCCCCCGGGGATGGGCGCAGCGACGCGCAGCTCTGGCACGATGTCATCGCCGGCAGGGACGCGCGCGCCTTCGATCTGTTTTTCGCCGCCTATGGCGCGGCGGTTGGCGACCTGTCGTTGGCGCATGGCTCGCTGGGCGTCGCGCTGACCGGAGGGCTGACCAACCGCATCCGGCACTTGCTGCCCTCGAGCCGGTTTCATGCGCGTTTTTGCGCCAAGGGGCGCTATAGACAGCGGATGGAATCGATCCCGGTGAAACTGATAACCCATCCTCAGCCCGGCCTTTATGGCGCGGCGGCGGCCTTTGCGCGGGAGCATGCCTCTTGACCAGTCCCGAAGCAGTGATGCGGCTCGCGCCGGTGATTCCGGTTCTGGTGATAGAGGATGTGTCGCATGCGCTTCCGGTTGCACAGGCCCTGGTCGCAGGCGGCCTCCGGGCGCTCGAAGTAACGCTGCGCACGCCCTGCGCGCTCGATGCGATCCGCGAAATGAAACAGGTGCCGGGCGCGGTTGTCGGCGCTGGCACAGTGCTTAATCCGGCCGATCTCGACAAGGCGCTGGCCGCTGGAGCGGAGTTCATCGTCTCGCCCGGGCTGACAGTGAGTCTGGGGCGCGCCGCCGTGGCGTCGGGCGTGCCCTTCCTTCCCGGAACAGCCAATGCCAGCGACATCATGTCCGGCCTCGACCTGGGTTTGAATCACTTCAAGTTCTTCCCGGCGGCGGCATCTGGCGGGATTGCCGCGCTCAAGGCCATTGCCGCGCCGTTCGGCATGGCGCGGTTCTGCCCGACCGGCGGCATCGGCCTCGGCAGCGCGCCCGAGTGGCTGGCGATGGATTCGGTGCTTTGTGTTGGCGGCAGCTGGATGGTGCCGAAGGGGCCACCCGATGTGGCGGCGATCGAGCAGGCAGCCCGTGCCGCTGCGGCGCTGGCCGGTTAACCTTTCCGTCCGTGCGAGTCCCCCGGCGGGACGCCCCTGTGGTCCATACTGGCGAATTGCGCGAAAATGCGCGATAAAGCCGGTGAAACCTGATGACGGGATGCACTATGAGCGGGCTTTCGAACGGCTGGAAATTGTTGGCGGCGGCTTTCTGCGGTTTCGTGGGGCTGGCCGCCTGGGTCCTGCTGTCCGATGAACCGCGTGCCGTTGCACACAAGGGCGGAGCGGAGGTTGCCGCCTATGCCCCCGGCAAGGACGGCCCCGCGAAGTCCGCCCCTGCCGCGGCGCCCGCGCCGGCACCCTCGCCCACGGACGAACGCTTTGTCATCAAGCGCATCCTGCCGATCTCCGGCCCGATCAAGTACGGCGAATGGCACTGGGACGACAAGGATGTGCCCGAAGGGCCGATCGTGATGACGGTCGATCTCGACGCCCGCGTCATTTCCATTTTCCGCAACGGTTACGAGATCGGGGCGGCGGCGGTGCTGCTGGGGACGCAAGACAAGCCGACGCCAGTAGGCATCTTCCCGATCACCGAAAAGCGGCGGCACCACGTTTCGAATCTCTACGACGCGCCGATGCCATACATGCAGCGCCTCACCAATGACGGCATTAGCCTGCATGCCACCACAGTCGAATGGGGCTATGCCAGCCATGGCTGCATCGGCATGCCCGAACCTTTTGCCGCCAAAGTGTTTCAGACCACACAGGTCGGCGACAAGGTCTATATCACCCGGGGCAAGACCGCGAGCATGGGCGATTCGCTGACCGGGACCTAGTTCCTGCGCTTTGGCGCCGGGCTGAAACTCCAGGCGCCGCGCATCGGCCTTGCGACAAGGCTGCCGATCGAGGCCGGCTGGCCGGCAAGCAGACTGTCGAACAGCCGGGCAAGCGCACTGCCCCGCACGTCCTCGCCGGACAATTCGCGCACGACGTGCGCCAGAACCCTGAGGGCGATGGCGCGCGGCGCCCGGGGGCGGTAGGTCAGGCCGGGACCGTCCCTGGTCACGCATTCCGTCCATTCGCGCCGCGCCGCCCAGTCAAGCGCGGCGTCTGCGTCGGCAAGATGCGCGGCGCTTTCGGCCAGCGCGCTCACGTCCAGCCAATCTGCGCCGGCCATGGCCTTGCGCAGCCGTGCACGATCGAAGCGGTCGTCCACATTGCTGGGGTCCTGGGCTGCCTCTATGCCTGCTGCCACGACAATCTCCGCCAGTTCGCTTCGCCGCCAGTCGAGCAGCGGTCGCAGCAACAGCAATTCGGTACCCGGAACCGCGCCCGATGCGCGCACACCGGCCAGCCCTGAAACGCCGCTCGCCCGGTTGAGCCGCATCAGCAGCGTTTCCGCCTGGTCGTCGGCGTGATGCGCGGTTGCCAGGGCGTCAAGCTTCTGGCGCTCCATCCAGCCGGCGAGGGCGGCATACCGCGCCATGCGCGCCTCGCTTTGGACATTGCCCGGTTCGACCGTCACGGTCAGAATTTCGTGGGGGATGTCAAGCGCCAGACACAAGTCCGCTACGTCACGGGCTTCCCCGGCATTTTCGGCGCGCAGGCCATGGTCGACTGTCGCGGCTTCGATGCGCCCCGGCAGGGCGGCGGCGGCCAGCAGCAAGAGGGCGAGACTGTCCGGGCCGCCGGAGACAGCCAGTCCCAGCCTGCCGGGTTCTGGCCACAAGCTGGCCAATCCCTCGCCAAAACGGCCGGCTAACTCCGGCCCGGGTGAGGCCGGCCTGTCAATTGCACTTAAGCCCGCCGCGGGTTTCATCGTACTGGCCCTTGAGCCGGCCCGCCGCCTCGCGCGGATAAGTCTCGGCGAATTCGGATAGGGCAATGCAGCCGCGGCTGGTATCTTTCAGCTGACGCATCGATTCGGCGAGATAGAGCAAGCTGTCGGGCGCGCGCTCGCCCGACTTGTTGGCCTGATAGTTCTGCAGGAACCAGCTTGCCGCCTCGCGCGCCTTGCCGTCGTCGAGAAAGGCGCGGCCAAGCAGGTTTCTGGCATAACTTATCCGGGAATGGCGCGGATATCGGTCGATCATCAGCTTGAGTTGCTGCTGCGCCTCGGGATAGAATTTCGCATCCCACAAGCGGAAACCGTATGAATATTCGTCGTCGCCGGGATCGTTGGTCTGCGGTTTGACCACTGCGCGCACGGCGGCAAGCCGTTGCGCCGAAGGCCCGGCGGCCGGAGCCTGGGCCGCCGCGGGCTTGGGTGAGCTGGCCCCTCCGGTCATTGCCGAAAGATTGGATTGCGAAGCCGATGGCGCCGGTGTTGCGGCAGGGGTTGGCGCTGGAGTGGGAGCGGGCGTTGGAGCGGCCGCAGCCGCAGCGGGCGTCGCCCCGGCAACCGGCGGAACCGCGGGCCCAGCCGCCGGCGGCATCAGGGCAGCCTCCAATTTGGCGATGCGGTTGGTGTTCACTTCGCTTTGCGCGGTCAGCTGCTTCATCTGCGCCTCAAGCGCATCCATCCGCGCCAGCAAATCGGTTACTGGCGTCGTGGCAGGTAGGCCCGAAGCTGCGCCGGTTGCGCCACCGGCCGCCACTTCGGGCGTAAAGACCTTGCCGTCTGCGCCGGGGAAGACATTGCGCTGAATCGCGCGGATTTCCGACTCCATCCGCCGGATTCGCGCTTCCAGCATGTTGTCCTGCGCACTGGCGGGGACAACCGCGCCAGCCATTGTCAGCGCCAGACCAGTCAGCAGTGCGGCCTTTGCCGGGCGCAGGCCGCTAAGCGGGTATTTCATTGCACGAATGCTCCCGAACTCTCAATTTGTGGTCCTGTCTTGCGCGGCCAAGCCGAACGGCCGCTGAACCGCGACCCATGATTGCCCAACCGCCGCGCCGCTGTCGAGTGCGCCTTAGTCCGAAACGGTGGAAGGTTGCGGAGATGAGGCGGACACCGCTTGCGGATTCGCCGCCGCCGTCCGGGGCGCCGAAGATGGGGAAGAACGGACTTCGCGCGGACGCTCGGTCAGCGGAACTCGTATTGTAGCCGCCGGACTCGCACGCGGCTGCGGTGCTGCGGCGGGGCTTGGTGACGCTGCCGCGGGACTATCCGCCGACCGCGCCAGCAATGCCGCCGCCGTGACCGGTAAATCGCTGACGATCATCTGCCGTTCGGATAATTTGGGCACGACCCGGCCGTCAATCGTCACTTGCAGGGCATCGGGGCGCGCGGTCCGCACCATCGGGCCATTGGCGTCGGCGGGAACGGTATAGGTCTCGCCCTGTTCCATCAGCTTTTGCATCAGTTGTGTGCCGGATGCGTCGTAGAATCTGACCCAGATGCCCGGTTCCAGCGCTGTGAACACAACCGGACCCTGCGCCGCCTGAGCGCCGGCAACAGGCGGTTGCGGCTCGTTTGAGGCGGGAGCAGGGCTCTCATTCTCCGCCAGATCGGGCAAGGTCGCGCCGGGCATATAGTAATCGCGCCAGAACCAGGCGGCCACCAGCATGGTCGCGAGGGCACCCAGCGCCGCCAGCCAGGCCAGCCGCGAGGTTGGCACGCGCGCGGGGTCTCCGGGCTCGAAGGCCATCGTGGCGCGCCGTTCTGTCTGTGGCTCGATGCTTTGCAGATCCTCGCGGACATGCGCCGCAATTTCCATCTCGTCGAGTCCGATGGCTCGCGCATAGCTGCGGGCGAATCCGATGGCATAGGCGCGGCTGGCCAGCGCGCCGTAATTGCCGTCCTCGATAGAAGTCAGGTGCCGTTCGGCGATCTTGGTCCGGGCGGAAATGTCACTGCGGCTCAGCCCCGCCTCTTCGCGCGCGCGGCGCAGCAGAGCGCCCGCGCTTTCCAGCGGCAATTCGGAAAAATCGATATCCCGTTCGGCCATGCGTGTCCGTTTCGGCTTTGGTTATTGGCGATCCGGCGGCGACAAACCCGCCCCGCCCCGCAAAGTCAACGCCGCCAGTGACGTCAGTATGACACTATGCGCCAGACGGTGCCTTGCGGGCGGGGAATGCGCGACAAAGCGTGCGCCGGCTTCGGTCAGTCGAGAGCCAGCCCGCGTTCTGCCGCCCAGGCCGTCAGCGCAGCGCGGATGCTGGGCGGCGGCACGGCGAGCCAGCCATTCATGGCCTCGGCAATGTCGCCGGCATCGATCTTGCTGATGAGTTCCTTGAGCGGTCCGACCGACGCGGGTGTGATCGAAAGCCGGCGAATGCCGATGCCGATCAGCGCGAGGGCCTCGAGCTGGCGGCCGCCCATCTCGCCGCAAACGGTAATGTCGATCTTGTATTGCTCGACCGAGGCCAGCACGCGTTTGAGAAAGCGCAGAATCGAAGGGCTCAGCCAGTCATAGCGTTCGGCCAGTTTTGGATTGGCCCGGTCGGCGGCGAACAGGAACTGCGTGAGGTCATTTGTCCCGATCGACAGGAATGAGAGCTTCGGCGCCAATATGTCGAGCTGTTCGGCAAGCGATGGCACTTCGAGCATGGCACCGAAGCGGATGGCATCGGGCGGCAGCTTTTTCTGCTGTTTGAGTTGCAGCAGTTGCTGGTCGAATATTTCCTTGGCCGCATCGAATTCCCAGGGTTCGGAAATCATCGGGAACATGACGTTGAGCGTATGACCCCCGGCTGCCTCAAGCAGCGCCCGCGCCTGGACCTTGAGCAGCCCGTCGCGCTCGAGCGCAAGGCGCAGGGCGCGCCAGCCCATCGCCGGGTTCTCATCGTGCTCGCCGCTGTCGTTGCGCAGATAGGGCAGCACCTTGTCGCCGCCGATATCGACTGTGCGGAACACCACCGGCTTGTCACCCGCCGCTTCCAGCACTTCGCGATAGAGCCGCGTCTGGCGTTCGCGCGCGGGCAGGGTGGCGGAAACCAGAAACTGGAATTCGGTGCGGAACAGTCCGATGCCATCGGCTCCGGTAAGCGCCAGATTGGGCATATCGTCGCGCAGGCCGGCGTTGATCATGACGGTGATGCGAGTCCCGTCCCGAGTTACCGGTTCGACATCGCGTAGCGCGGCATAGGCCGCCTGACGCTCTCGGTTCTTGGCAAAACGGGCCTTGAATGCCTCGACCAGAGCCGGCGCGGGGCGGACTTCGACAGTCCCCTGGCTCGCGTCGAGCAAGAGCGGATCGCCAGTCCGTATGACGCCGCGCACATTGCGCACCCGGCCGAGCACCGGCACCCCCATGGCTCGCGCCACGATGACGACATGGGCCGTGAGCGAGCCTTCCTCGAGAATCACGCCCTTCAGCCGCCGTTTGTCGTATTCGAGCAGTTCAGCTGGCCCGAGATTGCGCGCGATGACAATGGTATCGTCGCGCAGCCCTTGCGAGGCGGCCGTGCCGAGCTGGCCGGAGACAGTGCGGATCAGCCGGTTGGACAGGTCCTCCAGGTCATGCATCCGGTCGGCCAGCAGCGGATCGTCGATCTGGCGCATGCGCATGCGGGTGTGCTGCTGGACGCGCTCGATCGCCGCCTCCGCGGTCAGGCCGCTGTCGATCGCCTCGTTGATCCGCCTTTTCCAGCCTTCGTCATAGGCGAACATCCTGTAAGTCTCGAGCACTTCCTCGTGCTCGCCGCCCACGCCGAATTCCGCCTGGCTGGCCATGCGGTCGATCTGGTCGCGCATCTTGTCGAAGGCGCGGAACACGCGCTGGCGCTCGGCCTCGGTGTCTTCGGCCATGACATGTTCGATTTCGACTCGCGGCTGGTGGAACACCGCGATGCCGCTCGCCAGGCCCTTCACCAGCGGCAGCCCGGCAAGCCGCTGCGCTCCGGTAAGCTGCGGTGCCAGGCCATAGAGCTCGTCTTCATCGACCAGCCCGGCGTTGCCGATCAGTTCGGACAGCACCATGGCTACGGTTTGCAGCGTCTCGATTTCGACGTCTTCGTAGCGGCGAGGATCGGCATGCTGGACGCACAGGGTTCCCACCGCCCGCTCGTGGCGCACAATGGGCACGCCGGCGAAAGAATGAAACTTGTCTTCGCCGGTTTCCGGCCGGTAGGAAAAGTCCGGATGCGCCGCCGCCTCGGCGAGGTTGAGCGTTTCGACGTTTCCGGCAATCGCGCCCACCAGGCCTTCGCCGACGCCCATGCGAGTAACGTGCACGGCGCTCTGTTCCAGCCCGCGCGTGGCGAACAGTTCGAGCATGCCTTCGCGCAACAGGTAGATCGAGCAGACCTCGCTATCGAGGCCCTCGCCAATGACATTGACCACGGTGTTGAGTTTTGTCTGCGCAGGCGAACGCGCCGCCATGACATCGTGCAGGCGAGTCAAAATCTTGCGTGAAGCGGTGACCGGGGTGTTCGGCATGCATAACGCCTACCCGAAACCGAACGCTTTGGAAACGCATGCCGCGATTGCGGCGGGAAGGATTCTGGACGGGAAGGGCTCTAGATGTGTTCGAGCCGTTCCTTGATTCGCAACTTGCGTTTCTTGAGTATCTGGATCGCGGCAGTGTCGGGCATCGGGCGGCTCATTTCCTCTTCGAGCCGGCGTTCCAGTCCGGCGTGCTTGAGCTGTAGTGTGCTGACATGCGATGCGTCCATTGACGACCTCCTTTCAAGGGGGCCGAACCCTGTCCGACTCGACCGGATTCAGGGCCCGGCGCGATTGTCATCTAAGCATAGTAGGCCTATCTTGCGAAGAGCCTAATGCCGCCAATTCGCCGAATGTTGCGGCGATTGCGGCGGACAGGGTTTTGGTGGCGGATTTTAGCGGGGTTTGGCAGGAATGGCGGCATGACCGAAGAGGAAATGCGCAAGCGGCTTGAAGGGCTGCGCATCGAACACCGCGACCTCGACGCGGCGATCGATGCGCTGACTGGCGCCAATTCCACCGACCAGTTGCAGATCGCCCGGCTCAAGAAGCGCAAGCTGAAGCTCAAGGATCAGATCTCCATGATCGAGGATTATCTGATCCCCGATATCATCGCCTGATTCCGGTCGAAACATCCCGAAAAACCGTGCCGTTCGGGGACAGACTTTTTTTGTCCGGCAAATTGCCGAGGGCACGGTTGCGGATCGGGGAATTGCCGTCTTAACGAACATCGGAATGACTGGGGTGGGAACTCTCAACACGCGAATCATCGAGGGCCTCTATTGCGAGGCATTGGTCCTCGCCGAGGAAGTGCGCGCGGAGTTTGCCCTGTCGGGCAGGATCGAGGACGTGGGACAGGACGAGGACCTTGCCCGCGTCGCGCTGTCCTGCGTCGGGCTGCGGACAACCACCCGGATGATGCATGCGATTGCCTGGCTGCTCAATCATCGCGCCTATCTGAAAGGCGAGCTTTCAGAGTTCCAGTTGCGCCGGTACGGCGCGCTGGCGCCGGACGACCCGGGAACCGACCGGGCCAATTTCGCGCTGATCGATGACGAAGTATGCGCCCTGGTGGAGGCGACAGAGCGATTCTACGCACGACTGCTGCGGCTCGATCATGCCTGGCGGCAACGGCAGCCGGAGGTCGCACCCGGCGCTTTGCAGCGGTTGAGGCAACGGCTGGGGAGCTCCCTTCCGGGCTAGAGCCTGACCCTGGCCTTAAATGGCAGCCATGGCCTCGCGCCAGGCGTTGATACGCTGTTTTCGCGAATCGCTATCCAGGCATGGCGTGAATCGCCGCAACTGGCCGCGCATCGAGGCGGCCGCCTCGTCCAGCCCGCCGAACAGTCCTGCGCCCAATCCCGCAAGCATGGCCGCGCCCAGCGCGGTGGTCTCGACAAAATGCGGCCGCTCGACCTCGATGGCGAGCATGTCGGCGAGATCCTGAGCCATCCAGTCGTTGGCGCTCATGCCGCCGTCGATCCTGAGACTCGACCATGGCGCGCCGTCGGCTCTGAACGCTTCGGCAAGATCGAGGGTTTGCATGGCCATGGCTTCGAGCGCGGCGCGCACTACGTGGGCGCGGGTGGTGGCGAAGGTCATGCCGGTAATCGCCGCGCGGGCCTCGGGCCGCCAGTGCGGCGCCCCCAGGCCCGACAGTGCGGGAAGCACCACTACGCCGCCGCTGTCGGAAACCGAGCGGGCGAGTCCCTCGGTTTCCGTGGCGCTGTCGATCAGCCCCAGCGAATCGCGCAGCCACTTGACCAGGCTGCCCGCGACGAAGACCGAGCCTTCGAGCGCATAGTGCCGCTCGCCGTTCAGCTGGCACAGCACGGTGCCGAGCAGGCGGTTGCGCGACTGCGGGATTGTGGCGCCCATATTGGCAAGAACGAAGGCGCCCGTGCCATAAGTCGCCTTGGTCTGGCCGGGCGCAAGGCAGGCCTGGCCAATCGTCGCGCTCTGCTGGTCGCCGGCGAGGCCGCAGATCGGAATCGGAGCGCCGAGCAGTTCGGGCAGGGTCTTTTCGTATCGCCCGGCCATGTCGGTCACTTCGGGCAAGGCCGCGTGCGGCACACCGAACAGCTCGCACAGGCCCCGGTCGAAAGCCCCATTGGCCAGCGGCAGCAGGCTGGTGCGGCTGGCGTTGCTGGCATCGGAAATATGCAGGCCGCCTGTCAGCTTCGTGACCAGCCACGATTCGACTGTGCCGAAGGCCAGCCGCCCCGCGCTTGCCGCGGCGCGAACCGTTTCGCTGTTGTCCAGCAGCCAGCGCATCTTGCTGGCCGAGAAATAGGGATCGAGCAGCAGGCCGGTCTGCTGTTGAATGGCCGTCTCGTGCCCGCCCGCTTTCAGCACCGCGCAGAAATCGGCCGTACGCCGGTCCTGCCAGACCAGGGCATGGTGCAGCGGTTGCAAGGTGGAGCGGTCCCAGGCGACGACTGTTTCGCGCTGGTTTGTGATGCCAAGGCAGGCGACATGTTCCGCTCCGCCAGCCTCGGTCACGACCGCCCGGGCGCAGGTCAGCGTTTCGTGCCAGATCTCGTCCGCATCGTGTTCCACCCAGCCAGGCCGCGGATAGTGCTGGGTCAATTCGCGCTGGGCGACGGCGCGTACCGTTCCGTCGCGGTCGAACACCATGGCGCGCGTGCTGGTGGTTCCGGCATCGAGAACAAGAATCAGATCGCCTTGCTGGCTCATCGCAGCCTCCCTTGCCCGTGCTTTTGCCTTTCCTGTCCGGCGGTGTCGAGCCGGGGACTTGGCGAGCGGGCGCCCAGCGTCCATATCCGCATCCATGCAGTTTCCACCCAAGCCCTGGCCGCACGGCCTTGCCGAACAGACCGAGCCGCTGGTGCGCCGCGTGCTGGCCGGTAATCCGTCCGCGTTCACGTTTACTGGCACGCAAAGCTACGTGGTCGGCAGCGGCAAGGGCCTGGCCGTGATCGATCCGGGCCCCGACGAGTCTGACCATGTTGAAGCCTTGTTGGCGGCGATCGACGGGGCGCGGGTCGAGGCCATTGTCTGCACCCATACCCACCACGATCATTCGCCCGCCGCGGCACCGCTTGCCCGGGCGACAGGCGCACCGGTGATCGGCTGCGCGCCGTTCTCGCTCAAGGACGATGGGCCGCGTTCGGACGCTGGGTTCGATCCGGGCTATCGGCCCGACCGCATTCTCGAGGATGGCGAGGCCATTTCCGGCCCCGGCTGGACGCTGCGCGCGTTGTGGACACCGGGGCATACCTCCAACCATTTGTGCTACGCGCTGGAAGAGACCGGCGCACTGTTCACCGGCGATCATGTCATGGGCTGGTCGACCAGCGTGGTCTCGCCGCCCGATGGCGACATGACGCAATATATGGCCTCGCTGCAGAAGCTCTATGACCGGCAGGACCGCATCTATTACCCGGCGCATGGCCCGGCGGTGGAAAAGCCGCGCCAGCTGGTGCGCGGGATGATCGGCCACCGGCGCAGCCGCGAGAACCAGATCGTCAAGCTGCTGGGCGAAGGCATTGGCGCGATCGAAGATATGGTGCCGCACATGTACAAGGGCGTCGACCGGCAGCTCTGGCCGGCGGCGGGCCGTTCGGTGCAGGCCCATCTGATCGATCTGGAAGGCAAGGGCCGGGCAGCGCGAGCAGGGGACGCATGGACGCTGATCCGGTGACCCGGCGCGGCGTTGCCCTGCCCTGGCTGATTGCCGTGGCGGCGCTGGCGGCGGCGCTGTGGGCCTGGTGGCCGCAGCAACGCGGCGATGTGCTGTCCGCCTCGCTGACCGCCTTTTCGAAGCAGAACAGCCTGACCGTGTTCAGCGCCCAGCTTTCGCCCGTGGTCGCGGCGAAGGACGAGGCCTTGTATGGCATGCTCAAAAGCCGGCAGGTGGCGGTGATCCCGGCGCGAGTCGATTACACTGTCGATCTCTCGCAAGTGGGCCGCGATCGCATGGCCTGGGACGAAGCGGCGCAGCGCCTCTCGGTGCGGCTGCCGCCGCTGAAACTCAGCCGGCCCAATCTCGACGAAGGCCATGCCCAGTATCTGCGCGAAGGCGTGTGGATCACGCGCGGCGCGCAGGACAGGCTGACCCAGGAAAACACCCAGGCCGCCGAGAGCGCCGCCGCGCAGCAGGCCGCCAATCCAGTGCTGATGGAGCTTGCGCGCTCGGCGGCGAAAGACGCCGTGCGCCAGAATCTCGCCATTCCGCTGCAAGTCACGGGTTTTGGCAATGTAACCGTTGCTGTCGCGTTCGACGGAGAAAAGGAAGAACAATGACTGTGCTCACCGCCAATCTTTCCGGCATTGATGTGCTCGCCGAGATCGACCGTCTGCGCAAGGAGCGCAACGCCGTGATCCTCGCGCACTATTACCAGAAGCCGGAGATCCAGGATCTGGCCGACTATGTCGGCGATTCGCTGGAACTGTCGAAGAAGGCGGCAGCGACCGATGCCGATGTCATTGCCTTTTGCGGAGTCAAATTCATGGCCGATACGGCCAAGATCCTCTCGCCGGAAAAGATCGTCGTGCTGCCTGATATGGATGCGGGCTGCAGCCTTGAGGATTCCTGCCCGCCGGAGAAATTCAAGGCTTTCCGTGAAGCCCATCCCGATCACATCGCGCTGACCTACATCAACTGCTCGACCGAAGTGAAAGCCTTGAGCGACGTGATCGTCACCAGCTCCAGCGCCGAAACCATCCTCCAGCAGATCCCCAAGGAACAGAAGATCATCTTCGGGCCCGACCGGCACCTGGGCGGCTATCTCAGCCGCAAGTTCAATCGCGAAATGCTGCTCTGGCCGGGCGTCTGCATCGTCCACGAGGCTTTCTCGGAGACCGAACTGCTGAAACTCAAGGCCCAGCACCCCGGCGCGCCGATTGCGGCGCACCCCGAATGCCCGCCGGCGATCATCGACCATGCGGATTACGTGGGCTCGACCAGCGGCATCCTCAATTTCGCCAAAACCTTCCCCGGCCAGACGCTGATCGTCGCCACCGAGCCGCACATCATCCACCAGATGGAAAAGGCCCTGCCCGGCAAGCAATTCATCGGTGCGCCCGGGGCGGACGGCAACTGCAACTGCAATGTCTGCCCCTACATGGCGCTCAATACGCTGGAGAAGCTCTACGTGGCGCTGCGGGACTTGCAACCGCGGATCGAGATCGAGGAGCGGTTGAGGCTGGCGGCGAAGAAGAGTCTTGATCGGATGCTGGAGATGGCGGCGGGGACTGTGGGCAAGGGGGATTTGGGGGCGCGTTAGGGATTGCCCTTCGGTTTGTCGTCCCCACGACCACGATGTCGCGATAATGGCTCGTCAACGTGTTTTATTACCGAACCCCCAGGTGTCGAGATTATTTCGGTGTACCTGTCTGTTTCACGGTCGATAGTCCGCTGAACGTTCACCACTTCGTCCCGGTCAAAGTTTTGTTCCCAAACATTCTTGGATTCAAAAGCGGGTTTTCCGGTCGTGCCCGCACGTTTGACTTTCATCGCGATGCTATCACGCGCTTCTACGGTTTCCAAAATGGCGACCTCTAAAATTCGCACCGTTGCGCCGCAGTTAGGACAAGGCACCCTTGGAGCGCCTTTGACATGACGAACCACGCCGGCACATTTTCCACAGTGTGCTCCTTCGCTTGATTCCATTGTTGACTACCCCGCGATCACCCGCCGCACCATCTCCGGCTCCACCTCGATCACCTTGAGATAGGCCCGCACCGCCGGGGGCGGCATGTGCCGCCCGATCTCATACTGGCGGATATTCGCCGCCGGAATCCCGAACGCGTCGGCGAATTCCTGCTGGCTCATGCCCAAACGATTGCGCAGCTTGCGAATGCGACGGCCCATCAGACCGCGTTCGAGCGCGGCGACAGTGACGTCGCGATCTTCCGGGTCATTCGGATCGGCCGGAATAGCGATCGTAGTCTCTTTGTTCACTGCCATTGCTCCTACGCACGGAAATAAAGCGAACCACATCGTCTCGCCAGACATGAATCGCCGTATGCAATTTGCCCTCGACCAGTCCGATGGCCTTGAACCGTTCTTCTTCGTCACCAAGCCGCACAGTCGGTACAACCACATGGTCCGGATCAGCGAAAATCTTCGTTCCGAACGCCAGCCGCAATCCGTGCTTGAAGCGATTGACCTCGTCCTTGGCGGGATCGAATTCGAACTCCATGTCGCTTACTATGTGATTCACATATAGCAGGCAATGCGAACCAAGTCGAGAATGGAGGCAACTCATCGGCGAAAACCCTGCGTTTTCAACCCACCCCCAGCACCTGCCCCACCTTGTCCCCGATCTGTTGCACGCTGAAGGGCTTCGCCAGGAACCACGCATTCTCGATGCCGATTTCCTTGCGCAATTGCTCCTCGGCATAGCCTGACATGAACAGCACCGGCAGATCGGGCGCGAGCTTGCGGACTTCGCGGGCCATGGCGGGGCCGTCCATGCCGGGCATGACGACGTCGGTCACGACCAGATCGAACTGCCCTCCGCCCTGCACTTTCTCCAGCCCCTCCTCGCCGTCGCGCGCGGCCGTGACGGTATAGCCCGCCCGGGTCAGCGCGCGTTCGGCGACCATGCGGACGGGATCCTCGTCCTCGACCAGCAGGATGTGCCCGCCGCCGGCCCATTCGTTCCGGTTTTCGGCAGGCGCGGGCCGGGCGGGTTCGGGAGACTCGCCGGGCAGGCCATGGTGCACCGGCAGATAGACCGTGAACCGCGCGCCCACCGGCTGTCCGCGCGGACCGATAACATTATCGGCGAAAATGAAGCCGCCCGATTGCTTGACGATGCCATAGACGGTCGACAACCCCAGCCCGGTTCCCTTGCCCTGTTCCTTGGTGGTGAAGAAAGGCTCGAAGATCTTGCCGAGATGCTCGGCCGGAATGCCGCCGCCGGTATCCTCGATCACCAGCGCGGTATAATCGACATGAGGCATCACTTCGTTGCGCATTTCGCGCACTTCGGCGGGTGCGACCTGCCTGGTTTCGATGGAGAGCCTGCCCGCGCCCGCGGCACTATCGTTGCCGCCGCGCTTTTCGGCGAAGGCCTGCATGGCGTCGCGCGCATTGACCGCAAGATTGACGATGACTTGCTCAAGCTGTCCGGGATCGGCGCGCACAGGCCCCAGATTACGGTCATGGCGGACAGTGAGCGCGATCTTCTCGCCGATAAGCCGCTTCAGCATCTGCGACACTTCGCTGTCCACATCGGGCAATTGCAGCACTTCCGGCCGCAGGGTCTGCTGGCGCGAGAAAGCCAGCAATTGCCGGGTAAGCGAGGCGGCGCGGTTGGAATTGGCGCGGATCTGCTGGATGTCGTCGTAATCGGAATCGCCCGGCGTATGGCGCAACGCCATCAGGTCGCAGGTGCCCAGAATGGCGGTCAGCACATTGTTGAAATCGTGCGCGACGCCGCCCGCCAGCTGGCCGACGGCCTGCATCTTTGTCGCCTGCGCCACCTGCCGTTTGAGCCGGGTTTCCTCGCTCGAATCGGTCAGGCCCAGCAGCACGGCTGCTTCGCCCAGCCCGCGCACGCCCGCAAGGCTCAGCGACACCGGCTCGTCCGGTTGGTCCTTCAGCCGAATGGCGATGTCGCCCGCTGCAGCCGGGCCTTGCGCGAAGCGGCGGATCGCGTCGCTCAAAGGCCCCTTGTCGTCCTGGACGACGAGATCGGTGGGATAGGTTGGCGGCGATTCGCCCTCGCGCTGCGCCGCGCGCATGAAGGCCATATTGGCAAACAGCAGCCGCCCGTCGCGATCGGCCATGGCAAGACCGAGCGGCAACTGGGCGAGAAGCGCTTCCAGATGCGGCACAGCGGCATTCGCCTCGCCGCCGCCGCCGATGCCGGTTCCTGATTCGGCCAGCAGCATGACGGCGGGCATGCGCTCGGGATCCGGCACGCCGGGCACGTCCGGATCGGATACCGGCAGGTAATAGACAGTCAGCGGCGCGCCCTGCCTGCCGTCGCGGGCCCAGGTGATGCGGTCGGGACCTTCCTCGCTCAACAGCGAAGTAAACAGCCGCCCCGCCAGATTGGCGAGGGCGTCGCCGGTCGCGCGGCGGGCGAAACCGGCGCTGGCGCAAAGAATCGCGCCTTCGGGATCGACCAGAGCCGCGGCAAAACCGGCTTGGTCGAGCGCGCGGCCGAGCTTGCCTTCGATCAGCCGAGTAATTTCGGCCAGCGGATCGGCGCTGGCAATGGGGTAGAGGCGCCAGACCAGATAGTCTTCGCCGCGGCCGCTGCGCTCGGCCTCGCCGCGCCAGCGGGCGCTGGCGGTTTCGATCAGGTCTGCCCGGCCCGATCCGTCGCGCCAGGCGGAGCGGGCCGCCTTGGCCAGCCGTTCGAGCGAGGCGTCGTCCGCCGGCAGCCGGGGCGGGGCATGGGCAAGCCCGAAGGTCTCGTCGTAAAGCCGGTTGGCACAAACCAGCCGTCCGGCGCGGTCGGTCACGGCAACGGCTGCATCGTCGCGTTCGATGGCCGTAACCGTAACGGACCAGTCGGGCAGGGCGAGCTCGGTCTGCGGAACTGCCGCCTGGCTCCGGGTCAGAACGGCGGCGAGCGCGCCCAGCGCAAACAGGCCGCCGGCAAAGCCCGCTACGATAATCGGCTGTCTGGTCACATACCATACCAGGGCCGTGCTGGCGGCCAGCGCTATTGCGACGATCGACCATTCCGCCAGGCGCGGCCGAGGCTGTACCGTGGCTGTCATTCGGGCTCCGGAACGGATCGGCCCAGTCTTGCCTTGCGCTTGCGGGCGATCCACCAGCGCCAGCCCAGCGCAGTCACCAGGTAGCTGACGGCCGCCGCCGCGATGGAAATGATCGCCAGGCCAAGCAGCAGCGCCGGCGCCGCGTCGGACAGCAGCCACCGCGCCCAGTCGCCGATCGAAGCATTATGCGCATAGAGCGCATGCAGCGTAGCGACATCGGCATGGAAGCCCAGCTGATTGCCGACCCAGATCGAGGCGAGCAGGATGAAGGGCGTGGTGCCGGGATTGGACAGGAAAGTCATTGCCGCCGCCAGCGGGATATTGCCGCGAAGCGGCACGCAGAGCAGCGCCGCGCCGATGATCTGGACCCCCGGGATCAGGGCAAAAATGCCGATCAGGAGCCCGACTGCAACACCGCGAGGGACCGAGCGGCGGGTAAAGCGCCACAATTCCTGCCGGCGCGCGAACGGACCCAGCAGTCGATGGCCTTCCATCGATTCGCGCGTCGGCATGGTTCGATGCGCCCATGCGGCGATCCGGGAAGTCAGGGCACTCATCCTTTGTCCCGCATAATCCTTTGCTGCTCGCGCTTCCAGTCGCGTTCCTTGATGGTGTGGCGCTTGTCCGCCGCGTTTTTGCCACGGGCCAGCGCCAGCTCGACCTTGGCGCGGCCGCGGCTGTTGAAATAGATCGACAGCGGAACCAGCGTCATGCCCTTGCGCTCCACCGCGCCTTGCAGCTTGTCTATCTCGCGTTGGTGGAGAAGCAGTTTACGCGGACGTTTCGGTTCGTGGTTGAAACGGTTCCCGTGGCTGAATTCAGGGACGTTCGAATTGACCAGCCAGCACTCATTGCCGCGCACTTCGGCATAGCTTTCCGCGATCGAACCCTCGCCGAAGCGCAATGACTTCACTTCGGTGCCAGTCAGCATGATTCCCGCCTCGAGCGTCTCGTCGATATGATAATCGAACCGCGCGCGCCGGTTTTCGGCGACGGTCTTCTTCTTGTCGAAGGCGGAATGCTGCGGGCGGGCCATGGTAATGGGCCATGTAGGGATGCTTGGCTGAAATTGGAATGAATATGGTTCGCGCGGAGAAAGGAAGATAATTGTTCCCTGCTGCCACCGCGCGAACTGAATCCTCCGCGCCTCCGTGTCTCCGCGCGAAAAATATCCCGTCCGCGCCGATCAATCGTGCTGCAGATAGATATCGAGATGCACCAGCTTGCCCGCGTCGTCGAACTCATAGAGCGACAGTGAATTGACCACGCTCTCCTCCCCGCCGCGCGGTGTATTATGCTCGGTCAGTTCCAGGAACACGCAATTGCCCGCTTCGCTGATGCGGTGAAACTCGCTCCAGAAGTCGGTGGTGGTCGCCCACATGGTCAAGAGCTCGCGATAGACCGGCCAGCCCATCCGCGCCTTGTCGTTGCCGACCCGTTCGAACTTGTCGAGATCGAGCAAGGCCTCGAGTTCGGACCAGCCGGTATCGGCAGTGAAGCCGGGCTCCTTGGCGGCCTTCACCGTGCGCTCGATCACATCGCCGTATTGCAGGACTCGCTTAGAAAGCGCGCCTGTTACTTGTGCAGGATCGGTCCAGCTGCGTTCGAGTGTTGTGGTGGCCATGACTTTCTCCGGAAAAATGCAACCGCCGGACTGTCGGGCGGTTGCCATGGCGAAGCAACCGAAATCGGAAATTCAGATGTTTTCGACCGGCGTGACCATGCTTTCCGCTCCGCTGCGTTCGAATAGCGGTTGCGCCGCCTGCCGGTCGGGATCGCTGCGGAATCCCGCGAATCCGGCTTCGTCGGCAAATTCGAGCAGATGGATTTCGAACGCCGCATCCAGCGATCGCACGCGCTGGAGCAACCGCCCGCCGTGCTGCTGCAGCAGGGGAAGTACGGCTGCTTCGTATTGCTCGAACAGGGTCAGGTCTGCGCCCGAGAGGTCGAATGTAGCCAGCAGCAGCATCGATCGGTTCAGATCAGTCCCGCATGGTCCAGCGCCGCATCGACGGCCATGCGCGCCGCCTCGTTGCACTCTACCATCGGCAGCCGCAGCCCGGGCTCGAACCAGTTGTGCACGCGCGACAGGGCATATTTGCACGGGCCCGGCGAGGCGTCCTCGAACATGGCATAGTGCAGCGGATAGAGCCGGTCATTGAGTTCGCGCGCCTTTGCCATGTCGCCTGCCGCGCAGGCTGCCTGAAACTCCGCGCAGAGCCGGGGCGCGACATTGGCGGTGACCGAAATGCAGCCGGCGCCGCCTGCGGCGAAGTGCGGCAGGGCCGTGTCGTCGTCGCCAGAAAGCTGGCAGAAGTCGTGCTCGATCCCCATGCGATGATCCGCCACCCGGCTGAGATCCCCGCTGGCGTCCTTGATGCCGATAAAGCTCTTGGGGAAGCGGTTGGCCAGTTCGCACACTGTCTCTGGCTTGAGGTCGGTCACGGTGCGGCCCGGCACGTTGTAGAGCACGATTGGTAGATCGTTGTGCTCGGCAAGGTAGGAGAAATGGGCGATAAGTCCCGCCTGGCTCGGCCGGTTGTAATAGGGCGCAACCACCAGCGCCGCCGCCGCCCCGCACTTCTTGGAGAAATTCATGTGCAGCAGCGCGTTCATCGTATCGTTGCTGCCGCAGCCGGCAATCACCGGCACCCGGCCTGCCGCCTGTTCGATGCACACTTCGATCACGCGATGGTGTTCGGCATTGCTCAGCGTCGAGGCCTCGCCGGTAGTACCGCACGGAACAAGCGCGGTGGAGCCCTCTTCGATTTGCCAATCGACTAGGCGGCGAAAGGCCGGCTCGTCGAACGCGCCATCGCGAAACGGTGTGACCAGTGCCGGAATTGAGCCGGAAAACATCGACTTTTCCCTAACCAATGCGCCGCGCGGGTTGGCCCGCGCGGTTTGAGTGACTAATCCTTGGGGCCAAGCCCTCTCGTTCAGCGACTGATAAGGAGCCTTTTTCCAAAATGTCCAGCATGCACCGCGCTGTCACACTTTCCTTTCTCCTGGCGACGGCCATGGCTTCGGCCCCTGCCCGCTGCCAGGACGGTAGCGAATGGGACCGGGCGAGGGCGCAACTGGCCGCAAGCCAGCGTGGAACCATGTCTGCCTCGATCGAGCAATGGCGGCAGTTGAGTGGCAGCGGCGGCAGGCTGTCTTTTTCCGAATATTCCGGTTTCCTGATTACCTATCCGGGCTTTCCGGACGAGGACAAGATCAAGGCCTATGCTGAGCGCGCGCTGGAGCGCGAGGTGCCGGATCGCGGCCGGATTCTGGCCTATTTCGACCGGGTCGCTCCGCTCACCAATCCCGCCAAGGCGCAATATGCGCTGGCGCTGGCATCGGCCGGGCGGCCCGAGGCGAAGTCCGTGGCGCTCGAAGCCTGGCGCGGCGGAGAGATGAGCGAGGCCGCTTATGCAGGGCTGTTTTCGCTGTTCGGCGGCTCTTTCACGCCCGACGATCAGGATGCGCGCATGGATGCGCTGCTCTGGGCGGGTGCGCTGCCGCAGGCGCAGGGGCAATTGAACTATGTGTCCGCTGCCCGGCGCGATGCGTTCATGGCGCGGCTGGCCATGTTGCAGGGGCAGGATCCCGCCAGCCTGTCGATCCCGGTTACGCCGGACGTGCTCAAGGATACGGGTTATATCTATCAACGCGCGCGCCAGTTGCGCCAATCGGGCAGCCTGTGGAGCGCGGTGAACCTTCTCGCGACCCGGCCGGCGGCGATTCATCCGCCGCAGGACCCGACCAAATGGGTCGCCGAACTGTTGTTCGAGGCGCGCGCGGCCGGCGCCGAACCGGCGGTGCAGATCGCCTCGAAGATCGACGACGGTTTCGCGCCGGGGACCGATGTCAGCCGGCTCGAATACAAACTGCGCGACGATTACACGTCACTGATGTGGCTGGGCGGGACCAAGGCGCTCGATTCGCTGGGAGACGGTGTGCGCGCGGCGCCCCTGTTCTATCGCTATGGCGCCGCTGCCCGCACGCCGCAGACTCGCTCCAAGGGGTTCTACTGGGCCGGCAGGGCGCTGGCCAAGAGTGGCGACAGGGCTGGCGCTGCGCGCTATTTCGAAATGGCCGCCGCCTATCCTGACCAGTTCTATGGCCTGCTTGCGCTCGAACGGTTGGGCCGGCCCCTGCCCGATCTCGCAAGACAGAATATGACCGTGCCGACAGCCGCCGAACGTGCGGAGTTTGCCGCAAGACCGCTGACGCGCGCCGTACGCGAAGTGTCGCGCGACTATGACTGGAAGACCAGCGTGCGCTTCTTCCGTGAAATCGCCGACCGGGCCGAGACTGAAAGCGATCACGTGCTGGTTGCCGAACTGGCCCGTAGCTTGGGGCGGCGCGACCTTGGCGTCATCCTTGGCCAGGCAGCGCATGCCGACGGCTTCGGCAATTTCCGCCAGATATCCTTTCCGCAGATTCCGACCCCGCCGGGCACCAACTGGACCGTGGTCCACATGATCACCCGGCAGGAAAGCCAGTTCGCCCAGAACGCGATCAGCCACGCCGGTGCGCGCGGGCTGATGCAGCTGATGCCGGGCACCGCGCGCGAACAGGCGGGCAAGATCGGTCTGTCCTACAACATCGGTTCGCTGATCTACGATGCGAACTACAATATCCGGCTGGGCGATTCGTTCTTTGGCCGGATGATGGACTATTACGGCGGCAGCTACCCGCTCGCCGTCGCGGCCTATAATGCCGGGCCGGGCAACGTGAACCGCTGGCTGCGCGACAATGGCGACCCGCGCCTAGGCGGCATCGAATGGGTCGACTGGATCGAGCGCATCCCGATTTACGAAACGCGCAATTATGTGCAGCGGGTGCTCGAAAATGCGGTTGTCTACGAACGGCTCTATCCGGACAAGGCAAGCTATCGCGGCGCCAATCCGCTGAGCCACTTTCTTGGCAAGCGCAGTCCGGGCTAGAACCGGGCAATGAAGCCCGATGGGCCGCCCATTACCCCGGCCGGTCTCGCTGCGCTGAGGGCGCGCTACGATCACCTGTTGGGCACCGAACGGCCCGCTATCGTTGAAGTGGTCAGCTGGGCGGCAGGCAATGGCGACCGCTCGGAAAACGGCGACTATATCTACGGCCGCAAGCGTATGCGCGAGATCGACCGCGAGCTGGGTTTTCTCGCGAGGCGGATGAAGGCCTTGCGGGTGGTCGATCCGGCCCGTCAGGAGGATCGCACGCGGGTGTGGTTCGGCGCCACGGTCACCATCGCCGACGAGGACGACAACCGCCGCACACTTACCCTGATTGGCGACGACGAGCAGGATGCGGGCGCGGGCCTGATCGGCTGGAGCGCCCCGCTCGCCCGCGCCCTGCGCGGCGCAGCGCCGGGAGACTTGCGCCGGGTCATGCTTCCCGGCGGGGAGAAGGAATGGGAAGTGCTGGAAATTTCCTACCCGGAAAGTTCCTGACCGACCGGCCCGAAACCACCGCCCGGACCTATTCCGATGCGGTGTTTCCTGTGTGGTGAGCCCAGCGCGGCTCGAACGCGCGACCTACTGATTAAAAGTCAGTTGCTCTACCGACTGAGCTATGGGCCCTGACCACGCCGGGTCACCTAGGGAGCGGGAGAGGGCGGGTCAAGCGGGCATGGAGCTGGCGCATGGTAAGCTCGGTGACAGGATCGCGCCAGCGCGGGGCAATGGCGAGAGCCGGGGTGAGGACGAACAGGCGTTCGCGAAAGGCAGTGTGCGGCACGATCAGGCCCTTTGACGCCCAGGCGCCGCCCGACCACAGGACAATGTCCAGATCGAGTACGCGCGCTCCCCAGCGCTGCCCGCCGCATCGGCGCCCGAACCGGCGTTCCAGCGTCTTGAGCCGAGCGAGCAAATCGCCGGGCTGTTCGTGTGTGCGCAAAAGCGCCGCTGCGTTCGCATAGCGCCGCCGCGATGGCCCGAGCGGCTGGCTGGCGACAATCGGTGATGCGGCGGCGACGTCCAGTGCCGCCAGTGCCGCGCGCAGAACCTTGGCCGGCGCGCCATACCGCCCGTGACGCCGGTTCGATCCCAGCGCGATCACATATTCATATGTCTTGCGTGAGCCGGCCATAGATATCCGGGCGGCGGTCGCGGAAGAAGCCCATGCCGGCGCGGTGCTTGGCCGCGCGGGCAAGATCGAGCGTGGCGACGAGCACGCCGCACTCTTCCTCGCCGAACGCCTCGATCAGATCGCCCCATTCGTCGGCAATGAAGCTGTGGCCGTAAAATGTCTGGCTGTCCTCGCTACCAATGCGATTCGATGCCACCACCGGCATGCAATTGGACACGGCGTGCCCCTGCATCGCCCGGCGCCACATACGGCTGGTATCGAGCCCGGCGTCATAAGGTTCGGACCCGATTGCGGTGGGATAGAGCAGCAGGTCCGCCCCCATCAGCGCCATGGCCCGCGCGCATTCGGGATACCACTGATCCCAACATATGCCGACGCCCACTCGCACGCCGAACACTTGCCAGACCTTGAAGCCTGTATTGCCTGGACGGAAATAGAATTTCTCCTCATAGCCGGGTCCGTCGGGAATGTGACTCTTGCGGTAGGTGCCGGCAATCTCGCCGCCGGCGGCGATCATCGCGAGGGTGTTGTAATAGTGCTGCCCGTCACGCTCAAAGAAACTGGTGGGGATGGCGACATCCAGCTTTGCCGCCAACGCCTGCATGGCAAGCACCGAGGGATGCTCCATGGTCGGGCGGGCAAGGGCGAACAGCGCCTCGTCCTCCACCTTGCAGAAATAGGGTCCGGAAAACAGTTCGGGGGGTAACACCAGCTGCGCGCCTTTGCCTGCGGCTTCCTCCACCTGGGCGGAGACAGCTGCGATGTTCTCCGCCTCGTCGGACGAACCCAGGGGCAATTGCAGCGCGGCGACAGTGAGCGTGGTCATGGCGGGGGTTTACCAGCGAGTATCGGCAAATGGAACGCGGCACTTGCCGCTTTCGCAATTTCACTACGTGGTCAACGAACGGAATACCACGGCACGGACTGGTATCGCCGGGTTGCCTATTCGTGCGGCTGGATGGCATTTTTTGCTCACGCTTCCGGCAGTCTTGGAGGCAAGGCATTTCGGAAATGGCCAAACAACAAGCTCTCCTGCAACTCAAGGTAATGCCTGGACGCCTCTTTCAAACAGAAAAATTGATGCTAGCATGCCATGGCTTGCAACCCCTTGCTTGGGGGTTCCAGCTGAAAGGAAGGGATGACGATGAAGACCAACACTATTGCGATGATCGCCTGTGCGGGGCTTGCCCTGGCGCCTGTCGCCTCGGCTTTTGCAGAAACCGGCGCCGCCAAGGAAAAGGACGCGGTTGCCAAGGCGTGGGTGCCGGCGACCGAAGTCGAACAGCAAGTGGCGCGCGGCGGTTCCTATGGCGGAAACTACAGCACACTCTGGAGCCTCCAGAACACGTTCTGCAAGAACGTCACCATCAGCATTTTCTTTTGCCGTCGCCAAGAAACCTGAAGCATTATAAATGCGCAATTGTCGTATCGGTTATGGGGAGCGCCCGGCACTCCCCATAATTTTTGGCATATTACTGGGAGCCGGGTTGTTCGCGCCGGGCTTGGCGAATGCCCGATCTGCCGACCGCCCTGCTATTATCGCCCAGCGTTTCGATGACGATTGCGGTGCTGCGGCGCTTGTCATGCTGTTGCAGCGAGCCGGCGTCGATATTTCCGCAGAAGACCTACTGGCAGGGTTGAAGCCCGGCGCCAGTGCGGACGCGCTTTCCGCGGCCGATCTGGCCGGGCTGGTCTCCGCCCTTGGCCAGGGTCTTCGACTGGATGTTGGGTTTCTGCCCGTTCCGATGGCAGCAACCCTTGCCGAGAGCGAGCCGTATCTTATCCTGATCAAGCCGCGCTCTCAGGTCGGGACTGTTGCCGTAGACCACTTCATCCTGGTTGAAGGCCGTGCCGCGGACGGATTCCTTGTTGCCGACCCGGACTTGCCATCGAGGGTCCGGCTGACCGATTCCGCTTTCGCGCGGGACGCGCATGGCAAGCAAATCGATGGCAAGCCTTACGCCATGGTGCTCAAGCTAAGCCGCAATGACGAGCAAATTGCCCAGCGCGTGCCTTCGGAGCCCGGCGACGCGCACTTGCTTCATTGGGAGCAGGCCTACAATCTTCCCCGGGTTCTTCCTGCGGGCAAGACAGCCGTTTCGGTCGGCCAGCTATGGCAAAAGACCCGGGTGGACGATCCTGCGTCAAGCATTGAGACGAGGCAGGACAACAACGTAACCGTTCTTGGTCTTTCAAGAGGCATTGGCCACCGTACCGAAATCGGGTTGAGCCTGGCCAGATTTTCCGGAACGGGCAGTTTCAGGTTGCCGGGCGAAGAATTTACCGTTGAGCGGCAGGGAACCTTCAACGCGACATTGAGCATTCGCCACGTTCCCGCCGTAGCCCTGCCGCAGGGCTTTGGCATGTCCACTGCGGCTTCTGTCGAATGGTCGGACAGTGCGGCGCCTTCCGCCGGCTCGATCAGCGCGGACATTCAGTGGGCCAAAGCCGGATTTGTCTTGGGCGTGGATACGACTCTTCGGCATGACAGGGAGTTTTCGGCTTTCGTCACGCCTACGATCAGCTATCGGCTTCCGGTCAGGCGATTGTTCCTGCTCGATTCGCGAATGTCTGCCACATACCGGATT
>JBFWSE010000044.1:0-25245 GCA_050248535.1 Novosphingobium sp.
ATAGCGGCTCTGCTCGGCGAAAGTCGGATCGTAGTGCAAGAGGTTGGGATAGTGCATGCCATGCGCCCAGCGGCGGATGTCGTTGTTGGAAATCGGTTCGCGGATGCGCGAGCTGGTGATCGCCTTACCGTGGTACTGGTCGATGTCGGATGTGTCGAGAATGGTCATTTCAGGTTCCCTTATCAGAATTCATTTATCCCGTTCGTGTCGAGCGAAGTCGAGACACGGTGCGCGGCGCCTCGACTTCGCTCGACACGAACGGGGTTGGGTTGGCGTCATGTTTCAACGCGCCACGGCGCGTTGTTGCAGGTCGGCGATCTGGTCCGGGGTATAGCCCGCTTCGGCGAGAACCTGCGCGGTATGCGCCCCTAGCGGCGGCGAAGGCTCGGGTTCGTGGTCGAACAGCGCGCCGTCGAAAGCAGTCGGTCCGGCAACGATCCTGAGCGGCGTGGAACGCACGTCCATGGTGCGGATCATGCCATTGACCAGTGCCTGCGGATCCTCGGCAACGTCGTGGATCGAGGCGATCTTTTCCCAGGGAATGTCGATCGATTCGAGCACCGGCTTCCATTCGGCGAAGGTCTTCGTGGCGAACTTCGCCTGCATCAAGGGCATCAGCGTATCGGCATTGGCGATGCGCGCCTCATGCGTTGCATAGCGCGGGTCGTGCTCGAGATCGGCCATGTCCAGCGCCTGGCAGACGCGCGGCCATGCGGGCTCGGGGTTGAGGATCATCAGCTGGATCATCGCCTTGTCGCTGGTGAGATAGGTCGACATCAGCGCCACCTGCGGCCGGGTGGCAGGGTGAGTCTCGTAGCCGGGCAGATTGGTCATGGTGATGTCGCCCGAGAGCACCCAGGCGGCGGTCGACAGCAGCGAGTTCTCAACTACCGTCGCCTCGCCGGTCCTTTCGCGGTGGAACAGTGCCGAGGCTATGCCGAAGGCCAGCGCGATCGAGCCGGTGTGATCGCCGAAAGCCGAGCGCGGGCTGGTCAGCTGCTCGCCGGGCCGTGTAAAAGCATAGCCCGCCCCGCCGCGGGCCCAGAAGGCCGAGGCGTCGAAGCCCGGGCGGTTCGCCTCGGGGCCCTTGAAGCCGACGCCGTTGCCGCGCGCATAGATGATCTTCGGATTGCGCGCGCGCAGGTCCTCGACGTCGAGCCTCAGGCCGGTGATCGCCTTGGGCCTAAGCGAAGTCAGGAACACGTCCGCCTTCTCGACCAGCTTAAGCAGCGCTTCGCGGCCTTCCTCGGTCTTGAGGTCGAGTGCGACACTCTTCTTGTTGCGGTTGTTCTGTTCCATGGCGACGTTTATGTCGCCGAGGTCGCGACTGGCGCCGGCGATCTTGAGCGTGCGGTAGGGATCGCCCTCGATGGTCTCGATCTTGATCACTTCAGCGCCCTGATCGGCCATCATCACACCCGCGCCGGGCACATAGACGAACTGCGCGAGTTCGATCACCCGCACGCCGGAAAATATGCCGCTGGCGGCCATTATCTCTCCCCTTTCTCGGAGGCCAATGGCCTATTGTGTCGCCAATTCCAGCAATGTCGGCACCAGCTTGGGCCAGCTGACGAACAGCGAATGCTGCTCGCCCTTGGCGGTTTCGGTCGACTGGTAATTCCATTCGTCGTCGCGCCAGGGCGGAATCACCAGCTTGCTGTGCGGGATCATGCGGTGGACCCACAGGCTGGTGGTTTCGGTGTGGGCGAGATCGCTCTTGTGGCTCTTGAACACCACGGTCGGCATGGTCAGCCGCGCGAAATCTACCGGCTTCATCCCCGGCACCGGGGTAATGTCGCTGAAAACATAGGCCGCGCACCATTTCTGCATCACTGCGATGAATCTGTCGGGGTCCATGGCCCGCATCTTTTCCTTAGCCGCCGGGTTCTTGGCAAAGTGTTCTGCCCAGCTTGTCGCCTCGACCGCGGCGTCCATGCCGCCCTTGCTGGCTAGCGTCGCCGCCTCGCCGCAATAGTAGGAACCCAGCGACATCAGCCCGATGGGATCGCCGCTGATCCACCACAGGCCCAGATGCGAGCACAGATTGGGATGCCGCGCGGCGGCGAGCATCGACACGCGCGAGCCTCCGGAGCCTCCTGCGATCACGGCTTGCCTGCCGCCGCCGACGTGGCGGATCAGTCCGGCCAATGCTTCGGCCTGCGTTTCGCTTTCGGTCTCGCCTTCGAGCGTTGAATCCGAATAGCCGCAATTGGGCCGATCATAGATGATCACCCGCTTGCCGGCATCGTTGAGCAGCTTGGCCATTTCGCGCAGCCCCGGCACGTCCATGGTGAAACGCCCGCCCGGGGTCAGGGCGAAAAGCTGACCATCCTCGGGCCCGGTGACTTCGTATGCGATGCCAATGCCATTGATCGTGGCGCGTTCCATGATGACCTCTCCTGTTTGTTGTTTGCGGCGAGGCTAGGGCGGGCCGGAATCCGAGTCAAACCGCCAATTCCCGCTCTCGGCAAAATCGCCTCTATGATATGGTGTGTCTCATATTGGCAGGCGCGGCGGCAAGCCCTATGCTGGCCGCAAAAGAGGGACAGGACGCCATGCAGCAACTTGCCGAACTCGATCTCCCCCACGTCGCGATGGAAACGGCCGAATTCGCCGCGCACCCCTGGGATTTCTTCGAGGAAGCCCGTCAGAAGCACCCCTGGCTGGCGACCTCGATCAACGGCATTGTCGTCACCGAGTATGAGGCGATCAAGGAATTGCTGTGGATGGACAGCAAAATGCGCAATTCCTTTGCCGGCGTGGTCGAGATCATGGGGGCCAAGGGCACCGAGTGGGGCCGGTTTACCGAAAACCAGATGCTCGCTGCTTCCGAAGAAGACCACCGCAAGATGCGTGACATCTTCGCCGCACGCTTCACGCCGCGCTATGCCAATTCGATCCGGCCGGTCATGCGCGAGACGATCGACGACCTGCTCGACGAATGGGTGCCCAAGGGCGCGTTCAATTTCGAGGAGTTCATCTCCAACTACCCGATCAGCGTGATGAGCAAGATGGCAGGCGGCCCCTTGAGCGCAGTGCCTCGCCTCAAGAAGACACTGGAAACCCTGGGCGGCGCTTTCGCCATGGACCCCGGCATGACCCCCGCGCTGGTCGAGGCGATCGCGGTGATAGACCTCTTTGTCCATGAATTGCTGGCGAACCGGCGAACCAGTCCCAACACCGGCGGGCCGCCTTTGCTGCTCGACATTCTGTCGCAGGAAGGCGGCGATGCCGGCCTCAGCGAACGGCAGATCGCCGATCTCATCATCTTCCTCTATGTCGCCGGCTACGACACCTCGAAGAATATGATGACACTGATCATGTATCACCTGATCAGCCGCCCCGAGATCTATCGCAAGTGCGCCGAGGACATCGACTATTGCCGCAAGGTGGTTGAGGAAGCCTTCCGTTACACCGGCACGGCCACCAGTTTCCGCGCCACGGCGGAGGATATTGTATTTCGCGACGTATTGCTGCCCAAGGATACCATGCTGTTCTTCCCCATCGGCATGGCGGCGCGCGATCCTTCCGCCTTCGAGGATCCGGAAACTTTCGATCCTGAGCGCAACCTCGCCACCGGCACCCGGCACATCGCTTTCGGGCGCGGCAAGCACATCTGCCTGGGCCAATACATCGCCCGCGCCCAGATCCAGGAGGGGCTGCACCGCATTGCCCAGCGGATCAGGAACCCGCGCATCGCCGGCGACTTTGGCTGGCGCGGCTTCACCGGCACCTGGGGGCTGACGGCGCTGCCGATCGCGTTCGATCCGGCGTAACCCCGTACTGCGCTTGAACGCTTCGCGCGCTCCGCTACAGACAGGGCGAAAGGGGCACGGGTTCGATGCGCGCAACTCCACAATTCGATTTCGGCCTGCCCGAAAGCACCACGATGATCCGCGATGCGACCGCGCGCTTCGCCGACGAACAGATCGCCCCGCTCGCCGTTGCGATCGACCGCGAAGACCGCTTCCCGCGCGAACTGTGGGCACCGATGGGCGAACTGGGCTTGCATGGCATTACCGTCGAGGAGCAATGGGGCGGGCTGGGGCTCGGCTATCTCGATCACGTCATCGCCGTCGAGGAAATCTCGCGCGCCTCGGCTTCGGTGGGCCTCAGTTATGGCGCCCATTCCAACCTGTGCATCAACCAGATCCGCCGCTGGGGTTCGGACGAGCAGAAAGTGAAATACCTGCCCGGATTGATCTCGGGCGAGCATGTCGGCGCATTGGCCATGTCGGAAGCAGGTGCGGGCTCGGATGTCGTCTCGATGAAACTCAGGGCCGAACCCGTCGATGGCGGTTTCCGGCTCAACGGCACCAAATTCTGGATCACCAATGGCAGCGAGGCCGATGTGCTGGTGGTCTATGCCAAGACTTCGCCGGGCGAGGGTTCGCGCGGGATCACTGCCTTGCTGATCGAGAAGGGCATGGCGGGCTTTTCGATCGGCCAGAAGATCGACAAGCTGGGCATGCGCGGCTCGCCGACCGCCGAACTGGTGTTCGACGATTGCCTGGTGCCCGAAGACAATGTCATGGGCCCGGTCAACGGCGGGGTAGGCGTGCTGATGAGCGGACTCGACTTTGAGCGGGTGGTGCTCGCCGGAATTCCACTGGGTCTGATGCAGGCCTGCCTCGATACGGTGATTCCCTATGTGCGCGAGCGCAAGCAGTTCGGGCAGCCGATCGGCGCGTTCCAGCTGATGCAGGCCAAGGTGGCGGACATGTATGTCGCACTGCAATCGGCGCGGGCCTATGTCTATGCCGCGGCGCGTGCTTGCGACGCCGGGCAGACCACGCGATTCGACGCGGCGGGAACGATCCTGCTCGCCAGCGAAAACGCCTTCCGCTCGGCGGGCGAGGCGGTTCAGGCGCTGGGTGGGGCGGGTTATACCAGGGATTGGCCGGTCGAACGCTACTTGCGCGATGCCAAGCTGCTCGACATAGGCGCGGGGACAAACGAGATCAGGCGCATGCTGATCGGACGCGAATTGATAGGGGCAGCATGAGCGCACCGGTACTTTCCACGAGTTTGAACCTCGACGACCCGCAGGCGAAAGCCCGCGCCGCGCATAACCGCACGCTTGCCGAGGAATTGCGCACCCGCGTTGCGGAGGCGGCGCTGGGCGGCGACCAGAAATCGCGTGACAGGCATACCGGGCGCGGCAAGCTGTTGCCGCGCGATCGGGTGGAACGCCTGCTCGATCCCGGCTCGCCCTTGCTCGAACTTGGTCAGCTTGCCGCCAACGGCCTCTATGGAGAGGACATTCCGGGCGCCGGCATCATAACCGCGATAGGGCGCGTCTCGGGCCGCCAGTGCATGATCGTCTGCAACGATGCGACGGTGAAAGGCGGCACATACTATCCAATGACGATCAAGAAGCACCTACGGGCGCAGGAGATCGCACAGGAAAACCGGCTGCCCTGCATTTACCTGGTCGATAGTGGCGGGGCCAATCTGCCGCACCAGGCCGAAGTCTTCCCCGACAAGGACCATTTCGGGCGAATCTTCTTCAACCAGGCAAACATGAGCGCGCTCGGCATTCCGCAGGTCGCCTGCGTGATGGGCAGTTGCACCGCGGGCGGCGCCTATGTACCGGCGATGAGCGATGAAAGCGTGATCGTGCGCGAGCAGGGGACGATTTTCCTGGCCGGACCGCCGCTGGTGAAAGCGGCGACTGGCGAGGAAATCAGCGCCGAGGATCTGGGCGGCGGCTATCTCCACTCACACAAGAGCGGCGTCACCGATCACCTCGCCGAAAACGACGAACATGCGCTGACCATCGTGCGCGATATCGTCAGCAATTTAGGGACAGTCCCCAAATTGCAGGTCGATGTGCGCGAGCCGCGCCCTCCGAAATACGATGTGGAAGAGCTCTACAGCGTGATCCCGGAAGACGTCCGCGCGCCCTACGATGTCCATGAAGTCATCGCCCGGCTTGTCGATGGCTCCGAATTCCACGAGTTCAAGGCGCTTTATGGCTCCACGCTGGTTTGCGGCTTCGCGCATATCTGGGGCATGCCGGTGGCCATCCTCGCCAACAACGGCGTGCTGTTTTCCGAAAGCGCGCAAAAGGGGGCCCATTTCATCGAACTGGCCTGCCAGCGCAAGATCCCGTTGCTGTTCCTGCAGAACATTTCGGGCTTCATGGTCGGCGGCAAATACGAGGCCGAAGGCATCGCAAAGCATGGCGCAAAGCTGGTGACGGCCGTCGCGACGGCGACCGTGCCCAAGATCACGGTCCTCATCGGCGGCAGCTTTGGGGCCGGCAATTATGGCATGTGCGGACGCGCCTACGCTCCGCGCTTCCTGTTCACCTGGCCCAATGCGAGGATTTCGGTGATGGGCGGCGAACAGGCGGCCTCGGTGCTGGCGACAGTGCACCGCGATGCGGCAAAGTGGACACCGGAAGAGGCCGAAGCCTTCAAGGCCCCGGTGCGGCAGAAGTACGAAGACGAAGGTAACCCCTATTATGCCACTGCGCGCCTGTGGGACGACGGGGTGATCGATCCGGCGCAGACTAGGGACGTGCTGGGGCTGGCGCTTGCCGCCAGTCTGGAAGCGCCGATACCGGAGAGGCCGGCGTTTGGGGTGTTCAGGATGTAAATTCGTTCAGGGAGACCGGCAGATGCGATTTAGGTGCTTAAGCATGCTTCCCGCCCTGGCAATCACCGCAGGTGTCGCGGCACTTGTTGCTCCTACGCTCAGCGCCGGTCCCGTCCGGTCCGCCAGCCCCCTCCTCCCCCTCTCCGAGCGCGACCTCAGCGCTACCAAGCAAATGGGCTGCGAATGCTCGTTCAATCGCGGCAGGGCCACGCTGGTGCAAATGATCGGCAACGAATTCACCGTCCGCACGCGCGCAGGGCGGCAGGTGTGCCGGATCAGCGACCGGCAGTTCAGCAGCTTCTCCGTCGGCACGCCCGTCACCTGCGCGGCCATGAACTTCACTCTTCGCCACACTGGCCGCACGGTCAGTCACATCGAATCCGACAGCGCCGTGACTCCCTCGGCGCTGACCATACGGCGGGGCCGCACAAGGACCGTACTCAACGGCTCCTGGGGCTGCGCCTGCTGAGGCGAAAGGGTGCAGGAGACCGCCTTTTGAACCGGGAGCGAAATACTACTAGCCTGTTCATCTGTTCACATAGACCCGGATCGCCGGGAAAAGGGGAATAGCCATGATTTCTCGCAGTCAAACATTCAGCCTGACTCTCTGCCTGCTTGCCATGGCAGGGTGCAAGGGAGAGGCGCCGCCGCCGACTGCCGAAAGCGCAACACCTTCCGCCGCCGCATCCGCCAGCGAAACGGCCAGCGCTGCGCCCGGCCAGGCGGCCTGTGCTCCGGTCAAGCTCGAACTTGCCGCAAGCCGCTTCTCCGAAGGCCGCGCCAATTTTGAGGCCGGCAAGGCAGGCCGCACCCGGCTGGAAGAGAATTTTGCCAAGGGCTATGCCGCCGCTTGTTCCGCAGGCTATCTTGCCAAGAAGCCGTTGGTCGATCCGCGCTCAGGACACAAGGACACGCTGTTCGTCGCCAATGCGCCGAATGCCAACGAGGCTTCGATCTATTTCGCTGTTGGCGAAACGATGATGGAAGGGCCATTCGTCGATTCGGAAGGGCACGTTCAGGTGCCGGGCGCCGACGCCATCAAGGAAGCGATCTATTGCTATGCGGTCGGCGCGACCGAGAAGGAGCAGGAAGAAAGCGGCAGGTGCCTGGTGGATTGATTGCGCCGCTTCTGTCCGGGCCTCATTGCACCGGCGAGGGCCTCGCGCAGGGCAGTAATCGCTTTTGCTGCAATTCCCCGGAATATTCCGGCCCGCGCCATCTTGTCTCGAGCCATGTTTTCATCCACCGGCTATGGGGACCGTTTCTTCGCATGGGTGGAGCATAGTGTGATTTCATCGCTTCTCATAGCCAACCGGGGCGAGATTGCCTGCCGGGTGATCCGCACCGCACGCCGCATGGGCATCCGCACCGTGGCGGTCTATTCGGACGCCGACGCCAAGGCGCTGCATGTGCGCTCGGCCGATGAGGCTGTGCACATCGGCCCGAGCCCGGCGCGCGAAAGCTATCTGGTGGGCGAGAAGATCATCGCCGCGGCCAAGCAGACCGGGGCCGAGGCGATCCACCCGGGCTATGGCTTCCTTTCGGAGAACGCGGAATTCGCGCAGGCGGTGATCGATGCCGGACTGATCTGGGTCGGACCCAAGCCGAGCAGCATCACCGCCATGGGCCTGAAGGATGCGGCCAAGAAGCTGATGGCCGATGCGGGAGTGCCAGTGACACCCGGCTATCTCGGCGAGAACCAGGATCCCGCGCATCTGGCCGCAGAGGCCGGCAAGATCGGCTATCCGGTGCTGATCAAGGCCGTCGCCGGCGGCGGCGGCAAGGGGATGCGGCTGGTCGAGCAGGCGGCGGACTTCGCCGATGCTCTGGCGAGCTGCCAGCGCGAGGCGGCAAGTTCGTTCGGCAACGATCACGTGCTGATCGAGAAATACATCCAGCGCCCCCGCCACATCGAAGTGCAGGTGTTCGGCGACAGCCACGGCAATGTCGTCCATTTGTTCGAGCGCGATTGCTCGCTGCAGCGCCGCCACCAGAAAGTCATCGAGGAAGCGCCAGCTCCGGGTATGGACGAGGCGACGCGCGCCGAACTGTGCGCGGCGGCGGTGCGGGCGGCCAAGGCAGTCGACTATGTCGGCGCGGGCACCATCGAATTCATCGCCGATGGCAGCGAAGGCCTGCGCGCCGACCGCATCTGGTTCATGGAAATGAACACGCGGCTGCAAGTCGAGCATCCGGTGACCGAGGAAATCACCGGGGTCGATCTGGTGGAATGGCAACTGCGGGTGGCCTCGGGCGAGCCGATTCCGCTCAAGCAGGAGGAGCTGCGGATCGACGGCTGGGCGATGGAAGCGCGGCTTTATGCGGAGGATCCGGCGAAGGGGTTTTTGCCTAGTATTGGTAGCCTCGAAACACTTGCAGACTACACCGATGGGCGGTTTGAGACGGGTGTTGAAGAAGGCGACGCTATCTCGCCTTTCTATGACCCGATGATCGCGAAATTGGTGACTCGCGGCGCTACGCGCGATGAAGCTAGGACGAAGTTGGCAAGAGCTTGTGGCGACCTTCTCTGTCATCCCGTCAAGCACAATGCTTGGTTCCTGAAGCGGCTTTGCGAGCATCAAGAATTCGCCAACGGAGACGTCGCAACCGGCTTTATCGAACATCATGGAGAGGTGCTGACCAGCGCGCCTGCGCCGAGCGCGCTGCTGCTTCAGGAGGCCGCCGAGGCGCTTATATTCGATGGTTGGGGCGAGCGTTCGGAGTGGCGGCCACGTTCGACCGACAGTGGACGAGGACTGATCGGCTTTCGCCTCAATGCGACTGCGCGAACCGAAGTGAACCTGTACTTGGATGACGAGCCGCTTCCCACCGTTTCATACGACCTCGATTTGTATGACCGCGGTGTGGATTACGAGGTCAGTACAGGTTCAGTACTGGGGGACAAGGAAGCTGTGTTTTTCGAAGACGGCGCTGCTTTCACGTTTACCCGCTTCAGCAAGGTCGGAGGCCACCACTCTGCCCACGATGGCGACATCCTCTCGCCCATGCCGGGCAAGATCATCGCTGTCGAAGTCACGGCGGGCCAGGCCGTGACCAAGGGCCAGAAGCTGCTCACGCTCGAGGCGATGAAGATGGAACACACGCTCACCGCGCCCTTCGACGGTACGGTGGCGGAACTCAACGCCGAAGCCGGTGCGCAGGTTCAGGTCGAGGCATTGCTGGCGCGGATCGAGGCAGTGGAGGAATAATTCCCCTACCGTCTGCCCTGAGCTTGTCGAAGGGCTTCTTTTTTCTTCGAGCAGTTGCGCGCAACCGCAAAGTCAAGAACAGTCCTTCGACAAGCTCAGGACAGACGGATTTCAATTTGGAGCAACAGGAACATGCCCGGCAAATACTTCGACGAATGGACCGTGGGAGAACGCATCACCCACCAGCCCGGCCGCACCGTCACCGAGACCGACAACCTGATGTTTTCGGCCATGACCCACAACATGCAGCCGCTGCATCTCGATGCCGAATTTGCCCGGGCCACCGAGTTCGGCCAGATCCTGGTCAACAGCTGTTTCACTTTCAGCCTGGCTGTCGGCCTGTCGATTTCCGACACCACGCTCGGCACGCTGATTGCCAATCTGGGCTTCGACAAGGTGACGACGCCCAAGCCCACTTTCCTCGGCGATACGCTGACCTGCCACACCGAGATCATGGAACTGCGCGAAAGCAAGTCGCGGCCCGATTGCGGCATCATCGTTTTCAAACACGAATTGATCAACCAGCGCGGCGAAGTGGCGCTTTCCATGCTGCGCACGGTGCTGGGGAAGAAGAAACCGGCGTAATTTTCGCTCCTCCGCGCTCTGCCAGTCGCAACAATAGTGTTGCATAAATGCACTAGTTGACAAAAAAGTGCCATTCCAAATGCATTGGCTCCGTTGCATTCAGTCCGGCAAACCCATAGGCTCGGTTCGATCCGGAGCAGGGCGCTCACCGGACAGGACGATTTTTTGAGGGAGCGGAGGCGGCGAACTGCGAATTGAGGGCATGCCCCGCTGGCGCCAATCCCGTTGAATGCGAACTAGAGGAGGGTTCGATGAGTATGATCCGTAACAAGTCTGTCCGTTTCGCCGCGCTGATGTGCGCAACCGCCATGACCATACCCCTGTGGGCCGCGCCCGCGCTGGCGCAGGGCGCTGCGGAGGACAATGACGGCGATATCATCGTGACGGCGCAGCGGCGTTCGGAGCGGTTGGTCGACGTTCCGATGACAGAGACCGCCGTTTCGCCCGAAACGCGCTCCAGCGTCGGCGTGAATACGGTGCGAGATCTGCAGACCGTGACTACCGGTTTCCAGATCGGCAACTCGGGTTCCTATCCGCAGCCTGCAATCCGTGGCATTACCACCACCAATGCGGGCGCCTATGAAAACAACGTCGCGACCTTCATCGACGGACTCTACCAGGCCACGCCGCAAGTGCTCAATATGGACCTGCCCAATGTCCAGAGCATCCAGATTCTCAAGGGCCCGCAGGGCACCCTTTATGGCCGCAACGCAACGGGTGGCGCCATTCTCATCGATACGATCGATCCTGGCAACGATTGGACGGGCAATGTCGAGGCGACCTATGGCCGGTTCAATGACTACCGTGCGCGGGCATTCGTTGCCGGTCCGCTGAGCGACAAAGTCGGTGTCAGCCTTTCGGGAACCCTGCGCCACACCGATGGCTATTACAAGCGGGCCAGCCGGACCACACCGGGTCAATTCGAAGACGGTCATACACTGGGCCTCAAGCAGGAATCGATCCGAGCAAAGCTCAAGTTCAATCTGACGGACGCATTCAGTGCGACCTTGGGTTACAATTATACCCATGCCGACGATCCGCGCGGCGTCATCTTCACTCCGATCGAAAACGTCACGAGGCCTTACACTGCAGGCACTGGCGACGCGACGCGGCCCCGCGGGCTCGGCGAAGTGGCCGGCGATGTCTTCGACCTCAATTTCAAGCAACACGAAGGCATGCTGAAGCTCGAACTCGATACCGGGATCGGCAAGCTGCGGTCGGTCACTGGCTACGCATCAAGCAGATTGACCACGACGTTCGACTTTGGCGGCAGCTATGTGCCCGATAACTATTCGACGTCGATCATCATGGAGAAAACGTGGCAGGAAAATCTCGACTTTTCCATTACTTCCATCGACAATCTGGATCTTGTCATTGGCGGCAACTATTACAACATCAAGACTGAATACGATCCCAGCGCGCCCAATGCCGTCTATCTTGGTGCGGCCAATTTCGGCGCTATCGGAGATCCGGCCACTACGCCTTTCCCGCTGTCGGGTTACAGGAAGTTCACTGAAACCTTTTTCTTCCGCACAAAGGAAGCCTGGGCGCTGTTTGCCGATGCAACGTTCCACGCCACCGACCAGCTCAGCATCAATGTCGGCGGCCGTTATACAGAGGAAACGCAAAACGTTTCCGGCTACAAATTGGGCTATGGCTTCCCGCCTGGTTCAACTCCGGTTGTCTGCAACTATTCGGTCAGCGGCGAACAGCGTGCCGGATTGAACTGCGGCGCGACGGTCAGTGGAGTATTCCAGCCGCGTTCTTCCGCCAGGACATCGAAGTACAGCAAGTTCACCCCTCGCGCCTCCATTCGCTTCGAACTGTCGCCGCGATCCAACATCTATTTCACCTATTCCCGCGGCTTCCGCAGTGGCGAATGGAACTCGGTCATCCCGAGCGACAATCCTGCATTTTGGCTCGACGCCAAGCCCGAAACGGCGGACGGCTTTGAAATCGGCTTCAAGCACTCCAGCCCGCGGTTGCGCTTTGAACTGGCCGGCTTCTACTCGACCTACAAGGATCTGCAGGTCAGCTTCACGCAAAATGTCGGCGGTGTTGCGCAGGTGATTTTGCAGAACGCCCCGAAAGCGTCCATTTACGGCATTGATGCCAGCATCGACTATGAAGTGACAGAGAACTTCAAGGTGCGTGCGGGCGCAACCTGGCTACATGCCCGTTATGGCGATGGTTTCTACTTCACCGGCTCGGGTGTGAATCCGGCCTCGGTGGTCTGCGCATCGTGCGGTCCGGACCCGCTGATGACATTTGCGAATGTCACAGCGAGTCAGAACCTTTCGGGCCTGCAAATGTCGCGCGCTCCGGACTTCACAGGGTTCGTCGGGTTCGAGTACAATATTCCCAAGGGCGATGGCGGCCTGAAATTTGCCGCCAACCTGAAGTACACTTCCAGTTATGTCGTTACCAATCCTTCGGTTTGGGGCGGCGATCTGACCTGGACTCCGGCCAGCACATCGGCGCCTGACAACACCCAAATCTTCCGGGCAGCGGGGGTAGCTGGTTCAGCTTATATCAGCCGCGCCAATGAGGAACGTGCACGTCAGAAGGGCTATGCCCTGCTCAATGCGTCGGTCACCTGGACCGATCCGAGCGACCACTACTATGTCCGCGTTTGGGGTAATAATCTGACTGACATCAAATATCGGACGCACTACAATCCGCTGTCGAACGGCACCTATTCGCCCATCGGCGAGCCGCTCACCTTCGGCGGCACCATCGGATACAAGTTCTAAGTCCTACCTGGGGAGGAAGGAGAGCCCGGCCGCGCGAAAGCGCGGCCGGGTTTTTTCTTTGCCTCGTGAACAAGCTCTGCGGAAAGCTCAATCCCACCTGATCGGCAGTGAATCGATCGCGATGATGTTGCCCGAGTGGAACTTGGCCGGCTTGTCCGGATCGAGCCGCCAGGTCGGAAACCGCTTCAGCATCTGCTGATAGAGCACCTGCAGTTCCACCCGCGCCAGATGCGCGCCCAGGCAGCGGTGGATGCCTGCGCCGAAGGCGAGGTGCACCTTGTTTTCGCGCTCCAGATTGTATTGCTCGGGATTTGCGAACTCGCGCGGGTCCAGGTCGGCGCCGGCGTAAAACAGGACAACCCATTCGCCCGGCATCATCTTCCAGCCGGCGAATGTGGCCTCTTTCGCTACCCGCCGCATCGGCAGGGCGAAGCTGTAGCGCCGCAGCATTTCCTCGACCGCATCGACGATCTTGCCCGGATGGGCGCGCAGTTCGTCCTGCAAGTCCGGATTGAGCGCCATGTGCCGCACGGCAAAGCCCATGCCGTTGATGACGGTGTCGAGACCGGCGATGAACAGCAGCACGGCATAGTCTTCCATCAGCTCGACGGTCATCGGCTGGCCGTCGATCTCGGTCGACCACAGCATCGAGATGATATCGTCGCGCGGGTCGTCCTTGCGCGCCATGATCTCGGGCAGCATGGCGTCAGCCACCTTGCGCGCGACATTGGCATTGGCCTGCTGATTGTCGGTCAGGGTGTTTTCGAGGAATTCGTGGACCAGGTCGCGGAAATGGGCAAGTTTCTCGACGGGCAGGCCCATCAGTTTGAGGAAGATGGTGACAGGCAGCGGTTCGGCGATGGCCGGGATGAAATCGCAGTGACCCTGGTCGATCACCCGGTCGATCAGTTCGTCGGCGAGCGCGCGGATTTCTTCCATCCTGGATATCGCCGCGCGGGGACTGAAGGTCTTGTTGAGCGGCGCCCGGAACACCGGATGGTCCGGCGGGTCCATGGTGATCGGCACCGGCATCGGCATGCGCGGCGTGCCCGGAGGCATCATCGCCTGCATTGCCTCGCGCTGGGCGCGCGACATGTATTCGCTGGAGAACGTTTCGACGTCGCGCGCGATGTCGAACAGTTCCTGATAGCCCATGGCAATCCAGCGCCCGCCGTTGCGCGGCGTCCAGAACACCGGCGGCGCCTCGCGCAGAAGCTCGCGCACACGTTCGTGAGGGTCGGCCAGCAGGCCGGGATCGTGCCGCATGTCGAAATCGTAGACTGCCTCGGGCGGCACGTGCGCCGGCACGGGGACCGCGGGCGAAAGCGGGGCGAGGTCTTGGGCAGGCGCATTCACGGGCCGTCTCTCCTGTGCGATTTATGAGCCAGACTAGATCGTAATTGCCGAAAGCGCGAGTGCCAATTCAGCCGATCGGCTCCGGTGCGCCCGTGCCCATGTATTTTGCCAGCATGCGGTAGAAGTGGATCACGGTTTCCTCCTCGATCGGATTGGGCCGCGCGCCCATGAAACCGCGCGATTTCATGCCCTTTTGCACGGCAGCCATATTGCCGAAATCCTGCGCAAGGATGAGCCGCCATTTCTCCTCGCTGGGGTCGGCCTCGAAAATCCATTCGGTTTTGGGCTCTTCCCCTTCGGGAAAGCGTTCGAGGACATAGACTTCGAAGATGCAGCTATCGGGATCGGCGCCGTTGGGCCTTGCCCGGTAGCACAGCACAGTGGTCAGGCTGGGCAGGAAGATGGAGTTTGGGAAGACGTGCCAGTCGATCCCGGTGGCGGCGAGGTGATCGGGCGCCACTTCCGGCCAGATCACGCCGCGCGCCGCATCGTCTGCCTTGGCGGCAAGCAGCAGGTGGTGGCCCACTTCCTCCATGCTCGCGCCCTCGGGCAGTTCGTCCTTGAGCCGCTTCGCCGCCTTGACGAAGGTCTCGGTGGTGACGGCCCGGAGCGTATCCCACATCGACTGCAAGTCCTCGGCGACGGCAGTGCGCGGGTCCTGGCCCACTTCGCCGCGCGCTTCGGAGAGGCCTTTCATCTTCTGGCCTTCGCCGCCGCGCGGGCCCATGGGGCCGTGCCAGGCATGGTGGCCCTCGGTCTGGCACCACCAGGCCTGCACGCCCATGCCGCGTCCCAGTTGCGGGTGCGAGGCGTGGACGTGGTAGCTCTCGTTGAAAGCGCCCAGCGCCACTTTCCAGTTGCAGGGGAAATAGAGCCACTGCCGCCAGGCATAGCGCATCTTGTCCGTCTCGAACGGGCCGAGCTGGCGGATGACAGGGGCAAGGTACTCCTCCAGCGGTGCGCAGTCCGGATCCATGTTGACCCACACCCAGCCGCCCCAAAGCCCGACTTTCACCTGCTTCATCGTCAGGTTCTCGTCGGTCAGCGCGCCCTGCCAGTCCTCGGGGCCCAGACAGACGCGGTTTGTGCCGTCGATGTTCCAGCTCCAGCCGTGGAAGCGGCAGTAGAACTGGTTGGTGTGGCCGCAGCCTTCGGTCAGCCGCCGCCCGCGGTGCAGGCAGACGTTGTAGAACCCCCTAATCTCGCCGTCGTTGCTGCGCACCAGGATGATCGATTCGTCGCCAATGTCATAGGTGACGAAGTCGCCCGTGTTGGGCAGTTCCTCCACCCGGCAGGCGGCTTGCCAGACTTTGGCCCAGAGCTTGTCGGCCTCGGCCTCGGCATAGGCGCGGCTGACGAAGGGTTCGTTGGGCATGACGACCGGCTGGACATCGGTGCGGGCGGGCGGGGCGCTCATGTCGTTCATAGTTTGAACCTGGCCGGCTGGCACAACACGCCGGGCACTTGCGAGCGGCCGCGCCAGAGATAGGCATTGTCAGCCAGCGGCCGGCCTTCCTTCAAACAGTCGCCGGCGCCTTCGGGGCAGATGACCAGGAACAGGTCGCGCCCGTCCTTGCCGCCAAAGCGCATTTGCGTCGTTGCCCCGGCAGGCGTGGCGACATCGGGCAGAACCGTACCGTCGGGCTTGACCCGGTGCAGCACATTGGGCGAGCGGAATCCGGCGATCCAGACATTGCCTTCCACATCGAGCGCCAGCCCGTCGCAGTCCTCCGCATCAAGCAGCAGGCGCTGGTTGGTCAGCGACAGATCGGGCGCGACGTCGAAGGCCCAGCCCTTGCGGAAGGTGTCGCTGCAATAGAACGCGCTTCGCGAAGGATCGCAGGCGATGCCGTTCGGGAAATAGACCTGGGTATCGAACTCAATCACTTCGCGATCGACTGTCAGGCGATAGAGCTTGGCCGGGCGGGTGTCCTTCGCCTCGATGATATATTCGATGTCGTTGGTGCCGAAATAGATCCCGCCGGTGCCGTCTGGCCACATCTCGTTGATGCCGTTGATGTCGGAAAAGCTGCTGGTTTCAAGCAGCCAGCCGCTGGCCCCGCTATCGGGGTTGTTCCACATGATGCCGCCTTCGCCGGTGGAAAGCACCGACCCGTCGGCATTCATCATGATGCCGCCGGTCCACATCCGGCCTTCGTTGATCGAGCCGACCCTGGCGCCGTCGAAGGTCACTGCATGGCAGCCGCCGGTGATGACGTCGCTGTACCAGACGACCTCGCGCTCATGATCGACCGAGAGGCCTTCGAGATAGATTCCCTCGGCAAGTTTCGTATAGTCGGCGACTGCCTGTTCAGCCATGTTCCTCTCCACTATCCCGTTCGCGCGGGTTTTGCTTCAATGCGGATGCTCGACTTTCCGGCGCGATTCGGCAAGCGGCGAATGGAGGAGAGGAAAATGGCGTTCGATCCGGACCTGGCGAAGACGATTTCGCTCGAAGGGCGTGTGGCTGTGATTACCGGCGCGGCTTCGGGCTTTGGCGCGGAGGCATCGCGCTTGTTCGCGCGGGCAGGGGCGCGGGTGGTCCTGGCGGATCTCAACGAGGCAGGCGCGGCGGCAACTGCGGCCCAAGTGCGCGAAGCCGGCGGCGAAGCCAGCGTAATGCGCACCGACACGGCCAATCGCGACGAAGTCGATGCCCTGGCCGAGGCTGCCGTGAAGGAATTCGGCAGTGTCGATATCTGGCTGAACATTGCCGGCGTTTCGGTGTGGAAGCCGATTTTCGAGACCAGCGCCGAGGACGCCGAGCGCACGCTCGCGGTGAACACCATGGGGGTCTATTGGGGCTGCGCCGCGGCGGCGCGGGTCATGCAGGCGCAGGGCAAGGGCGGCGCGATCGTCAATATTTCCTCGGCGGGCGGGACAAGCCCGGTCGCGGGACTAGCATCCTATTGCATGAGCAAGGCCGCGGTGAACATGCTGACCAAGGTCTGCGCGCTCGAATTCGGGGTATTTGGCGTAAGGGTGAATGCAGTGGCGCCGGGGTGGATCGAAACCGCCATGGCGCGCAAGCCCTTTGTCGATGCATCGGGGGCGACGGATGAGGCCGGTCTGGAGGCGATGCGCGCCGCTCAGGCGGCCGCCTCGCCGCTGGGGATCAATGGCTCGACCCAGGACATCGCCCTGGCGCTTCTCTATCTCGCCTCCGACGCCAGCCGCTTTGTTTCGGGGCAGGTGCTGACGGTGAACGGCGGGGTGTCGATGTAATGGGCGAGGCCTGCCCGGTGGTCGAGCCGATGCATGGACATTGGGACGAGCCGCATGCCTATTGGGCGAAGTTGCGCGAACAAGCGCCGGTTGCGCTCGCCGAACCGGCGAAGCCCGGCGACCGGCCGGTTTATTATGTGACCCGCTGGGCCGAAGTCGATCATGTGCTTCGCCACCCGGAGACTTTTTCTTCCTCGATCAACGCGCAAGGCACCGGAAAGTTCATGGGCCCGGTGATGCTGTCGATGGATGGTGAACAGCACCGCGCGCATCGCTTCCTGGTCAGCCATGCCTTCCGTGCATCGCAATTGGCGCGTTGGGAAAAGGGGCTGATGCGCCCCGCGATCGAGCAGCTTTGCGATCGGGTGGCAGACCGCGGCAAGGCGGAACTGGTCGGCGAGGTCATCAGCCGCTACCCGGTGATGGTGATCTGCGCGCTGTGCGGGATTCCGGCGCAAGATAGCTATCGCTTCCTGCAATGGGCGATCGACATTCATCGCGGGATGATGAATCCCGAGATCGGTATGGCGGCGGCGCAGGCCATGCAGACCTACCTCGAACCGGTTGTCGCTGAGCGGCGCAAGCACCCGGGAGAGGACCTGATCAGCGATCTCGTCGAGGCCGAAGTCGCCGGAGCGAGGTTGAGCGACGATGAGATTTTTGGCTTTCTGCGTCTGCTGCTGCCCGCCGGATCGGAGAGCACCTTTCGTACACTGGCCAATGCCCTCTATTCCACGCTGACCATGCCGGGTCTCTACCGGCGCGCTCTGGCAGAGCCTGCGGTCATTCCGCTGATTGTCGAGGAAACCATCCGCTGGGATGTCGCCAATTCGATGGTCAGCCGGATCACCACCTGCGACACCGTGCTCGGCGGTTGCGCCATTCCGGCAGGCTCGGCGCTGCTGGTGATGACCAGTTCGGCCAACCGCGACGCGGCCCATTTCGATCAGCCCGACCGCTTCGATCCCGACCGGCCCTCCATGCGTCATCTCGGGTTCGGCGCCGGACCGCATCAGTGCCTCGGGCTGCATCTGGCGCGGATCGAGATACGCATCGGGCTTGAGGTCATCCTCGAGCGACTACCTGGGCTGCGGCTCGATCCACAGGCGCCTGTCCCCAAATTCAGCAACCTGAGCTTTCGCGGACCTGATTCAGTCCATGTGCTGTTCGGCGCTGGCTGAGTGTTGTTTTGACAGCACCTGCATGGCGCGGCACAAGCGAATCAAGGCTGCAAGAAGCCACCAGGAGAGACGAAAATGAACGTAATGCGGCGCGAACCCCATCCGCTTACCGGCACTTATTACGAGCATTTGGGCGACGGCAAGGTCAAGGTGCAGAAGGAAGGCAGCAATGCCTATGGGATATTCACCTGGCAGGGCGAATGGCTGGAAGGCGAGGTTACCCAAGCCGATCCGCTGATGCTGCTCTACATCGGCGGGCCGGACTTGCCGCTCGATCACGAAGTGGTGTGGATGGGAGCGCTGGCGAAGGCCTTCGACGGCTCGATTCCGATGGAAGCGATGCCCGGCACCCATTGGGACGAGATGCCCCGCATCGTCGCGCCCTATAGCCCAGATCCGGGCAAGAAGACCGACGATGGCTGGCGTTCGAAAGGCTATTTCGATCCGCAATTCTTCCTCGACAACGACCGCCAGCCGGACCGGATTCCTGAAGTCTTCAAGCTGACCAACAGCCTGCCGGGCGGGCCGAAGAAGATTTCGACCGACCGGTACTGGAAGCAGGAATACCACGATCTCGAGGTAGAGAAGATCTGGAAGAAAACCTGGCAAATGGCTTGCCGGGAAGACGAAATTCCCAATCCGGGCGATTACTATGTCTATGACATCGCCAATCAGTCTTACCTGGTCGTGCGCCAGGCGGACGGGTCGGTGAAGGCCCACCAGAATGTCTGCCTGCATCGAGGGCGCCTGCTCAAGGACTGTTCGGGCAAGGGCGAAAAGCTGTTTCGCTGCCCCTATCACGGCTGGTCCTGGGGGCTGGACGGGGCGCTCAAGGAAATCCCCAACGAGTGGGATTTCCCGGGCGTGCGCGAGGATGTGGCGCAGTTGCCGGCGGTAAGGGTGGAATGCTGGGAAGGCTTCGTCTTCATCAACCCGGACCCCGATGCCGGGCCACTGCTCGATTTCCTCGGCCCGGTCATGGTCGAAACCTACAAGCCCTACGGATTCACCCACCGGTATATCCAGGCCAATGTTTCCAAGCTGGTTCGCTGCAACTGGAAGGTGGTGATGGAGGCCTTCATGGAGGCCTATCACGTCATCGCCACCCACCCGCACCAGATGCTGATGAGCAGCGATTGCGGCAACACCCATTATGACGTGTTCGGCAATTTCGGACGCGGTTCCCAGTTCCCCAATCCGGGCAGCACCTTCCGGGGCATGTTCGCCACCGAGGAAGAGGGGCTGGAAATGTATCGCCGCTCCGCCGACGGCAATCGCGCGCTGATCGGTGCGCTGACGGGCGAGGACCTGTCGGAATGGTCGGACGCCGAACTGAACGGCGGCGGCTTCAACGACCTGTTCCCCAACCTGCACCCCTGGGGCGGCTGGATGCGCATTTGCTTCCGCTTTCGCCCGCACGGAAGCAATCCGGACGAAAGTCAGATGGATATCTATCTGCTCGCGCCGTGGCCAAAGGACAAGCCGCGCCCGGCGCCGGCCAAACCGCGCAAGCTTGGCTTTGACGATCCCTGGACCGATGCGCCGGAGCTGTTGTCGCTGTCCAAGATTACCGACCAGGACGTGTTCAACGTGCCATCGGTGCAAAAGGGACTGAAGGCCAAGGAGCCGCCCTACATCTGGTATTCCGCGTGGCAGGAGCAGAAGATCAGGAATTTCCACCAGAATTATGAAAAGGCGCTAGGAATTTCCGATGAAGTTTGAAGGTACCCCGTCCGACCGGTTGCCAGATGTACTGGCGACTGGCCGGGGTGATGCCGGCTATGTCTTCATCTCGCTTTCCAAACGCCACCCAGAGGGTCGCGATGCCGAATATCTCGAATGGCACACGATGGACCACCGGCCCGAGCAATACCGGATCGAGGGGATCCGCAATTCGCTTCGGCTGGTCTCTACCCCCGCCTGCCGCGCGGCGCGTGCGGCGAGCGAGGGCGTTTTTGATTCTGTCGATTTCGTGCAGACTTACCAGTTCGCCTCGGTCGCCTCGATCCCGGCGTTCACCGATCTGGGGGCGGCGCTCGACGAACACGGGCGCATGGCGATCCGGCTGCCCAGCGCGGGCTACCTGACGGGCGAACTGACGGGCAAATCGGCGGCGGCGCGAGTAGTGGCGGGGGCGGATGTGATCCCCTGGCGGCCATGCCTGGGGGTCTACCTGATTTTTGAGGAAGGCGATGCTCCTGCCGACGACCTGATCGACCTGCCCGGGGTGGCCGGGGTCTGGCGCTATCGCGGGGTCGAGGGGCAAGCAGGCTTCGGCAGCGATTCGGCGGGCAAACAGATGATCTACTGTTACCTCGACGAAGACCCGGTCGCGGTCGCGGCTGCACTGGGGGAGCGGATGCGGCAGCGCTGGTCCTCGGGAGCGGCCAGAGGCCTGCTAGCGGCGCCGTTCCATGCAGCCGTGCCGTTCGAGTGGAGCCGCTATCTCCCGTGACTCATGATGTCGCGATCATCGGCGCGGGGTTCGCCGGTCTCTACGCACACTGGAAACTGCGCCAGCAGGGGCTCAGCCTGATTGGCTTCGAAGCGGCCTCCGGTGTCGGCGGCACCTGGTGGTGGAACCGCTATCCGGGCGCGCGCTGCGATGTCGAGAGTCTGGAATATTGCTATGGCTTTTCGCCCGAGCTGCTTGAGGAATGGCAATGGAGCGAGCGCTATGCCACCCAGCCGGAAATCCTGAGTTATGCAGAGCATGTGGCGGCGCGCTTCGATCTGACCCGCGACATCCGCTTCAATACGCGTATCGCGGCCATGCGTTTCGACGATGCTGGCAATTTCTGGGAGCTTGAAACCGAAGCAGGAGAGCGCTTTCAGGCGCAATTCGTGGTGACTGCGGTGGGCTGCCTGTCCGTGCCCAACAAGCCCGGCATCGCGGGCTTCGACAGCTTCGCGGGCGAGGTCTATTTTACCGCGGCATGGCCGCACGAGGGCGTCGACCTGTCGGGGAAACGTGTTGGCGTGATCGGCACGGGCTCGTCGGGCATCCAGTCGATCCCGCTGATCGCCGAGCAGGCCGCGCAGCTCACAGTGTTTCAGCGCACGCCCAATTTCAGCGTGCCGGCGCACAATGGGCCGATCGATCCGGCGCACGAGGCGGAAGTGCGCGCAGACTATCCGGGCTGGTGCCGCAAGATCCGCAATTCCTACGCCGGGTTTGGCTTGATGCCACCGATTGAACGGATGCCCGCGACCTGGTCACCGGGCCGTTCGGTGCTCGAAGCCAGTGAAGAGGAGCGCGAAGCGGCCTTCGAAGCGAGCTGGGCCAAGGGCGGATTGGGTTTCGCGGCTCCCTATGTCGATGTTTCGAAGGACCTTAAGGCAAACGCGATTGCCGCGGATTTCATCCACCGCAAGATCCGCTCGATCGTCAAGGACCCGGTGGTCGCGGACAAATTGTGCCCGATGACCTATCCCTATGGCACCAAGCGGCCCTGCGTCGACACCGGCTATTATGCGACCTTCAATCGCGACAACGTCACTCTGGTCGATATCTCGCAAGCGCCAATCGCCGGGATCATGCCGCACGGCCTGAGGACGACGGAGGCCGAGTATCCGTTCGATGTGCTGGTCTTCGCCACTGGCTTCGATGGCGTCACGGGGCCCTTGCTCCGGCTCAACATTACCGGGCTGGGCGGCCGGCGTCTGGCCGATGAATGGGCCGATGGCCCGCGCACTTATCTGGGTCTGATGGTATCCGGCTTCCCGAACCTGTTTACCGTGACCGGGCCAAGCTCGCCCTCGGTGCTGACCAACATGATCACGGCGATCGAGCAGCATGTCGACTGGATCGCCACCTGCATCGCCCATCTGCGCGCCAGCGGCTGTGACAGAATCGATGCCGACCGCGAGGCGGAAGAGGCGTGGAACGCGGAAGCCAATGCCCTTGCCGATCAGTCTTTCTATGGCCTGGCCAACAGCTGGTACATGGGCGCCAACATCCCCGGAAAACCGCGCCGGATGCTTGCCTATCTGGGCGGGCTGGATACCTATGCCGCGCGCTGCGAGGATGTCGCCCGCGATGGCTATCGCGGGTTCATCCTCTCAGCGCCAGCCAGGGCTGCCTAAACGATCTCGCCGATCTCGGTTCCGCAGTCGTACGTTTCGCCTGCGTCCGCCTTGTGCACCAGTTTGCCGGAGGCCGGCGCTTCGATATCGCGAGAGGTCTTGTTGGTCTCGAGGATGTAGATCACATCCCCTTCCTTGACCTCGGCGCCATCGGCCACGACCCATTCGGCAAGCGTGCCTTCGCTCATCGACATTTCGAGCTTGGGCAGTGTCAGTGTTACGGACATTGGTAATTAACTCCGGAAATCAGCCCTTCACCGCGGCAGTCGCGCGCGCGACGATGGCATCGATGTTGGGAACCTGGTTGGTTTCGATCGCGTTCGAATAGGCGATGGGGGCATATTCGGCGCCGAGGCGGATGGCAGGGCTCTTGAGCGTGCCCCACAGCTCCTCGTTGATCGTCGAACAGACTTCCGCGCCCAGGCCGCAGAATTCGACCGCGGCATGGACGACCAGCGCGCGGCCGGTCTTCTTCACCGATTTGAGCACGCGGTCGTAATCGATCGGAACCAGCGAGCGCAGGTCGACCACTTCGGCGGAAATCCCCGCCTCGGCCAGCTTGTCCGCCGCGGCAAGGCAGTTGTTGAGCTCCCAGCCGTAGGAGATCAGCGAGATGTCGGTGCCCTCGCGCTTCACCTTGGCGACGCCCAGCGGGATCTTGTATTCCTCCACCGGCACTTCGGCCTTCTGGGTGAACAGCAGCATCATCGATTCAATGATCAGCACCGGATCGGGATCGTCGATGGCGGAAAGCAGCATGCCCTTGGCGTCCACCGGGTTCGACGGATAGAGTACCTTGATGCCCGGCACATGGGTGACCCAGGCTTCCATCGATTGCGAGTGCTGGGCGCCGAAGCCGCCCATGCCGCCGCCCGCCTGGACACGAATGACCATTGGTGCATGCGTCGCCGAGCCTGACATGTAGCGCTGCTTGGCCGCGTGGTTGGCGATCTGGTCAAGGCAGACGCCAAGGAAGTCGGTGAACATGATTTCGGCGATGGGGCGCATGCCGGCGATCGAGGCGCCAATAGCCGCGCCGATAATCGCCTGTTCGGCGATCGGAGTGGGGCGCACGCGGTTGTTGCCGAATTCGGTCTGCAGGCCCTTGTTGGTGCCGAACACCCCGCCCTGGGGATCGCCGACATCCTCGCCGAGGATGAAGACTTCCTTGTTCTTGGTCATGGCGATGTGCTGCGCGCTGTGGATCGCTTCGACCAGCGACATCGGCTTGGTCTCGCCCGTGGGCATCACTTCTTCTGCGCGTACCGGATAGCGGCCGCGCTTGGGCACGGCGTCGGCATCGGCGAAGACGTCGATCAGGGTTTCCTCGACCGGCGTAACCGGGCTTTCCATGGCCCGGGCGATAGCGTCTTCGACTTCGGCCGCGGCGGCCGCTTCCAGCCCCGACAATTCGTCTTCGCTGCAGATGCCCGCGTCGATCAGCAGGGCGCGGGTCTTTTCGACCGGTGCGCGCTCCTTGGCGGCGGCAAGCACGTCCTTGTCTGCGTTGTAGTTCTCGCCAACGCCGGCATGCGGCCCAAGGCGATAGGTGCGCGCCTCGACAAAGGCAGGGCCATTGCCGGCACGGACATGGTCGATCACATCCTTCATGCCAGCATGGAATGCGGCGGGATCGTTGCCATCCAGGATCACGCCCTTGAAGCCGAGCGCATCGGCTCGGCCGGCGAAGTTCGGGCTGGCGGTATAGACCGGGATCGGAGTGTATTCGCCCCACTGGTTGTTCTGGCACAGGAAGATGACCGGCAACTTCCAGGCGCCGGCCAGGTTCATGGCTTCGTGCATCGCGCCGATAGATGTGGCGCCGTCGCCGAAGTTGACGATAGTCACGCGATCCTCGCCGCGTTCCTTGGCCGAAATTGCAAGCCCGTTGGCGATCGGCGCGCCGGCGCCGACGATGGCAGTGGTGACCATCGAGCCTGAAGCCGGGTCGGAAATATGGGGGGATCCGCCCTTTCCCTTGTTGACCCCGTCCTGGCGGCCGAGCGCCTCAGCGAACATGCCATAGAGATCGACGCCCTTGGCAACCTGGTCGTGAATACCGCGATAGGTGGTAATCATATAGTCGCGCGCGGTGATCAGCTGGCTGATTGTCGCGGGGATGCATTCCTGGCCGGTCATCGGCCAATACGTGAACATGAACTTGCCCGAGGAAAGCCCGGCCTGGATCGCCTTGTCCACAGCGCGGATGCGGGCCATCTGGCCGTAGATCGCTTTCAGGGTTTCGGG
>JBFWSE010000045.1:0-25182 GCA_050248535.1 Novosphingobium sp.
TGCCGCCCGCGCCGGTGCGGTTCTTGCCCGCGCCGCCGTGGCCGCGCTGCGCCTTGAAATGCTGAGTATAGCGAAAGTCGATCAGGGTATTAAGGCCAGCCACTGCCTCGAAGACGATATCGCCGCCCTTGCCGCCGTCGCCGCCATCGGGCCCGCCATATTCGACATATTTCTCCCGCCGGAAGCTGACCGCCCCCGGCCCGCCCGCGCCGGAGCGAATGTAGATCTTGGCCTGGTCGAGAAAATGCATGGTGGGGACGTTAGCGCTTTGCTGGGCCAATGTCGCGCAACATCCTTCGACAAGCTCAGGATGAGCGGAGTTAGGAAAGGGGACCAGTGTGCTGAAAATTGCCTCAGCCCGAGCCGAGAATGGTGTCTTTCAAGAACCGGAGCGCAGCGGCCATCAGGGCCGTGAGCACCGGAAGCGCAGAAAGGCGCCGTTCGCAGGCCGGGATGTGGCAATTTGCAGTACACTGGTGGAGCCGAGGGGGATCGAACCCCTGACCTCGTCATTGCGAACGACGCGCTCTCCCAGCTGAGCTACGGCCCCGTTCCAGTGCGAATGCGGGAAAGCCGGAATTCCGGCCCGCCCGCGCGAGCGGCCCCCTTAGCGAAGAGGCCAGCCGCTTGGAAGCGCAAAATTTCCGTTCGGTGCGGATGGATTCAATGCGTGACCGGCGCACCTGCCGCTGGCGCCGGTTGCTGCCCATAGCGCGCGTTCCAGGTGACCAGGTCCGTCTGGTATTTCACATAGCTGTTGTAGAATTCCTCGAACACCTGATCGAGCCGCGGAAGATTGGCGGCGGCGAAATTGTGAAGCTGCGCCGATGTCGTGCCAAGCGATTCCCGGCTTACGATCAGCGCCGCGTCGCAGAAATTGTTCCGCACCGGCGGCAATGCGTAGAAATTGTAGACCTTGGTCAGATAGGCCTCGCGCTGGCGCACATAACCCTTGCCGAAACGCGCGCGGAACCCGGTATCGACACCACGATTGGCCGTCGTCAGCCTGGTTGCAAAGGTCCGCAGGAATGTCCGGTAGTTCGACGTGACTTCCGCATGCCGTGGCTGCACGCAGTTGAGCGCAGCCACATTCAGAGCAGAGCGAAAATTCCACACGATCTGGTCCGGGTTCAATCCGGCGTTGGTGGTCACCCGCTTGCCATTCACACCCACTGGCGGCACCACGATAGTTGCGGGTGCGCCAAGTGGCGGAACCGGCCGCGGGGGAATGGCCACGACTGCCGGGGCGGGCGGTGGAGGCGGAGGTGTCGATACCGGTTTGTTTCGCGGCTTGCAGGCAATGATGGCCGTCGCGGCTAACAGCGCAAACAGGCATTTTCTGGCAACAGTCGAGTTCACCCCAAGCTCTCCCTGAATCGTTCGCCCGCTCTCTACCCCAAAACGAAGGGCAAAGAAAATGCCCGGCGCGGCAGAATGCGCGCCGGGCACGATGATTTTCGCAAATCGGTAGGCGAAATTACTCGCGGCTGCCCAGGAAGCTGAGCAGGAACTGGAACATGTTGACGAAATCGAGATAGAGCGACAGCGCGCCCATGATCACAACCTTGCCCGCCATGTCCGTGCCGGCAACATGCACATAGGTCTCTTTCAGCCGCTGGGTGTCATAGGCCGTCAGACCCGCGAAGATCAGCACGCCAAGGATGGAGATGGCGAAAGCCATGCCCGGCATCGGCCAGATCATGTTGATGATCGAGGCGACGATGATGCCGACCAGACCCATAATCAGGAACGAGCCCATGCCCGAAAGGTCGCGCTTGGTAGTGTAACCCACCAGGCTGAGCCCGGCAAAGGCGGCGGAGGTCGCGAAGAAGGTCGAGGCGATCGAAGGACCAGTATAGACCATGAAAATGGCCGACATCGACAGACCCATGATTACGCAGAAGGCCCAGAACAGCATCTGCAGCGTCGATTGCTTCATCCGCTGGAAACCGAAGCTGATCGCCATCACGAAGCCCAGCGGCGCCAGGGCCACGACCCAGCGCAAGGGCGTGGAGAATATCTGCGCGGCAAGTCCGCTGTTTGCCGTCACCAGCGCCACAATGCCCGTGAGCAGAACGCCCGAGACCATGTAGTTGTAAATAGACAGCATATAGCGGCGCAGGCCCTGGTCGACGACTGTCGCCCGGCCCATTGCATTGCCATTGAGGCTAGGAGACGCGCCGAAGCCCGTGCGATCGGACTGGGGATCGTTCCAATTGGCCATTTGAACAAACTCCTGTGTCGCCGCCGCAAAATCGCGGCGGTTGCGGGCAATATCGGGGTTCGAGCCCATTTATTCAAGCAAAACCGTTAAAGAATCGACGAATATAGCTGCCTGTCAGCCGCGCGCACTGCTTGCCATTTCGGCGCTGCGATCTGCTGCGGCCTTGAGCGTTGCTGCCGCGAGCCTGGCCATGGCACCATCCTGGTCCAGCACCCGCAGGCCCGCTTCGGTCGTGCCGCCCGGGCTGGCAACCCTGCGGGCGAGCTCGCCCGGGCCATGTTCGGACGCCGATGCGAGAGCCCCCGCACCCTCGACTGTGGCCAGCGCAAGCCGCTCCGCCTGATCGGGGGGAAGACCCAGCGCTGTGGCTCCGGCGGCCAGCGCATCGATGAAGCGATAGACGAAAGCGGGCCCCGAACCGGCAAGCGCTGTGACTGCGTCGAACAGCTCCTCCCCGATCCATTCGGGCGTGCCGAGCGGCTGCATCAGCTCGGAAACCCGGTCTCGCTCCGCCGCATCAAGGCCCTTGGCCGCTAACGCGATCGGACTCTTGCCGATTGCCGCCGAAAGATTGGGCATGATCCTCACCACGCCCCGGGCGTCGGGAAACCGCGCCGACAGGCTGTTCAGTTCGACGCCTGCGAGAATCGACAGCAGCACTGTCGCTCCGCCCGCCAAAGTCGCCAGCATGGGCGCCACATCGCCGAGAAGCTGCGGCTTCACGCCTAGCAGGATGGCATCGAATTGCCTGTCAGGCAGTTCGCGCAGCAATTCGACGCCTGCGGGCGTCTGCGGAAGCACCGGGTCGACGACCGTGAACTGTTGCGCATCGGCGCCACCGGCCAGCCAGCCTGCGAGCATCGCCCCGCCCATATTGCCGCAGCCGACGATGAGGATCTTGTCGAATTCTGGCACTGCGTGCTCCTGCTTCTCCCCTCCCGCTCGCGGGAGGGGCTGGGGGTGGGTGACTCGGATCGGGACAGGCCCACCCCTGCCCCCTCCCGCAAGCGGGAGGGGAATTCAAGCACAGACTATCGGCAAACTATGCTTCGCCCGCCGCATCGACCATTGCAGCCGCCAGCGCTTCGGCCGGTGTCTTGTCGCCCCAAAGGATGAACTGGAACACCGGATAGAACCGGTCGCACTCCTCGAGTGCGGCCTCGACGGCGATGTGCGCCTGACTGGGGCTCAGCAGGCCCTCGTCGCCGAGCATCAGCCCATGCCGGTAAACCAGCATGCCTCCATTCGACCAGACGTCGAAGTGGCCCAGCCAGAGCTGCTCGTTGATCAGCGCAAGCGCTTCATAGGTCGCCAGCTTCTTGTCATCGGCAATACGGATGTCCGGCATGCACAACAATTGCAGCACGCGATCTTCCGGCCGCCAGATGCAACGCAGCTGATAGGATGCCCAACTGCCCTTAACATCGCAGGAAATCTCGTCGTCGCCGGCAAATTCAAAGGCCCATCCGCGCGCTTCGAACAATGAGGCGAGCATGTCGACCGGGGCCGCTTCGTCGTCGTGACCCATGTCCCGGTGGCCGGTCCTCATTGTGAACATCTTGAATGGCTTTCCATAAAGCGCCCGATGCTATGGGTTGGGCACAAGTTACAATCCACCACCGGGCCATGGCTGCGCAAAACTCGACAACGCTGTTTACAGGGTGTGGAAAAGGTCAAATACGGCCTCACCTGGCGCCTAGCGCATCGACCACCTGACCCGCGGGGCTGGTCCAGGAAAAGGCCGATATATCCGCCCGCTGCAACTGATTGATAAAGGCAGTTGCAGCCGACTCGCTTTCGAAAGGCCCGGTCAGCAGCCGATTGGTCTGGTTCCACCCACTGGTGTAGGCGCGTTTGCCGCGGAACAACGCTGCTGCGGATCGCGACATTCGCCGCCAGTCATAGGCCAGCGCTTTCTTGTCGCGGCCAGTGGCCACTTGCACCCATATCCGGCTGGGGTGACTGGGCGGGGCTGGCTTGGCGGCGGCAGCCTTTGCGGCAGCGGGCGGGTTCTCGACGATCCGGGCGGGTCTGATCCGGCGGATATCGACGGCCCCGGCCGCGGGCGTGCTGTCAGCCACCGGCGCGGAGAGATCCTGGAACGCGTCCGCTACCCGCCGCTGACGCACAGGTCTCGGCGTTGGCGCCGGGGGCTGCGTCGCCCGGGGTACAGCCGCCGCCCCGGAAGCGGTCGGACCGGCAACGGTCGAACGGTGCGGCGCCGGTGCAGAGGGCGGCGGTACGACTGGCGTGGCAGCCGCTAGCGTATCCGTCCTCGGCGGAGTTGGGGTTGGGGCGGGCGTCGGCGCAGATGTTGCCGGGAGCGGCGTGGCCGGTCCGGCAGCAGTCAGCAATGGCCGTGCGCTGGCCTGTGCCGTTCTTCTGTTGCGATTGCGCCGGGCGGTGGCTTCCGCTTCGGCAAGCTGGCGCCGCCGCAATTCCTCAGCGCGCTGTTCGCGTGCTTCACGCTCGCGGCGTTCCTTGGCCTCACGCTCGCGCTGCGCGCGCAATTCGCGCTGCTCCCGTTCCTCGCGAGCCAGCCGCGCCTGGCGCTCGCGCCGGCTCTCGCGGGTTGCCTTACCTGAACTGTCCCGGCCCAAGGGTTCGCCCTTGGGAATCAGCTGCGCATCGGCAGCGGCAACCGAGCTACGCCGGGTATTGGTTGCATAACTGGCGACCCGCGGGTCATCCTGGCCGATTTCAGATGCGCGTGGAAACCTGCCGAAATTGGCCGCCGCGGCTTGTTGTGCAGGCGTTAGCCGGGGCATGTAGCGCAAATATGGCGCAATGGCGTTGGCGAGTTCTGGCGGAAGAGTGCCGGAAACAATGGCGACGGCCTCTTCGGGCCTGCCCATGATCGCCAGCGAAAAGGCGCGGGTACGCCACGCTGCCTTGTCCTGCCGTTCCAGCAAGGGCTTTATCGCCGCTTCCGAACCGCGCCGGTCGCCGGCAATGGCCAGGCTGAGCGAGAGGCGGCGGACAGCCTCGTCATTGGGACCCGCTGCCAGCGCCTGCCGGTAGTAACGCTGTGCCGTAATATTGTTGGCGACAAGGTCGTAGGCCAGCCCCCATTCTAGCGCCGCCTTGCTGTCGACAACGCCATTGCGCTCGGCTTCCAGAAACAGCGGGATGGCATCGAACGGATTTCCGCTGCGCACCAGCGCGGTGGCGAGGCCCGATTTCGCCTGAGCATTGCCAGGAGAAACCTGATCGGCGCGAATGAAAAACCCGACAGCGGCATCGTTATCGCCAATCGATAGCGCTGCATTGCCCGCGTCGAGCAGCGCACCGAAATCGCGCGGGTTGCGGCCCAGCCGCGCCAGCGCCGCATTGAGCGCCATGGTATCGCTTGGCGAGCCAACTTGCGTCCCACCCACCGATGCGGGCTGAGCCAATGCCGGCAAGGCGGCGCCCGCAAACAGCAGGCCCATCACCAGCCCGAGCGCTGCCATTGTACTATCGATCGATCTGCGGCCCGCTAACACGGCAAACCCCGTTTCAGTGCTCTCCCGGGCCGATGGGCTCCGGTCAAGGACAATGCGTTGCATTGTCCGCCCTTAACCTCAGGCGAACGATGGCGCAAATCCGCCGACAGCGCCTATTGGTTACTCTGGCGGCCGAGGAAACGCGGAATATTGACGGCCGAGGACTCGTCGTCCCCGGAATTCTCCTCGTCGGATTCGTCGACCACTTTCGAGCCACGCGACAAATTGGCCATGCGTTCGAACAGCGTGCTGCCGGTGCTGCTCTTGGCGCCAGACTGCTCGCCCTCTTCGCTGCCCGACAGCAGCGAACGGCGGCGCCCGGGCATCAAGGGTGTCACCGGACCATCGTCTTCGGCAAGCTTGCTGGCATCGAGCAAAAGCTCGTCGTTGCCATCCGCACCGCCCTCGTTAGCCGCTTCATCCTGCCCTTCAGCCTGATCCAATTGCAGGTCGAGCGGTTCGGAGTCCTCGCTCTCAGCCTCCGGCGCCCCCGTCAAACTGGCGTATGCTTCACTCCTGACGTCCTCTTCGCCTTCGTCCTCATCCCAGTCGTCGAGATCGGACGAGGTGCCGGATTCCGATGCAGCCTCGCTGTCTTCGACCACCGCTGGTTGCCAGCCAGTGGCAGGCTCCGGCTCGTTCCCCGCTGCACCTTCTGCTTCCGGTTTGCGATCGGCTTCAGGGGCATTGCCGAACAGAGGTTCGGCCGCGGGCAATTCCATGGAAGGCCGGGCCGGGCCGCGCGCCAGGCCGAGATTGAGCGGTCTGGGTGCTTCTTCGGCCTGAGAGGCGGACTGTTCGATGCCAGTCGCTACCACCGAAACGCGGATCTTGCCTTCGAGATCGGGATTGAAGGCCGAGCCCCAGATAATGTTGGCCTGCGGATCGACCAGCTCGCGAATATGATTGGCCGCTTCGTCGACTTCGAGCAGTTTCATGTCTTCGCCGCCGATGATCGAAATGATCACGCCTTTGGCGCCCTGCATCGAAACGCCGTCGAGCAGTGGATTGGCAATGGCCTTTTCCGCCGCTTCGAGCGCGCGGTTTTCGCCCTGGCCTTCGCCGGTGCCCATCATCGCCTTGCCCATTTCGGCCATGACCGAGCGAACGTCGGCAAAATCGAGATTGATCAGGCCCGGCATCACCATGAGATCGGTGATCGAACGCACGCCCTGCTGCAGCACCTCGTCGGCCAGCTGAAAAGCTTCCTTGAACGTGGTCTCCGCCTTGGCGACAAGGAACAGGTTCTGGTTGGGAATGACGATCAGCGTATCGACGTGCCGTTGCAATTCCTCGATGCCTGCCTCGGCCGAACGCATGCGACGAGTGCCTTCGAACATGAACGGCTTGGTGACCACACCGACAGTGAGCACGCCCTTGCTGCGCGCCGCCTCGGCAATAACCGGCGCCGCGCCCGTACCGGTGCCGCCGCCCATGCCAGCCGCTATGAAACACATGTGCGCGCCTTCCAGCGCACGTTCGATTTCGGCAAGCGTCTCTTCGGCCGCAGCCTTGCCCACTTCGGGCCGCGAACCGGCGCCCAGTCCCTTGGTGATCTCGGGACCCAACTGAATGCGGCTTTCCGATACCGAATTGTTGAGCGCTTGTGCATCCGTGTTGGCCACGACGAATTCCACGCCTTCGATTTCGGCGGCGATCATGTTGGCTATGGCATTACCGCCCGCTCCGCCGACGCCGACGACGACGATACGCGGCTTAAGCTCTTCGATAGCCGGAGGGCCGATGTTGATGCTCATCATGAACTCCTTTGCACGCAAGGAAAAACGCGCTTTTCACCAAGAACAATTGCACGCTTCGATTCCGCGAATCAAAGCCGGTCGAACCTTTGTCCACAGGCCACTTTGGCGAACCAGCAGATTAGAAATAGTCACGCATCGCCCTAAACACCCGGCTGGCCATGCCCAGTTTTCCGTATCGCACGGTCGATTGGTAGCCAGCAGAAATGGATCGGATATCGACAGGATCGGCCGCCGCGTAGAGCACGAGGCCCGAGAGCATGGCGAACCCCGGCTTGATATGCCCCTCGGCTAGGCCCGCGATCCGCGGCGCATTGCCGATGCGCACCGGCCTCCCCAGTGCGGCCTGCGCAAAGTCGGCGAGTCCGACCAGCTCGGCCCCGCCGCCGGTGAAAACGACTTGCTGGCCGCTCTTGCCGGAAAAACCCAAAGTCTTCAAAGCTTTGGAAATTTCTTCCGTCAACAGTCCTAGCCGCGTGGTGATGACCGATACCAGTTCGGCACGGGGAATGCGGTTCGACTCGTCGGCGTGGCGGGCCAGCGGGCCGCTGTGTTCCTCGCCCGGCGCATTGACCGGAACCAGCTCGCGGTGATCTGCCGGGCTGGCGATGGCCGAGCCGTGGACGCATTTGAGCCGCTCGGCCTGGAACCGCCTGATCCCGAAAGCCGAGGCAATCGCATCCGTGATATCGCCCGAACCCGCGGGCACCGACGCCAGCCCGACCAGCATGCCCGCGGCGTGCACGGAGACATTGGTCACTTCCGCGCCGATTTCCACCAGCGCCACGCCCAGGTCGCGCTCTTCGGGAGTAAGGCAGGCATAACCGGCGGCAATCGGCGAGGCGACCACGGCCTCGACATCGAGATGGGCGTTCTGGACGGCCTCGGTGATATTGCGGATCGGAGCGCCGTCGGCGAGCATGACGTGGATATCGACGCCCAGCCGTTCGGCATGCAGCCCCTTGGGATCGGCCACGCCATTGGCGCCGTCGAGCGTGTAATGGGCCGGCTGGGCATGCAGCACCATGCGCCCGTCGGGCTGGATCACGTCGCGCGCCGAGATCAGCAGCTGGTCGACATCGTCCTGTTCGATCCGCCGCCCGCCAATGTCGACTTCGACCTGACATATCTGGCTGGCCAGACCCGCGCCGGAACAGGCGACCCACACGGCCGGAACGCTGGTGTTGGCCATCTTCTCTGCCTTGTCGATCGCGTCGCGCACGGCATAGGTCGCTTTGCCCATATCAGTGACATAGCCGCGCCGGATTCCTTGCGAAGCGCGATGGCTTGAACCCAGCACCACCATCTCGCCCGTGTCGGATAGCCCGGCAACCATGGCCGACACGCTGAACGAACCCAGATTGACCGCGCCAAAAACGCGGGAAATGCGAGAGGGAGGCGGCATCAGTTCTTTTCCTCGCTTCGGTTGGTCTTCCCAGGCGCCGGACTGCTGTCCTCCGACCGGCCGGGGACGCGCAGATAGATGCGTCCGGCGGTGCGCATGTCGAATGTAGCGACCTTGCCGCCGATCAGCCGGTTGGCTCCATCGAGCCGGGCGAAAGTCATCAGGGCGTGGGCGGATTGCCGTTCGCCTTCGGGCAGCGCCAGAATCTGCCCGGTCTTGAACGTGAGATTCCAGCGGCGATTGCCTACCCAGGCCGCTTCGCGCAGTTGCGGCTTCACGGCCGGAGCGGCGTCGAGCAATTTGCCGAGCGCGCCAATGCGCTTGTTCGCCGCCGGGCCGGACAGCATGAGCTTGCCCTTCGCCCGCTCTTCCGAGACTTTCTCCAGCTCGTGCCCGGTTGCGTCGATCAGCACCAGCCGGTCGGGCTTGCGCAGTACCGCCACGGGCTTGCGCTCGACCACGTCGATCACCAGCGTATCGGGCAACTGGCGCGAGACACGGGCGTCCTCGACCCAGGACAGTTCGAGCAACTGTTCGCGCAGCCCTTCGATATCGACCTGTGTCATGGCCCTTTCGCGCTGGGCCAGCGCCCGTTCATAGACCTTAAGTTCATTGAGCTGCTTGACCCCGCGCACTTCCACCCTGTGGACCTTGAACCCGCCGGCCGCGGCCACCCGGGCGAATTCCGCCTGAACCATCGCCGGAACACCTGCCGCACTTGCGGCAAACCAGGCCAGCAGTGCCGCTCCGCCAAGAATTCCGGCGATCGCCATGCGTTGCAACTGCTCTTCGCTAAAGGGCAGCATGGCCAGCGCATTGCCGATCATCGATCCCGTCTTGGCCTTGGCCGCCTTGGCCCGGCGCGCATTGGCCTGGCCCTTGGCGACCTTGCGGGCGCTGGTGGCCTTGCGCGTGACCTTCGCGCTCATGCCGCTTCCCCTTTCGCATGCTCCAGCGCTTCGGCGACGATGGCCTCGACCAGGTCCTCATAGCTCATGCCCATGTGCCTGGCCTGTTCGGGCACCAGGCTGAGCGGAGTCATGCCGGGCTGGGTGTTGATTTCGAGCAGGAACAGCCCCTGCACGCCGCGCTCGTCGTCCCAGCGGAAATCGCTGCGCGTCGCGCCGCGGCAACCGAGCAGACGATGAGCGCGCAGCGCAATGTCCTTGCAAGCCTCGGCGACTTCGTCGGGTATGTCGGCCGGGCAGATGTGATCGGTCATGCCGTCGGTATACTTCGCGTCGAAATCGTAGAAGCCGCTCTTGGGAACCAGCTCGGTCACCAGCATGGCCTTGCCGTCGAGCACCGCCGTGGTCAGCTCGCGCCCGCGCACATAGGGTTCTGCCAGCAGCCGGTCGAATTCCTGCCAGGGGCCCTTGGCCGCAGGGCTGATCGGATTGCCGTAATTGCCTTCGCTGGTAACGATGGCGACGCCTACCGAAGAGCCCTCGTTGATCGGTTTCAGCACATAGGGCCGCTCGAGCGGATCGCGCTGATAAAGCTCGGCAGTCTCGACGATCCGTCCGCCCGGCATGGGAATGCCGTGCGGCACCAGCGCCTGCTTGGTCAGTTCCTTGTCGATGGCGATCACCGAAGTGGCGAGACCGGAATGGGTGTAGCTAAGCCCCATCAGGTCCATCATGCCCTGCACCGTGCCGTCCTCGCCCGGCGTGCCGTGCAGCGCATTGAACACGACATCGGGCCTGGCCTCGGTCAGCTTGATCGCGACATCGCGGCCCATATCGATCCGCGTCACCTTGTGCCCGCGCGATTCCAGCGCCTTGGCGACGCCCTCGCCGCTCATCAGCGAGACCGGGCGTTCGCTGGACCAGCCGCCCATCAGGACGGCAATGTGGAGTTTGGGCAGCGTCACGGTCTTCCAACCCTCTGTATTTCCCACTCCAGCTCGACGCCGGAATTGGCTTTCACTCGCTTGCGCACTTCCTCGCCCAGCCCTTCGATGTCGGTGCTGGAGGCATTATCGACGTTGATGAGGAAATTGGTGTGCTTCTCGCTCACCTGCGCGCCACCCAGCATGAGGCCGCGGCAGCCAGCCTTGTCGACCAGTTCCCAGGCCTTTGCACCCGGCGGGTTCTTGAACGTGCTACCGCCGGTTTTGCTGCGCAGCGGCTGGCTGGCTTCGCGGCTGGCGGAGATGCGGTCCATTTCGGCCTGAATTGCCTGGGGTTCGCCCGCTTGCCCCCGGAACCGCGCGGCGACAACGATGGCGCCTTCGGGCAGTTCGGAATGGCGATAGGTGTAGTGCAGATCGGCAACCGGCAGTGTCACAAGCTCACCGGAACGCAGCACCACATCGCATGTCGTCAGGATATCCTTGACCTCACCGCCATAGGCCCCGCCGTTCATCCGCACGAAGCCGCCGACCGTACCCGGGATCGAGCGGAGGAATTCGAGGCCGGCAATGCCTTTGTCGCGCGCGGCCGAGGAGACGAGAATACCGCTCGCCCCGCCGCCGCAATCGAGCGTAATGTCATCGACCGGCGTCACCTTGGCAAAGGCCTTGCCCAGCCGCACCACCACGCCGGGCACACCGCCATCGCGCACGATCAGGTTGGAGCCGAGGCCCAGCGCCATGACCGGAACCGAGGGATCGAGATCGCGCAGGAACTCTTGCAGGTCAGCCAGATCCTTGGGTTCGAACAGCCAGTCGGCACGGCCTCCGGCCTTGAACCAGACCAAGGGGGCAAGCGGGGCGTTTTGGGTGAGCTTGCCCCGTGGGGCCACCACCCCCAACCCCTCCTCTACAGAGGAGGGGGGCAGGATAGCGCCGCGCCTCTCCCCCTCCTCTTTAGAAGAGGGGGTCGGGGGGTGGTGAATGGCACGAGCAGCCATCATCCGCCCCTCCGCGCCGCAATCGCATCGGCCAGCCCCGCCGCCCACTTGGTAATGTCGCCCGCGCCAAGGCAGACGACCATGTCGCCGGCCTGCACGGTCTCCGCCAGCACATCGGCCAGTTCCTCCGCCCCTGAAACTCCATGCGCCGAATGGTGCCCGCGCGCCTTGATGCCACCCACCAGCGCATCGGAATCCACCCCCGCGATGGGCGCTTCGCCCGCCGGATAGACCGGGGCGGCATAGACCGTGTCGGCATCGTTGAAGGCGGCCTGGAAGTCTTCCATGTGATCGCGAAGGCGCGTGAAGCGGTGCGGCTGGACCACGGCGATCACGCGCCCGGTTCCCACGCCTTCGCGCGCCGCGGCGAGCACCGCGCGGATTTCGACCGGGTGGTGGCCATAGTCGTCGATGATGGTCGCGACGCCGCCATCCAGCGGCACTTCGCCGACCTTGGTGAAGCGGCGCTTGACCCCGCCGAACTTGCCGAAACCGGTGCGGATACACTCGTCGCTGCAACCCATTTCCGCCGCGACGGCCACCGCCGCCAGCGCATTCTGGACATTGTGGCGGCCCGACATCGGCAGCTCGATCCCCTCGATCCGCCGGAAGCTGCCGTCGCGCTGGCGCAGAGCTGCGTCGAAGCGGTTGCCGCCGGGAAACGGGGTCACGTTCTCGCCGCGCACATCGGCCTGGGCGGAAAAGCCGTAGGTCACTACCCGCCGGTCGCGCACCTGCGGGATGACGGCCTGAACCTCGGGGTGATCGATGCACAAGACCGCGCAGCCATAGAACGGCACGTTCTCGATGAATTCGACGAAAGCCTCCTTCACCGCATCGAATGAGCCATAGTGGTCGAGATGCTCGGGATCGATGTTGGTGACCACCGCGATAGTGCCGTCAAGCCGCAGGAAGGAGCCATCGCTCTCATCGGCTTCGACCACCATCCATTCACCCGAGCCAAGCCGGGCGTTGGAGCCATACTGGTTGATGATGCCGCCATTGATCACTGTCGGATCGATCCCGCCGGCATCGAGCATGGCGGCGATCATCGAGGTCGTCGTCGTCTTGCCATGCGTGCCGGCGACCGCGACCGTGCTCTTAAGCCGCATCAGCTCGGCCAGCATCTCGGCGCGGCGGACGACGGGAATGCGGCGCTCATAAGCCTGTTCGACTTCGGGATTGGTCTTGCGGCTGACGGCAGTGGAGGTGACCACCACTGCGGCATCGCCCAGGTTCTCAGCCGCATGGCCGATCGCCACCTTGATCCCGCGCTTCCTCAGCCCCTCAACGACATAACTCTCGGCAATGTCCGATCCCTGCACGGTATAGCCCAGGTTGTGCATCACTTCGGCAATGCCCGACATGCCGATGCCGCCGATGCCGACGAAATGGATCGTGCCGATATCGGTGCCGACGCCTTTCATGGGTGGGTCCTCTCCATTTTTGCGAAGCACAAATGGGGAGGGGGACCGCCGGGCAAAGCCCGGTGGTGGAGGGGGAAATAGGCAAAGGCGAGATTTGCCCCTCCGTCAGCGCTTCGCGCTGCCACCTCCCCATTTGGCTTCGCAAAATGGAGAGCGTCTAGGCCGGCCCGCCTCACGCCACCGCCTCCTGCCCGGAAGCGGCGGCCTGCCCGGACATGCGGATCACATCCATCAGCGGCGCGCCGCCGAACCCTTCGACCAGATCGGCAAGGTCGGCGGCGGCATTGGGATAGCCGCAGTTCCACGAAGCGTGCGCGGCATTGGCCAGCGTTTGCGGATGCTGCGCCATGGCCTGGATCTGCTTGGCCAGTTCGACGGCGGTGAATTTCTCCTGCCGGATTGCCCGCGCCCCGCCTGCGGCGACCACTTCGCGGGTGTTGGCGGCTTGATGATCGTCGGTGGCGATCGGCAGGGGAATGAGGATCGCCGGGCGGCCGACTGCTGTCAGCTCAGCAATGGTCGAAGCCCCGGCGCGCCCGATGAACAGATGCGTATCGGCGAGCCGCTCGGCCATGTCCTCGAAATAGGTGGCAAGCTCGGCGGGGATTTCATGGCTGGCATAGCGATTGCGCACGGCCTCGATATCCTCGGGCCGGCATTGCTGGGTCACTTGCAGACGATAGCGCAGCGCCGTCTGCAGCATGGCGAGGCCATCGGGCACCACTTCGGACAGCACCCGCGCGCCTTGACTGCCGCCGGTGACGAGAATGCGCAGCAGGCCTTCCTCGGTGAAGGCAGGGAACGGGCGTTCGCGCAGTTCGAGCACTTCGGCACGCACCGGATTGCCGACCAGGTGGGCCTTGCCCAGATGCTTGTCCTTGAGCCGGTCGACATCGCGATAGGCCGTGGCGATGGCGTCGACGCGCCCGGCCAGCAGCCGGTTGACCCGGCCGAGCACCGCGTTCTGCTCGTGGATGACAGTCGGAATCTTCGCGGCATGCGCCGCCAGCAAAGCGGGCAGAGCGGGATAGCCGCCGAAGCCGACCACGGCGGAAGGCTCGAAGCTGTCGAACAGCCGCAGCGCCATACCGCGCCCTTCGCGGATCGCGGCGAGGCCCTTGAACCAGCTGAGCGGGTTCTTGCCCTGCAGCCGGCCCGCGGGAAGTACGTGCGCGGTCAGCGCAGCGGGCTTGCCGGGGATCGCCGCGCCGCGCTCATCGGTGATCAGGGCGACATGATGGCCGCGTCGCTCCAGTTCGCTGGCGAGCGCAAAAGCGGGGATGAGATGCCCGCCAGTGCCGCCTGCGGCCAACACATAATGGCGGCTGACCGGGCTCATTTGCCTGCTCCGATCTGGCGCAGCGACAGACGCTCGCGCTGGAGGAAGGGATTGCGGCGGGTGATCGCAATAAGGAACCCAACGCCCAGGCAGAGGGCCAGCGTCGAAGAACCGCCATAAGAAATCAGCGGAAGAGTCATGCCCTTCGAGGGAAACAGCTGAAGGTTGACCAGGATGTTGATGAAAGCCTGTCCACCAAGTTGCGCGGCCAGCCCGGTGGCGGCGAGCAGCGTGAACAGGTCTTCCTCTTCGACCAGCCGCAGCATGACCCGGGCGATAATCGCGAAGTAGAGCAGTACGACTATGGCGCAGGCAATCAGCCCGAATTCCTCGCCGATCACGGAAAAGATGTAGTCGGTATGTGCTTCGGGCAAAGACAGCTTGCGGGTGCCGAGCCACAGGCCAGAGCCGGTCCAGCCGCCGGCAAGCAGGGTGCGCTGCGCCATGAATACCTGGTCGAATGCCGTGCCGCCGCCGATGAAGTCGTCGATGCGGTGGCGGGCATTGTCATAGAACACATAGGCCGCGACCAGTAGGCCCACACCCCCCGCCCCGGCAAAGAGAATCCGCCGCATTTCAAGCCCCGAAAGCAGCATCAAAACGAACCAGACCCCGCCGAACAGGATCGCCGAACCGAAATCGGGCTGCAGCATCAGCAGCACGCCGACCAGCCCCATCAACCCAAGGCTGATTTGCATCACCGGCAGTTTGAGATCGCGGTTGCGCCACGACAGAATCCAGGCAAGGCCGATGGCGAAGGCCGGCTTGAGGAATTCGGACGGTTGCAGCGAGACGCCCAGATTGAGCCAGCGCCGCGCACCGTTGACCTGGGTGCCGATCAGCGGAACCAGCATCAGGGCCACAAGCATGGCGAAGCCCAGCACGATCCCGACGCGCCGCGCCGTATCCTTGGGCAGGAACGAAGCGCCGAACATGGCGGCGAGGCCCAAGAGCTGCCAACGCAAGTGCAGCACCAGAAAATGCAGGTCGTCGAGCTTGACCGACGAGGTCGACAGCCGACGCGCGCTAGCGGGTGAGGCTGCCGCAACCGCTACCGCACCGATCGCCATCAGCGCCAGCACCAGGCCGAGCAGCACCCGGTCGATCTCGCGCCACCAGATGGCCACTTCGCTGCGGCGCGTGCGGCTGTAACGCGGCGCTTCGACGCCGCGCGCAACCGGACCGCCGGGAACCAGAGGCGGAAGTGTCGCCATCAGGCAGGTCCTCCACTTGCAGGTTCGGGAATGGCCAGCGCCTCGACGATCTGGCGAAAGGCGTCGCCGCGCGCCTCATAGTCGCGGAACTGGTCGAAACTGGCGCAGGCCGGCGAGAGCATGACGATGTCTCCGGGACGCGCTGCCGCCTTGGCCTGGCGGATCGCCTCGGCCAGCATCTCGCTGCGGGTTACCGGCATGTAGGGCGAGAGCAGCTCGGCGAATTTCGGACCGGCATCGCCGATCACATAGGCCGCAGCGACATTGCCGAACCACGGCTTGCACTCGTCCAGACTGTCGCCCTTGGGCAGGCCGCCCAGAATCCAGTGGATGCGTTTGCCCGGCCTCGGCGGGAAAGCGGCGATGGCAGGTGCCGCCGAAGCGGGATTGGTCGCCTTGCTGTCGTTGATGAACAGCACCCCGTCGAACTCGCCCACCCGTTCCATCCGGTGCGGCAGGCCGCGAAAGGTCGGCATGGCGGCGCGCCATTGCGCCTGCGAAAGGCCCAGCGATTCGACAATGGCGACAGCGACAGCCGCATTCTGGAGATTGTGTGGCCCTTGCAGCGAAGGCCAGTCGGGCTGCAACTGGACAAGGTTGGCGCCATCGACACGGTGAATGCGGTCGGACTTGCGGCGCAGCGCTTCCCTGTCGGCGATCGCCGCGGTCTCGGCATCGCCGACCCCGAACACCGCGTGCTGATCTGGCCGCTGCATGGCGAACAGGCGGGCCTTGGAAGCAACGTAGGCGGCAAAACCGTCATACCGGTCGAGATGGTCAGGCGTGATGTTGAGCAGGGCCGCGGCTTCGCAGGCCAGGCTGAAGGTCAAATCGAGCTGATAGCTCGACAGTTCGAGAATATAGATTCCGCCAGGCGCCAGCGGGTCCTGCGACAAGATGGGAATGCCGATGTTGCCACCCATTCGCGCCGGCAGCGCGGCGCTCTTGAGCAAGTGATGGACCAGCGCCGTGGTCGTCGATTTGCCGTTGGTGCCGGTGATACCGACGACCCGGTGCGCCGGCAGGCTCGCCCTCGCGAGAGCGAACAGCTCGATATCGCCGATCACCGGCACGTTGAAGGATGCGGCGTGGGCGGCGATAGGATGCGAATTGAGCGGCACGCCCGGTGAAACCACCACGCCATCGAAACCGGAAAGGTCGATCGACGCCGGATCGGCGAGCCGCGCCCTGCCCTCGATCTTGTGGCGCGGCTCGTCGCGGCTGTCCCAGGCCGTGACTTGGGCCCCGCTTGCCAGCAGCGTTTCCACGGCAGCCATGCCCGACCGGGCGAGGCCCAGAACCGCGTATCGCTTACCGGCAAAGGCTGGGCCAGTGATCATGGGACTCCGATCACCGCAGCTTCAGCGTCGCGAGGCCGACCAGGGCCAGCACGATCGAGACGATCCAGAAGCGGACTACCACGGTCGATTCCGCCCAGCCCTTCTGCTCGAAATGATGATGGATCGGTGCCATGCGGAAAATGCGCCGGCCGGTGCGCTTGAACCAGAAGACCTGGACGATCACCGAAACTGCCTCGAGCACGAACAGGCCGCCGACCACCGCCAGCACCACTTCGTGATGCGATGCGACGGCTATCGCCCCCAGCGCTCCGCCGAGCGCCAGACTTCCCGTATCGCCCATGAACACTGCGGCCGGCGGCGCGTTGAACCAGAGGAAGGCAAGGCAGGCCCCCATGATCCCGGCGCAAAGGATGGCCAGCTCGCCCGCGCGCGGCACATGGGGAATGCCGAGATAGTGCGAGAAATCGTAGCGTCCCGCGAGATAGGCAATGATCGCGAAGGCCCCGGCGGCGACGATTACCGGCATCGTGGCAAGCCCGTCGAGCCCGTCGGTCAGATTGACGGCATTGCCCGCCCCCACCATCACCACCGCGGCAAAGACATAGTAGGCCGGACCCAGCGGGATATAGCGCTCGGTAAAAGGCACATAGAGATTGGTGCTGATCTGGCTGACGATCAGCCACGAGGCGATCCCGGCCACAGCGAATTCCATCAGCAGCCGCACTTTGCCGGAGACGCCCTTGTGGCTGCGCTTGGTCACTTTGTCGTAATCGTCAAGGAAGCCGATCAGGCCGAACCCGCCGGTCACGGCAAGACAGGCCCAGACGAAGGGGTTGGTCAGATCCATCCACAAAAGCATGGAAATAACCAGCGAAATCAGGATCATCAGACCGCCCATGGTCGGCGTGCCGCGTTTGGCGAGGTGGCTTTGCGGCCCATCCTCGCGGATCGGCTGACCCTTGCCCTGGCGCATGCGCAGCATGGTGATGAAGCGCGGGCCGATGACCAGGCCGATAATCATGGCCGTCATCAGCGCCGCGCCCGCGCGGAAGCTCTGGTAGCGGATGAGGTTCGCCAGCCCTTCGAAGTGCAACCATTGGGCGAGAAGATAGAGCATTCGCGGCGCGCCTAGCCTTTGTTATCGATGAGCGAAGCCACCAGAGCCCCAAGACCCACCGAATTCGAACCCTTGACCAGAACCGCGTCGCCGCTTTCCAGGCCAAATGCCGCGAGCGCATCGCGCGCTTCGGCAGGGCTTTGGCAATGGGCGAAGGGCATGGACTTGCCAAGCGCAAGGCCCCCGGCTTTCCCCAATTCGTCGGCCAAAGCGCCCATTTCGTCGCCGACCAGAATGGCATAGTCGAGACCGGCTTCGGCCATCGGCCCGGCCAGCTCGGCGTGAAACTGGGGGCCATGCTCGCCCAGCTCCTTCATCGCGCCCAGAACCGCGATCCGGCGGCTGGCCCTGGTCTGGCCGAGCTGGGCCAGAGTGGCGCGCATCGAGGCGGGATTGGCATTGTAGCTCTCGTCGATCAGCAGCGCCTCGCCGCCGTTCGCCGGAATCGTGTGCCGCGCGCCGCGCCCCTTGAGGCCTTCCATCTCGGCCAGCGCCAGCCCGGCCGCGCCCAGATCGCCGCCCAGCGCCCTGACGGCCGCCATCACCGCCAGCGAATTGGTGACCCAATGTTCGCCCGGCGTGGCGATGGTGTAGCAGATGCGCCGGTCGCCCATGTCGGCCGTGACGAGCGAACCGCCGTTCAAACCCGGCACCGCATCCAGCAGGCGGACATCGGCATGTTCCGACCGCCCGAAGGAAATGACCTTGCCGCAACGCCAGCTGGCATTCTTGCGGAGACGGTTGAAATGCGGTGTATCGGCCGGGATGATGGCAATGCCATCGTCTTCAAGCCCCTGGAAAATCTCGCTCTTGGCATCGGCGATGGCTTCTTCGCTGCCCAGGTTCTCGATATGCGCCGGGGCAATCGTCGTGATGAGCGCGACATGCGGGCGCACCTGCCTTGCAAGCGCTCGAATTTCGCCCGCGTGGTTCATGCCCATCTCGAACACTCCGAAGCGCGCCCGCGCAGGCATGCGTGCGAGACTGAGCGGAACGCCCACGTGGTTGTTGTAACTCTTGACCGAGCGATGCGCCGCGCCGCGACTGGACCGGTCGAGCGCAGCGAACAGCGCCTCTTTGACTCCTGTCTTGCCGACCGACCCTGTGACGCCCGCGATCCGCGCCATGCTGCGCGCTCGCGCGGCCTTGCCCAGCGCCACCAGCGCCGCAGTGGTATCGGCGACCCGGATATGCGGTGCATCCACTGCCCGATCCGAAACCACAGCGCTGGCACCCTTGGCCATGGCGCCCTCGATAAAGCGGTGGCCATCCATGCTCTCGCCCTTGAGCGCGAAGAACAGGTCGCCCGCCACGATATCGCGAGAATCGATTTCGACGCCCGAAACCTGAAATTCGCCGACCGCGACGCCGCCCATGGCGCGGGCCAGCGAGACCGCGTCCCACAGCGCCATCGGCATGTCGTCGTTCGCCACACCCGGCCAGTCGATAATTCGCGCCATAGCATTCATGCTGCACACTCCCTGACCACAGCGACATCGTCGAACGGCAAGACGCGCACATCCGCGCCCCTGCCGACGATCTGCCCCTGTTCGTGTCCTTTGCCAGCGACGAGCACCACGTCGTCGCGCCTTGCCTCTGCGATGGCCGCCGCGATGGCTTCGCGGCGGTCGCCTATTTCGCGTGCCCCTTTGGCGCCGGCAAGCACCATGGCGCGGATTTCCGCAGAATCCTCCCCGCGCGGATTATCGTCGGTGACGATGGCCACATCGGCATGCCCGGTGGCAACCTGGCCCATTTCAGGCCTTTTGCCCTGGTCGCGATCGCCGCCCGCACCGAACACGACAATCACGCGTCCCTTCGCATGGGGGCGCAGCGCCGCGATGGCGGCTTCGAGCGCGTCGGGCGTGTGGGCGTAATCGACATAGACCGAAGCACCCGCGCGGGAAATCGCCGCCCGCTCCAGCCGGCCGCGCACGGGCTGCAGCCTGGCAAGCGCGTCGAAGATTTGTTCAGGCTCGCCACCGGTCGCCAGCACCAGCCCGGCCGCGATCAGCGCGTTGGCCGCCTGATATGCCCCGATCAACGGCAGTTCGAGCTTGCGTATGGCGCCGCCCTGCTCGAGCTCGAGCATCTGCCCGAGTTGGGTAGGCTGGCGTGCAATCAGCCGGATCGCCTCGCCCTTTTCGCCGACAGTGAGCAAACGCAAGCCACGCCGGCTCGCGTGCTCAACCGCAAGCGGCGACCATGGGTCGTCCATCCAGATAACCGCCGCGCCATCCTGCGCCACGACTTCGTCGAAAAGGCGCATCTTGGCGGCGAAATAGTCTTCCATATCCGCGTGGTAATCGAGGTGATCGCGGCTGAGGTTGGTAAATGCTCCGGCGGAAACCCGGGCGCCTTCGTTGCGGAACTGGGCGAGCCCGTGGCTCGAGGCCTCGTAAGCGACATGCGTCACGCCCTCGCGGGCCAGGCCGCCCAGATTGGCGAGAAAAGTGACGATGTCCGGCGATGTCAGGCCGGTCGAGACCGATTCATCGGTGGTCGTTACGCCCAGGGTGCCGATCGATGCAGCGCGGTGCCCGGCCATCCCCCAGATCTGGCGAGTCATTTCAACGGTCGAGGTCTTGCCATTGGTGCCCGTGACGGCAACCAGGCATTCGGGAACCGGGGTGAAGAATTGCGCTGCAAGCCGGGCAAAGGCGCGGCGCGGCTGCGCATCGGCCAGATGGATGGCCCCGTTCACCATGGCATCGGGCGCGGCGACCACGGCGACCGCGCCGGCTGCAACTGCAGCGGGAATGAAGTCTTCGCCGTTGAACTGGGCACCGCGGAAGGCGCCGAACACGGTGCCGGGCGCCACCTTGCGGTGATCGATGGCGAATCCGGTGACTTGCGCATCGCCGCCCTTTTCGATTGTCACCCCGGCCGCCCGGGCAATATCCCTCAACCTCATTCGCCTTCACCACTGCCGACCAGCGGCGAAAGATCGGTGATGTTGATGTCGCGCGTATCGTCGGGCATGACGCCGATCAACGGCCCGATCCGCGGAACCAGCCGCCCGACGATCGGCGCGGTGTTCCAGGCGGCAGTGCGCTGGCCGGAAGTGGCTGCGGTGCCTTGCGGTTCGTCGAGCATGGCGATGATGACATAGCGCGGGCGGTCCATGGGGAACGCGGCGGCGAATGTCGCGACCAGCGAACTCCTGCGATAGCCATTGACGCCGGGCTTCTCGGCCGAACCGGTCTTGCCGCCGACGCGATAGCCCACGGCATTGGCCTTCTTGCCGGTACCGTCGACCACGATCATCCGCAGCAACTGGCGCATGCGCGCGCTGGTCGAGGCCTTGAACACGCGGCGGCCCTGCGGTGTCTGGCCCGGCGCGAGCTTGTTGAGCGTTGCCGGACGCCAGATGCCGCCGTTGACCATGGCCGCATAGGCTGCGGCCAGATGCAGCGGCGTGACCGCGATGCCATGGCCATAGGATACGGTCATGGTGGTGATCCGCGACCACTTGTCGCCCGGCCACAGCGGCATGCCGCGCGCGGGCAGTTCGATATAGGGCCGCTCGTTCATTCCCAGCGAACGCATGGTGGCATTGAGCCGCTCGCCGCCCAGCCGGTCGGCGACCTGGGCGGTGACCACATTCGACGAATGGATCAGCGCCTCGGGCACGTTGAGCGAAGGCCCGAAACTGTGGCTGTCGCGGATTTCGCGGCCATCGATCTTTAGCGGCCGGTCGCTGGGGTAGCGCCGCGACAAGTCGGTCACCACTCCGGCATCGATGGCTGCGGCAACCGTGATCGGCTTGAAGGTCGAACCCAGTTCGTAGACCTGGTTGGTAAAGCGATTGAAAATGTTGCCTGTTGCCGCGCCTTCGATCAGGTTGGGGTTGAACGAAGGCAGCGACGCAAGCGCCAGCACCTCGCCGGAATCGACATCGAGCACCACACCGGCAGCGCCTTTTGCCTCGGTATCCTGAATACCGCGCAGCAACTCGTCTTCGAGCGCACCCTGAACCCGGGTATCGATCGAAAGGACGGCCGGGTTGCCGCGCAACAACGGGTCGGTGAGTTGCCGGTCGAGCGCCTGTTCCATCCCCACCCGGCCATGGCCGTCCGAAGCGACAAAACCCAGAATGTGCGCGGCCATGGCGCCTTGCGGATAGAGCCGCTCGCTCTCGAACGGCGATTCCAGCGCCGGCTCGCCAATCGCATGCACCTTGTTGGCTTCCTCAGGCAGGATGCGACGGCGCAAATAACCGGCCTTGCCGGAAGCCAGCCGGGCCGTCAGTTCCTGCTCGTTCATGTCGGGGAATATCCGCACGAGCGCGGCAGCAACCTGCGCGGGCGATTTCACCAGCGGCGGGCCGCCGTCGGACATGGCATTGGGGTTGAACCAAAGCGAAGGCGCGGAAAACATGCGCGCCATGGGAACACCATTGCGATCGACGATGTCGCCACGCTCGGGCACCAGCACGGTCGATGTGTCCTGGCGGGCAGGCGTGGCCTCGAACAGGCCGAGAAAGCCGATCCGCATCAAGGCGATAAGCGCTACCAGGGTAAACAGCATCATGACCCGCACCAACCGCACTTTCGCCGTCAGCAGCATCCTGCGACGGACATCGACCAGCTGGCGGCGGCCGGATGCATAAGTGGCGGTGATGCTGGCGGAAGTCATTCGCGCGACGGCTCCCGCCGTTCTATGCGCGACAGGCGTTCCCGCAACCCGCCGGCGCCGGCCGGCCGCCTTGAAGCGCCGGCCGCCGGCTTGGCGACCTCAGCCGGCTTGCCGGTTACCGGCGAGACCATTGCGGGAAGAATGCCGCGTTCCTGAATGATCGCCGCGCTGGCAACGCGGATCGGCGCGGGTGCGCCGGGCGCGCGGGGCTTGCCGAAAGCGGCCAACTGCCGTTCGCCTTCAAGATACTGGCCCGCTGTCGGCGCGGCATAGCCGAATTCGAGCAGGTTGACCTTGCGCAGCTGTTCCTGATTGGCGCGGGTGGCGAATTCGGTTTCCAGCTGCAGCTTTTCGCGCTTCAGGGCCACGACCTGGCGCTCGGCCAGCCGCACCTGGCTCTTTACCGCATTGACCCGCAGCGTCAGCGCCAGGGTAAGCGCGACGCAGATCGTGATGACGAAGGCCCAGCCGATGGTGCGGGCGCGGTCGCGCGTAAGGTTCATGCGGCTCTCCTGTCGGGGACGGGCGCCGGCGTGCGAGTGGCACAGCGCAAAGTGGCCGAACGGGCGCGCGGGTTGCGGACAAGTTCGGCGGCGGAAGGGCGAATGGGCTTGGCAACCTGCGCGAAAGTGGCGGCATGGGCGGCCGGAACTTCCGGCATATGCCGCGAGGCGGAGGCCACGGCGCCGGAGGCTTCGCGCAGGAAATGCTTGACCAGCCGGTCTTCCAGACTGTGGAACGTCACCACCGCCAGCTTGCCGCCGCTCTTCAGCAGCAACTCGGCGGCCATCAGCCCTTCCTCAAGCTCGCTCAGTTCCGCATTCACATGAATGCGAATGGCCTGGAAGCTGCGCGTTGCGGGATCCTTGGGCGCACCCGGCCGGTAACCCAGCGCCTTGCGCACGACGCCCGCCAGATCGCCGGTCGTGACGAGCGGCCTTGCCGCGACTATGGCGCGCGCCACCCGGCGCGACTGGCGCTCTTCGCCATAGCGGTAGAGCACATCGGCGATCTCGCTTTCCCCGGCAGTATTGACGAAATCCGCGGCACTCGGCCCCTCGCGGCTCATGCGCATGTCGAGCGGACCCTGGGTGGAAAAGGCGAACCCGCGATCGGCGCGATCGAGCTGCATCGAGGATACGCCGATATCCATCACCACGCCGTCGACCTGGGCAATTCCAGCCTCGGCGAGGGCAGCGACCATTTCGGAGAAGCGGCGGGGATGGAGCACCAGCCGGGGGGGCGCTTCCTGCGTCTCGGGCCAGGCCGCGCCGATAGCTATGGCGTCGGGATCGCGATCGAAGGCGTGGACAGTCGCGCCCAGGTCGAGCAGGCGCCGGGTATAGCCCCCCGCGCCAAATGTCGCATCGACGATCAGCGCGCCCGGCGCGGGCGCAAGTGCTTCCACCACTTCGTCGAGCAAGACCGGAATGTGCGGGGCAGCCACCATCACTTGCCTGCCCTGGCGCGCATGCGCTCGTCTTCGCAGGCGGCCTGGATGGCAGCCCAGTCCCCGTCCATCTTGGCCAGTTCGTCGGGATTCCAGATCAGAAAGCTGTCGCCGATGCCGTGGAAGAACAGCTCTTTTTCGAGATTGGCGACCGACATCAGCTGATTGGGCATGACGAAACGGCCGCTGTTGTCGAACGGCACTTCGCTCATGATGTTGAGTTGCGCCAGCCGCAGTTCCTTGTTGAACGGCAGGCCCTTGTCGCTGGCCGCCTGCGCGGCACGGTCGATTTCCGCCTCAAGCTCGTCGACGCGCGACAGGCCGAATCCGGAAATGCAGGTCCATTCGGGGTGCTTGACCAGGCAGACCAGCGGCTTGCCGCTGGAACTTTTGGCGACGTTGCGGAGCTGCGCGGGCAGCACGAAGCGGTTCTTTTCGCGCTGAAGCGAAAAGCCCTGCCCCCGATACCTGATCTTCGCCTCCGCCAATTGCCCAATCCCCGCCGGCACTCCGCCGAACCCCGAAACAGGCGTCTCCGCGGCCGGAAGTGCGCAAGCACCCCGGCTTGCCCCCGCGGGGACACGCCAAATCAGCCATTCCGATACGAACTCGTCTTAGCGCCGGACTCGCGGCATGGGAAGTGAAATATGGGGATTTATGGGGTTAGCTAGCAAAGTGATTTATAAATTACATATTATCAATATTTTATATCTATTTCTGAAATCTATGATCCTCATATGTTCTTCAAGATATCAACAGGATTGGCCCATTTTAAGGGAATTTTTGCGCGCGATTCCCATCGAGTCCCATGGGTGCCCGCAATCCCCGGGCTTCCCTTTGCTTCAGAGGCTAGACTCTGTTTCACTTAGATTGAAGCATAGCCGCTGTTTCTGAGATAGTTTGCGCATTCGTGTGGCGGGAAGGCATCGAGTAGCTGGCCGATGCGTTGCCATGTGGCCTCGACGGTGCGTT
>JBFWSE010000046.1:0-24802 GCA_050248535.1 Novosphingobium sp.
TAGCACTTGTAGAGGCCAACGCGGGTGGACTTACCTCCCATAAGGCCGATGCGCTCCACGCCGCCGCAGTGCGGGCACACCGGGCCATTCGGCCAGATGCGCGCTTCGACATAGGCGAAGGCGGCTTTTTCATCGTGAAAGTGCGGGGCGGAAAGAACGGAAGGCATGGGGTTTCTCCAATGAGATTCACCCTACGTTCCAAAGGTGGGTATGTCAAGTATAATAACGCCAAGTTGAAGAAGTGCATGCGCGGGGCGGGGTAGGAGCATTGGATATACAGGGGCCTTCGAAGCACGAAAGGCCACACCCGAAGGCGCGGCCCGATTTCTTGGTCAGGCGGGGAGGGTGGCATGACTGGGCGAGTGTAGGAAAGGTGTTTTGGCGGGCCCAAATATTTCAAAATTGACAAAGATGAAATAGATATGTAATTTTCGATGCATGAACACAGCCTCACTCCCTCGCGAAACCGCAGTCTCGCGGCTGGTAGGCGAGCTTAAGGCCATTGGTGGTCTAAAGGGGCGGGACCTTGCCAATATGCTGGGCGTCTCGCCGCCCACGGTCACCCGCTGGAGCAAGGGCGAGGCGGAGCCGACGATCGACAAGCAGACCGCCATGGCGCAATTGCGCTGGGTGGCCGACCGCTTGGCGGACTTTTACGAGGCGGACGAAGTGCGGCTGTGGCTGCAATCCCCCCATCCGCAACTTGGCGGCGAGCGCGCCTACGACCTGATTGTCGATGGCCGCACGGCCGAGGTGCTTGAGGTGATCGATAGGCTGGACAGCGGAGTCTATCTCTAGGTGATCAGGCGCCGCGCGCTCGACGACCGGCTACTCGATCTGGTCGGTGAAATCGAAGGCCAAACGTTCGATGGCACGATGTGGCGCGTGGTGCGAACCGGCCGCGACGTACTCGATGGCTCGCGAGGCTCTGGCAGGTGGAACACTTCGGAAATGTCCGTACTCTACGGCGCTGCCGAAAAGGACGGTGCGATCGCCGAAATACATTTTCATCTGAATAGAGGCCAGCCGGTCTTTCCTTCGCGCATGCGCCACGATGTGTTTGAGCTTGCGGTCAAGGCGAACCAGACGCTTGTGCTTGCCGATATGGATCAGCTCAGGCGTCTTGGCGTAGATGATGGCAGCTATCGGGATCTGCTTTATGTCCGTACGCAGGAAATCGGCGCTGCGGCAGCCTTTCTTGGCTTTGACGGACTGATTGCGCCCTCAGCGCGTTGGGATTGTCAAAATATCGTGTTGTTTCTCGATGCAATCGACCTCGACGAAATGAAGACAGTCTCGGTCGAACCCATCGATTGGAAAGCCTGGCGCAAGACCAATTCGACATTTGAGCGGGACTTGGGATTGAGCAATCTGCGTGAAAGCAAACGCAAATAAGGAATTATCGCCGGAAATAGAAATCCCCGCTGAACCAGGCCGACAACCCGGACTTGCGCGGATTGCCGGGGCATGTGTTCAGGCGGACGGACTGCTTCCGGGAAATGTCAAAGGGTAGCCCACCCCCGTGTCAAGTACGGGGCACCATAGCATTCTTGGGGGATGGGTATCACGTTGCCCCACCTCCCCCGCTTGACATCCCCGCCCAACCCCCGTTGAGGAACACCATGCCCTCCGGCCTCGTAGCCCTCCTCGACGACATCTCGGTTATCGCCAAGGCGGCGGCGGCTTCGCTCGACGATATCGGGCTGGCCGCTACCAAGGCGGGAAGCAAGGCTGCCGGCGTGGTGATCGACGATGCGGCGGTGACGCCGAAATATGTCACTCAGCTCACCCCCGATCGCGAACTGCCGGTGATCTGGCGGATCGCCAGGGGCAGTATTCGAAACAAGCTGCTGTTCATCCTGCCGGCAGCCCTGCTGCTCAGCCAGTATTTCCCGCTGGGGGTGACCTTGCTGTTGCTGGCCGGCGGGCTCTACCTCTCGTTCGAGGGGGCGGAAAAGGTCGTCGAGAAGCTGACTGGCGACAAGCATGGCGCGACGCTGGAAGACCCGATCGAGGATCCCGCCGAATTCGAGCGCGAACGGATCAGCGGCGCGGTGCGCACCGATTTCATTCTGTCGGCCGAAATCATGGTGATCGCGCTGGCCGAAGTGGCTTCGCAGCCGGTGCTGACTCGCGGGCTGATCCTGATTGCCGTGGCGATTGCGATCACTGCCCTGGTCTACGGCGCGGTCGGGCTGATCGTGAAGCTCGACGATATCGGCCTGCACCTGGCGCAAAAGCCCCGGACCCGGCGGCTGGGCAGTGCCCTGGTCAAGGCCATGCCGCTGGTGCTCGACGGCCTGTCGACCATTGGCACTGCGGCCATGCTGTGGGTCGGCGGCGGGATCGTGCTGCACGCGCTCGAAGGTCTGGGTCTGCCCTGGCCCGCGAACCTCGCCCATGCCTTGCAGCACGCGGTCGAACATGCTGCCGGGTCGCTCGGCGGGATCCTTGGCTGGCTGACCTATGCGGTGGCTTCGGCACTGGCCGGGCTGGTGCTCGGCGCGGCGATCGATCTGGCGATTCACAATGGCATGAGGCTGTTCGGCAGGAAGCGGCACTGATCCGGGACTGCCCTCTTACCCGATGCCGAACCCCGCCCTTGCCATTGGCAATCCCGCCACTTCGCTTCTCGCCCGCAACACCCCCGCCGTTCTCGGCACAGCCGACTGCACCTCCGGCCCCGACGTCACCGCCGCGCCCGCGCCGTCCGCGGCGTTGGTGACATAGAGATCGCGCAGGTCCGCTCCGCCGAAAGTCAGGGCCACGGCATGGCCGCCCGGGATGGCAATGCGGCGGTCCTCCCTGCCATCGGGCATGATCCGCACGATGTCGCCCGATTGGATGCCGGCAGTCCACACGCCGCCCTCGGCATCGACGGCAAGCCCGTCGATGTCCGGATTGTCGCAGAGCAACCGCGAACTGGCGATAGTCAGGTCGGGGTTCAGCGCATGGGCATAGGTGCCGGTGCCGCTGTCGTTCATGTAGAGGGTCTCGCCATCCGGGCTGAGGCCGATGCCGTTGGAAAAACTCATGCCGGTGAAGTGGCGGCTGGCCTTTCCGTCGGGCGCAAGGTGCCACAGTTCGGACTGACCGAAGTTGAGCTGGCCGGCACGCAGCCCGTTGTGATCGACCGAGCCCAGCCACAGCCCGCCGCGCCCGTCGGGGAAGATGTCGTTGATCCCGTTGATCGGCGCGCCGCCCAGTTCGGTGGCGAGCGTGCCGGTCTCGCCACTGGCGGGATCGGCCCAGGCGAGGGAGTGGGTGCCCGAGCAGATCACCTTGCCGTCGTGGTTGAGCGCCAGCCCGCCCATGATGGTGCGCGCCTTCAGCCAGCTGCGCTCGCTGCCGTCGGGATCGAGGCAATAGAGGCCGCCCAGCAGGATATCGGTGTACCACAGCCGCTCCCCGTCCCAGCGCGGGGCCTCGACCAGGCAATGGCCGGTGACGATCTGTTCGAACTGCATGGGCGCTCTCCCGCCGGTTTTGCGCAGAGCTTGCCATCGAAAGCGCTGCGCGTCACTCTGGCAATGAAGACAAGGGAAAAAGCGGCAATGGGCAGACTGGAAGGCAAAAGGGCGCTGATGACAGGGGCTGGCGGCATGCTGGGCGGCGATCTGGCGCGCGCCTTTGCCGCCGAGGGGGCGGATCTGGTGCTGACCACTCGCACCGCGAGCAAGCTTGAACCGCTGGCCGAGGACGTACGCGCCATGGGCCGCAGCGCTGCCTGCGTGGGATGCGATTTCACCGATGATGCCGCCATCGACCGGCTGGCCGCTGAAGCATGGGATGCGTTTGGCGGGATCGACGCGGTGCTGTTTTCCAGCCAGCCGCCCGACTGCAATCTCGGCAGGATTCTCGATTGCCCGGACGAGATATTCAAGGAGCAGATGCAGGCCATCGTCTGGGGTCCGCTCAGGTTGATGCGCGCTCTGGCGCCGCGGATGATCGGGCAGGGCGGCGGCAGCGTGATCACTATAGTTTCCTCCACCGGCTTCGACCCGGTGCCGGGCTATGGCGCCTATGGCCTCGCCAAGGGCGCGCTGTGGACGCTGACGCGCTACATGGCGGCGGAATGGGGCAAGGGAGGGATCAGGGTGAATGCCTTTACCCCTGGCAGCGTGGCGACCGGCGACGACGAGGCGGCGGCGCGCCTGACCCAGGCTCTGAGCGGTGAGACCGGCATGCTGGAGCGTACCGCCCTGGGCCGGGTTGGCCGCAATGCCGAATGCGCCGGCATCGCCATTCACTTCGCGTCGGACGAAAGCAGCTTCACTTCGGGCCAGCGCGTTCATGTCGATGGCGGGCGATACTGAAATTCTTGCGCGTTAACCTTGCTGATTGAGGCGAAATTAACCCTTGGAAGCGCCAATTCACGCGGCCCCCGCCCCGGGGAGTGGAGACCGGCAGATGCGTCGCAGGGAAGATCGAAAACCTCTGGCAATGAACGCGCTGTGCCGCACCGGTGCCGAGCGCAAGACGGTCAAACTCTGGGATCTTTCGAGCCGTGGTTGCCGGATTTTCATGACCGGGATGAATCTGTGCGAGGGACAACGCATCGTGCTTCGCCCAGATGGAATGGAAAGCTTCGATGCGACCGTTCGTTGGGCTTCGGATGATTTCGCGGGTATCGAATTCGACCGGCCATTGCATCCCGCCGTGGTCGATCACTTGTGCCGGCTGCACCCGGACGAAGATCGCATCGCGCTGGAACTGGCGGCCTGACCCGCGGCGATCACCGCGCCAGAAACCGGTCCAGTTGCGCGCCGAAGTTCAGCTCGCGCCACAGCGTCAGCCAGACCGCCGACATGTGGATCTGAGTGCGGATCAGTTCGTTGTCGAACACGCGCGGATCGTAGCGGTCGGGCACCTGGGCAAGATCGGGGACGAGGCGCTGGATCACGGTGGGCGCATCGATCATCCAGACGAGGCCCGAACAGGCCAGTTGCAGGGCAAGGTGGTGCTTCAACTCTTGAGGATCGAGCGGCCTTCCCGCTGCATGCACGAATTCCGCGCAGAAGCCTTCGATCAGGTCGTCGAGATGGGCAATAAGGAAATCGGGCTCTGCCCCATAAAAGCAGCCCGCCAGCGCCACGCCCAGGTTCATCACCCGGGCATTGCCCCAGTCGAACAACCCGCAATCGATCTTGCCGTCCGCGCCGGTCCAGAACCAGGCATTGTCGGTATTGGCGTTCCAGTGGCTCAGTGCGACGAAGTCCGACGGGGCATTGAGAAAGGCCTCGATCGCCTTTTCGTGCCCGCAAAAGCGCGGTGCTTGATCGGCGAAGCGATCGAGGAATGCCGGGTCGCGAATGTGGGCGGGAACCACATTGGCATAGGCTTGCGTATAGTCGCCCCAGCGCGCGATGCGCCGTTCGAGCTGCTCGGGCGAATAGGGCTCGCGTTCAGCTACGCCCAATGCCCCTTGCCGCAATTGCGCGAGCGCTCGCTCGGGAAAGCGTCCGCCGTGATAGGCCCCGGCCAGCCGCGCCAGCGCGCGCAGCAGGGCATGGTAATGGCCGAGTGGGTCGGGCAGGTCGCGGTCGAGGCATTTGACGTGATTAGGCTCGACGCCGCCCACACCGAACCGCACCTGCTGGGTGATGAGAATACCGGTGCCACTGTCGTGATGATAGTCGGCAAACATGCAGCGCGGCACCGAAATGGGAAAATCGGCCTGCCGCGACAGCAGCGCCAGCCAGACTTCGCCCTCCATCTGGATCTTCTGCCGGTCGCGGATTTCGTTGCCGAAGGCCCGCGAGAACTTGACGAACAGGTCCTCCGGCGGGCCTGGCAGGGCATAGGTGAGCGACAGGTAGAGTTTGCTCCCGGTGCCGCCGCCCGGGCACGGCTCGAAGCGGGTGATGGAAGTGACTTCGTTGTCATTGCCGAGCGATCCCGCGGCATGGAAGGCTTTGGTCAGGAAGCGGCAGCCGCCCTCTCGCAGGGCTTCGACATGGGCGGGAATCGGGAACCCGAATGCGTCGCCGGCAATCCAGTCGATGACGTCGGACATGCGTGCGGGGCTCCGGCGTTCCCCGGCTATTTCAGGTTGGCGCGGAAGAAATCGACAATCGCCTGATGCGCGTCGCGCGCTTCGGGGAGATTGGGCTGGTAGATGTAGCAATGGCCCATGCCCTCGCCGACGATCAGGGTCGATGGCACCCGCGCCTTGATCAGCGCCGAATTGGTGACAATGGCGGGGCTCATGTCCATCGCCCGGGTGCCGGTGATAATCAGCGCTGGCGGGAACTTGGCAATTACGTCGGGGTGGAGCGCGGGCGAGATCACCGGATCGTTCATGTCGGCCCCGTCGAAATAGCCGCGAGTCATGTCGGCACGCTTCTCACCGGGCGCGGCGGGTGGCGGAAATGAGCCGTCGATGTAGCCGGCGACATAGGCCGAATCGCCAGACATGAAGCGCACGCCGCCCGCGCCGAAAATGCCCACGGCGCCGGGTTGCGGCAGGCCCTTGCCAGGCAGCCACGCCGCGATCTGCGCGGTCAGCGCGCCGCCGGCCGAGCAGCCGTAGATGCCGATGCTCGAGGCCTTGTGATGCGGCAGCAGGCGGCGATAGACTTTCTCGACATCTTCCAGCGCGGCCGGGTGTCTGGCCTCGGGGCCCATGCGATAGTTGATGGTGATCACCTCGAAATCGCCCAGCGCGGCGATCGGGATCGATTCGAGCAAGGCGCAGGCATCCGCGCACATGGAAAAGCCGCCGCCGTGGAGATTGATCAAGAGGCGCGTGCGATCGTGCGGCCTGCCTTGCGGTTTTACGATACGCGTGGGCACCCCGTCGATCATCTGATCGACGATGTCGACCGGATAGACCTTGCGCATCTCGGCCACTTGCGGCGCGAGCATCATCTCAAGGCCCTTGCGCATCTGATCGACCGGGATGTCGTTGGGCGGCGCGCCGCCGGCCATTTTTGCCCGGGCGGCCTGGGCGGCGCGCGCTTCCGGGCTGGATAGCGCCGAGGCAGGCAGGTCAAAGGCGGGAACATGAGTAACGCCGTCGGCGCCGAATACCGGGCGGGCGGGCTTGTCCTGTGCGGCCAGACCCCACGACATTGTGGCAAGGGCAATCCCTGCGAGCGAAATGGCGATGCGCCGCATGCGTTCCTCTCCCATTATTTGAATTGCGCGAACATTGCACAATTCAGGGCAGGCGCGCCAGCAAATCCTGGGCGAATTGCGTCAGCGTATCGTCGCGCGCACCCATGATCACCACCCGGTCGCCGGGGCGGGCGAGCTTGGCAATGCGATTGGCGCAATCCTCTCTCGCGGAGATGTGTTCGGCCTTGCCCCCTCCCTCGCCGATCAGGCGGACGATCCGCTCACTGCCTTCGCTGCGATCGACCGTGCCGCCGAAATAGACCGGATCGCACAGGATGGTCACGTCTTCGGGGCCGAGCATGCGAGCGAAGGTTTCGGCCAGTTCGGCCCCCATCTGGCGCAGGGGGCCATAGCCGTGCGGCTGGAAAAAGGCGATCACGCGACCGGCGTGGGCCTTCAGCGTCGCAAGCGTTGCGGCGCATTTTTCGGGGTTATGGCCGAAGTCATCGATCACGGTCACGCCCGAGGCGCTGGTGCCGACGATGTCGAAACGGCGGGCGAGTCCTGCGAACGTGGCGAGGGCGGCGACGGCTTGCGTGACCGGAACGCCAGCCGCGTTGCATGCCGCGATGGCAGCAAGGGCATTGGCGAGATTGTGACGGCCGGGGACTTTGAGGGCGAGGGCATGGCTGCTGGCGTCGCGCCGGTCGACAACGGTTGCAGACAGACTGACCGGCCCCTCGGTCAGACTGCCAGGCGCGATGCCGATCATGGCGTCGGTGCTGTCTATGCCGAAGGTGACCAGCGACTTTGCCCTGTGCGCCAGCCTGGCGCTTTCCCCATCGTCGAGATTGACCGCGGCCACTTCGGCCCTTGCGAGAAAGTCGCCGAACAGTGCGCGCAATTCCTCCATGCTCTTGTGATCGAGGCTGACATTGAGCAGCACGGCGACCTTGGGCCGGTAGAGCGCGATCGAACCGTCGCTTTCATCGACTTCGGAGACGAACACCCCTCCCTTTCCCACCCGCGCGCTGGCGAAGGGCGCGTCTGGCGCGACGAAGTTCTTCATCACGGCCCCGTTCATGATCGTCGGATCGCGGCCTGCCTGAGTCATGATCCAGCCGGCCATGCCGGTGACGGTGCTCTTGCCACTGGTGCCGCCAATGGCGATGCTGTGCGGCGCGGCGTTGAACAGGGTTGCGAGCAATTCCGCCCGGCTCATGCGTGCGCAGCCCAGCTCCTTCGCCCGCACCACTTCGGGCACAGTGTCCTCCACCGCCGCCGAAGCGACGAGGGTCTGCGAAGCGGAAGTCATGCCGCTGCCGTCTTGCGGTAAAAGGCGGAAACCCAAACTCTCCAGCCAGGCGAATTTCTCCGGCGTCCGTCCCTGGTCGCGGCTCCGGTCCGATCCCGCCACATCCGCTCCTTGTCCTCGCAGGATCAGCGCCAGGGGCAGCATGCCCGATCCGCCGATGCCGCAGAAGAACCAGGGGTGGGAAGTGAGATCGCTCATGCATTGGCGGTATGCGGGGAAAGGCGAGATGGCAACTAGCGGCATTTTTTTGGTTCGCGCAAAGGCGCAAAGGCGCAATGATGTGGTGCCTGGGGCAACGCCCTGTCCCGACTTGAACGGCAGTTGCTGTCGCCGCGCTAGTTCGATGAGTGCCTGTGGCGTATGGCGCAACCCTCTTTGCGCCTTTGCGCCTTTGCGCGAACGAGTTACACAAACCCATGCCCCGGATCGCCATCTGCGCCCCCTCCACTCCGCTCACCCACGAGGATGCCGCGCGCGTGTCGGCACTGGCCTCGGCGGAATTTCCCGAGACCGAACTCCATTTCCATCCGCAATGCTTCCAGAGCGACGGCCATTTCGCCGGGCCCGACGAATTGCGGCTGGCCGCGCTGGTGGAATGCGCCAACGATCCCGCCTTCGATGCAGTGTGGTTCGCGCGTGGCGGCTATGGGGCCAACCGGATTGCCGAGGCGGCGCTGGCCGCTTTCGATCGGTCTGCCCGGTCCAAGACCTATATGGGCTATTCCGATGCCGGCTATCTGCTCGGCGGGCTTTATCGCGAGCGGATCGGTCAGCCGGTGCACGGACCGATGCCGGGCGACATCCGCCGCGAAGGGAGTGAGGGGGCCGTGCGGCGGGCCTTGCGCTGGTTCGGTGGCGACAGGAGCGGGCTTGAACCCGGTCTCGACGCGCACCCCACGGTTGCCTTCAATCTGATGACGCTCGCCATGCTCTGCGGCACGCCGCTGATGCCGGGACTGGCGGGCCATGTCGTGATGGTCGAGGAAGTCAGCGAATATCTTTATGCGGTCGACCGGCTGTTTTTCCATGTCACGGCGCATCTGGGCGGCATTGCCGGTCTCAGGCTGGGCCGGGTCAGCGAAGTGCCGGAGAATGATCGCCCCTTCGGCGCGACGGCAGAGGAAATCGCGCGGCTCTGGTGCGATCGGCACGCCATTCCCTTCCTCGGTGAAGCGGATATCGGGCATGACAAGGACAACAGGATTGTGCCCTTCGGGCTTGCAGAAAGGAACTAGCCGCTCGTAGAGGCGGCGCAACAACCTCCCCTCCCACAAGCGGGAGGGGCCGGGGGAGGGGATGTTATCCGAACTTGCCGAACAAGCCCTCCCCTAGCCCCTCCCGCAAGCGGGAGGGGAAGATTGCCCAAAGGAGTCTTGATTTATGCGCGCATTTGTTTTTCCCGGACAGGGCAGCCAGAAAGTCGGCATGGGGGCCGAACTTGCGGAGGCGAGCGCGGCGGCGCGCGAAGTGTTCGAGGAAGTCGATGACGCGCTGGGGCAAAAGCTGTCGCAGATCATGCGCGAGGGGCCGGATGAGACGCTGACGCTCACCGAGAACGCCCAGCCGGCGATTATGGCCAATGCCATTGCCGTGCTGCGCGTGCTTGAAAAGGAAGGCGGTATATCCCTGGCCGACAAGGCGGATTTCGTCGCCGGGCACAGCCTGGGCGAATATACCGCATTGTGCGCCGCCGGCGCCTTCAGCCTGGCCGACACCGCGCGTCTGCTGAAACTGCGCGGTCAGGCGATGCAGGCGGCGGTTCCGGTGGGCGTGGGCGGCATGTGCGCACTGCTCGGAGCGGATGTGGAAAAAGCGCAGGCGCTGGCCGATGCAGCGGCGCAGGGCGAAGTCTGCACTGTCGCCAATGACAACGATCCGACGCAGGTCGTGCTCTCCGGCCATATCGGCGCGATCGAGCGGGCCATTGCCCGCGCCAAGGAATTCGAAATCAAGCGCGGCATGGCCCTGCCGGTATCCGCCCCGTTCCACTGCCCGCTGATGCAGCCTGCCGCAGACGCCATGGCCGAAGCGCTCGACAAGACGCCGCCGGGCGCCCTGCGTGTGGCCCTGTTCGCCAATGTCACGGCCGCCGTCGTTACCGATCCGGCCGAAGTGCAGCGCCTGCTGGTTGAGCAAGTCACCGGCCGGGTGCGCTGGCGCGAAAGTGCGATCGCCATGCAGGCGGCGGGCGTCGAGCAGTTCGTCGAGCTGGGCGGCAAGGTGCTCGGCCCGATGATCGGCCGCACGCTCGCCGATGTCAGCGTCACTTCTGTGCCGGGCATGGCGGAGATCGAAGCGCTGCTTGCCGAACTCTGACTGTTCATCCATCACTCATCCGCGATAGCGGAAGCTCTTCGCCAGCGATGGAGGGATAGGGGATGATTCCAATTTCGACAGCGTGGCGCAGCACTCTGCAGGCCGCGCTTGCCGCAGGCATGCTCATCCTCTCGGCTTCGGTTCCGGCCCATGCCGAGGAAGGCATGCGCACACTGCGCTCGGATGGCGAACTGGCCGCGCTTCTGCGCCGGGCGAAAGCGTTCGAGCGGCGGCTGCGCGATACTTCTCCCCCGCCGCCTCCACCGGCTCCGCCGCCCGCGCCTGTGGCGGAAGCGGCAGCTCAAACGGGCGCATCCGCCGACACCGGCATAACCAATGTCCAGACCGCGGGCGTGGACGAGGGCGGCATCGTCAAGGTTCATGGCGACCATCTGGTGGTGCTGCGCCGGGGCCGGCTGTTCACGGTTGATATCCACGGCAATGCGCTGCAGCCGGTCGACCGGATCGATGCCTTCCCGCCCGGCGCCAGTGGCCGCGGCGCCTGGTACGACGAGATGCTGATCGCGGGCGATACGGTGATCGTCGTTGGCTACAGCTATGCCAATCGCGGCACCGAGGTGCACCGTTTCCGCATTTCGAATGACGGCAAGCTGAGTTACACCGACACGCATTACCTGCGCTCGAACGACTATTACTCGTCCGACAACTATGCCTCGCGGCTGATCGGCACCAAGCTGATCTTCTACACGCCGCTGTGGGTCGGCTCCGGCGATGGCACCGACCGGCTTCCAGGCGTGATGCGCTGGAGCGCGGATGGGCCGAAGACGGGCTACGAACGGCTGGCTTCGGCCTCGCGGACCTATGTGCCGGACTTGCTGGTCAACTCGCCCAATGCTTACATCAATGCCTTTCATTCGGTGACGACGTGCGACCTGGCCAAGGCACGGCTCGAATGCAGCGCTGTAGCCGTGCTCGGCGCCTGGGGGCGGACGTTCTATGTCGGGCAGGACGCGGTCTATGTCTGGACCGGCAACCTGTTCCAGCGCCGCTGGAATGACCGGAGCCGGCACGATTCACGGGGCATCGTCTATCGCATCCCGCTAGACGGCAGCCGGCCTGGCGCAGCCGTGGTCTGGGGCGGGCCCAGCGACCAGTTCTCGTTGCGCAGCGAGCCGGACGGGACGTTCCATGCGCTGGTACGCTCGGGCTATGGCGGCGATGCCATGTGGCTCAACAAGCGCGACAATACCTCCGCCATCGCCCTGCTGTCTCTGCGCCGAAGCCAGTTCGGTCGCGGAGGTAGCGCGCCCAGGTCGCGCGACTACCGCCCGCTCCCCGGTGGCGGCGAGATGTCGAACATCGAGAACCGCTTCATCGGCAACTATGTGATCTATGGCGCCAATGCCTACACAGGCAACCGCAAGGGCCCGATGCTCGCCTACGCGGTCTCGCTCGACGGCGGCATGGCGACTGGGCTCGACGTGGGCGGCACGGTTTCGCGCATCGACCGGATGGGTGGCGACGCCATCCTGATTGGCGGCGGCAATGGGGGGCTGCGCTTTCAGTCGGTCACACTGGGGCCGGACAGCGAACCGGCGATTGTCGACAGCTACGACCTGCCCAATTCGGGCGAAGGTGAATCGCGCAGCCAGGCCTTCTTCTTCCGCCCCGACAATGCCAGCGGCAGCGACGGCATGCTCGGCCTGCCCGTCATGCGCCGGCTGGAACCGCGCGAGGGCCAGCCGGGCTATGGGTCGGGCATCTTCTTCATGACGCGCCGCGACCGCCGGCTCAGCCCCGCCGGCCAGCTCGACAGCGCCCCGCTGCTTTCGCTGGACGACGGCTGCGTCGCCTCCTGCGTCGACTGGTATGGCAACGCGCGGCCGATCTTCCTGCGCGGGCGGGTGTTCGCCCTGATGGGCTACGAACTGGTCGAAGGGCGGCTGGAAGGCGGCCGGATCGGCGAGGTGCGGCGGGCGAGCTTTATGCCGGATGGGGGCGGGCGTTGAGGTTCCCATAATTTGCCTGAAAGTGGTTCGCGCAAAGGCGCAAAGGCGCTAAGGGGTATCGCATGAAGGATGTCGATGCGATCAGCGCCGATGTTGTCGATGAGGCGATCAGAATCCACCGTGAGTTGGGCCCTGGCTTGCTGGAAAGCGTTTATGAAATGGTTCTGGCCGGTGCTCTCGCCCGGCGTGGATATATGGTCGAGCGTCAAAAGCCGATCAATGTGCATTTCGACGGAATGACCTTCAAGGATGCTTTCAAGATCGATATCTTGGTCGAAGCGAGCCTGGTCATTGAACTCAAGTCGGTGGAAAAATTGAATGGAGCGCACGCCAAGCAACTTCTCACCTATTTGCGTTTACTCAAGCAGCCCTTGGGCCTGCTTCTGAATTTTTCCGGCGAGATCATGAAAGATGGCATTCGCCGAATGGTCAACAACCACCGCCCCACACATTGACACCTTCGCGCCCTTGCGCCTTTGCGCGAACAAACTAATTCCGGAGCTAGAATGGATCACCGCATGTTCGACCTTCACGGCATGACCGCCCTCGTCACCGGCGCTTCGGGCGGGATCGGCTCGGCGATTGCCAAGGCGCTCGCCTCGCAGGGCGCGCGCCTCGCCATTTCCGGCTCTAACGGCGCCAAGCTGCGCGCCTTTCGCGATCAGCTCGACGAACATACGCCCCAGCACCTCCAGGAAGTCGATCACGTTGCCATAACTTGCGATCTGTCGAACCCTGAGGAGGTGGAAAAGCTGGTCCCCGCCGCTGTCGATACACTCGGCAAGCTCGATATCCTGGTCAACAATGCCGGCATCACCCGCGACAACATCACCATGCGGATGAAGGACGAGGAGTGGGACGAAGTGATCCGCATCAACCTCGAAGCCGCCTTCCGGCTGATGCGCGCGGCCTGCAAGCCGATGATGAAGGCCCGGTTCGGGCGGATTGTCACGATCACCTCGGTCGTCGGCACCACCGGCAATCCCGGCCAGGTCAACTATGCTGCCGCCAAGGGCGGGCTGACTGCCATGACCAAGAGCCTCGCGCAGGAACTGGCCAGCCGCAACATCACGGTCAACTGCGTCGCCCCCGGCTTCATCCGTACGGCGATGACCGATATTCTGCCCGATGCGCAGAAGGATGCGCTGAACGCCCGTATCCCGATGGGCCGCATGGGCGAGGGCGAAGATATTGGCGCGGCGGTCGCCTATCTCGCCAGCCGTGAGGCGGGATACGTCACCGGGCAGACCTTGCATGTGAATGGCGGGATGGCCATGATTTGAGGCGGATGCGCGGATTATCCCCAGAATCGCCCACAGGCCGCCACTTCAAGCTTGCCGCATTCGCCCCCCTCGTTAAGGAAGGCAGTCCGATTTCCGCGAGTCCGGCGCGTGTCCGGGCGGCGTAGGGGGACATGACGCGACCATGAAGGCCACAATCGAACGCGCGACGCTGCTGCGCTGTCTCTCGCACGTGCAGTCTGTCGTCGAACGGCGCAACACCATTCCGATCCTGTCGAACGTGCTGATCGACGCGGCCGCCGACGGCACGCTGCGGGTCATGGCGACCGATCTCGATTTGCAGGTGGCGGAAAGCATGGCGGCGGTTTCGGTGGACGTGCCGGGCGCGACGACGGTTTCGGCGCATTTGCTGTTCGATATCGCGCGCAAGCTTCAGGAAGGCAGCCAGGTCAGCCTCGAAGTCGCCGAGAACCGGATGACGGTGAAGGCCGGGCGCAGCCGCTTCACCCTGCCGACGCTCCCGCGCGACGATTTCCCGGTGATTGTCGAAGGCGATCTGCCGACCAGCTTCGAACTGCCCGCCGCGACGCTCGCGCAGATGATCGACCGGACGCGGTTCGCCATTTCGACCGAGGAAACCCGCTATTATCTCAACGGCATCTTCCTCCATGTCAGCGACGAGGAACTCAAGGCCGCCGCCACCGACGGCCACCGCCTCGCCCGCTTCACCATCAAGCGCCCCGACGGCGCCGAGGGCATGCCCGACGTGATCGTGCCGCGCAAATGCGTCGCCGAATTGCGCAAGCTGCTCGAAGAAGCACTCGATACCAATGTCGAGATTGATCTGTCGGCCAGCAAGATCCGCTTCACGCTGGGCGGCGAGAATGGCGTGGTGCTGACGTCGAAGCTGATCGACGGCACTTTCCCCGACTATACCCGGGTGATCCCGACCGGGAACGACAAGCTGCTCAAGCTCGATCCGAAGAGCTTCTTCGAGGGCGTCGATCGCGTCGCCACCATCGCCACCGAACGCACCCGCGCGGTCAAGATGGCGCTGGAGAATGACAAGGTGACGCTGTCGGTGACATCGCCCGACAATGGCACGGCGGCCGAGGAACTGCCCGCCGACTATTCGGCCGCGGGCTTCGAGATCGGGTTCAACGCCAATTACCTCAAGGACATTCTCGGCCAGATAGAAGGCGATTCGGTCGAATTGCACCTGGCTGACGCCGGCGCGCCGACCTTGATCCGGCAGGACGAGAAAAGCCCGGCGCTCTATGTACTGATGCCGATGCGGGTGTAATGCCGGCCAGCCGCCGGGCGGGTTCCCGGGCGGCCATTTTGGCGCGACAAGTGCAAACGATTGTCGAGGTTAACCTATTGGTTGCCGGTACTTTTCCGGCATTGCTAAAGACTGGAAATAGCGCTGCCGTTTGGCGCTGAACGGTCAGTCCTTCCCCGCCGCTCCGATCATTTCCGCCACTCGCACGAATTTCTCGCGCGGCGAATCCTCGCGGGCCCTGGCGGTTTCGGCTTCCTCGATCTTTTTCCAGTCGTGGAACTCGACGACCTTGAGCCCGCGTTCGGCGGCCAGCCGGTCGAAACCCGCGCCGCCTTCCTTGCGGGCGCCAGCGCCGATATCCTCGGCGATGCGGTCGACCACGTCGAAGCCGTCGGGCTTGTTGGTGCCGATCGTCCCGCTGGGGCCGCGTTTGGCCCAGCCGACGCAATAGAGGCCATTGAGGATGCGTCCTGCGTCGTTGGCGAAGCGCCCGGCGGCCTCGTCGAACGGCGCGCCCTCGATCGGCGAGGTTTCATAGCCGATGCAGATCACCACGATATCCGCGGGCACGGAATAAATCTCGCCGGTTCCGACCGCGCGGTTGTTTTCCAGTCTGGTCCGCTCGACTTCCACGGCCGCAGCCTTGCCCTCTCCGGCGATAGCCCTGGGCGAGGCGAAGAAATCGAACACCATGTCGATGGGTTTGCCCTGCCGGTCTTCCTCGGCCAATGCGGCATAATTGCGCAAATGCGTCACCGACTTGCGCTGGCCCGGCTCGAGCAGGGCATCCTCGCTCTCCTCGGGCAAGTCGGCAGGATCGACCCGCGGGGTTGCCCGCACGAGATGGCCCAGCTCGCCCAGCTCCTTCGGCGTCATGGCGATCTGGTGCGGCCCCCGGCGGCCCAGAATGGTGATGTGCTCGATATGCGAACCTTCGAGGGTATCGAGCGCATGCGACACGATGTCGCTGCCGGCGAATTCCGCCCTCGTCTTGGCCAGAATGCGGGCGACATCGAGCGCGACATTGCCATTGCCGATTACCACGGCATTCTTGCCCGAAAGATCCGGGTCGAGGTCCGCAAATTCCGGATGGCCGTTGTACCAGCCGACGAAGGCGGCGCTGCCGAAAACATTGGCCATGTCTTCGCCGGGCAGGCCGACTTTCTTGTCGTGCGGCGCGCCGGTCGCCAGCACGACTGCGTCATACAGACCGCGCAGTTCCTCTATCGAAATGTCCCTGCCGACCATGACGTTGCCGACAAAACGGACATTGTCGGCAAGCGAGGTCGTTTCATAGCGCCGGTAGACGGCCTTGATCGACTGGTGGTCTGGCGCGACGCCAGTACGTATCAGTCCATAGGGGACGGGCAGCATGTCGAAGATGTCTACCCTGACTTCGTCGCCCCACAGTTTCAGCGCGGCTTCGGCAGTATAGTAGCCAGCCGGACCCGAGCCGATGATCGCAACATGCCTCACACCAAATTCTCCCCCAGAGTCGGCTTGCTGATTGTTTCGTGTTGATCCTAGCCAATCGCGGATTCATCCGATTCTACAAGCAAAAATTCGGCAAGCCGATAGCCTTGCCCGGGAAATGCCCGGTTTCGTCAATGAATAGCCATACTTAACCGTTTCTCAAACCCATTGGATGCATAGTGCCGGCATGGCGACCACCGCATCGCAACCGGTGCAAGATGACGCGCATCCGCGCGACGATGGCGCGCGCCCTCGTTTGGAGCCGGATTCGGCAGGGCGCACGGGCATGCGAAGGCCGGCACTGACGCTGACTGACGCGGAAGATGCCAAGCGTTTCCGGATCGAACGCGAATGGACCAAGATGTGTCCGGTCATGCTCGGCGCCGGTGTGGGTTTTGCCTTGCTGACCCTGTCCTTGCCGCCGCTGGTTTCACTTGGAGCAATCGGCGTCGCCGCGCTGCTTTCGTTGAGTGCAGCCAAGGCTGAAAGCTATGAACGCGGAGCCGACAGCCATGAATTGCAGCGATTTGCCGCAATGGTCGTGTCCATCGCCTTGCCCATGCTGTTGTTCGGCATCGGGATCGCTGCTTGGGCCAATGCCGCGCCGGATCCGGCGTGGAAAATCGCGATTGGCATGCTTGTTGTCGTCGGTGTCGTCGGCTCGACCATTTCGAGCGGCCGGGTGAGAGCGGTTTTTGCGGTCAACATTGCCGGATGGACCGGGCCTGTCCTCTATAGTGGAATACCTGCAGCCTATGTCCTTTTCGCCGCCAGCATCGCACTTGGCGCAATTGCGCTGCGCTTCAAGGCCCGCCGCGATGTCAGGGATGCGGGGCGAATGCAGGAAATGGAACGCGCGCAAATCCGGGCGCGGGAAATGCTTTCGGAATACGAGCAATCGGGAATGGGCTGGTTCTGGGAGACAGACCGGCGCGGCGCGCTGGTCTATGTCTCGCCTACCATCGGCAAAGTCCTGGGTTGCAATACCGACGATCTGCTCGGGCAGCCCTTCTCCGAATTGTTCATCCTTGGTGACAGCGCACAGGAAAGCGAGAGAACGCTGACGTTCCATTTGTCGGCGAGGTCGCCGTTCACCGATCTTGCCATGCGCGCGGCGAGCGGTGGCGAGGAACGCTGGTGGTCGATCTCCGGCCGTCCGATTCTGGACACGTTCAACAATTTCATCGGGTTCCGCGGCTTTGGTTCCGACCTCACCGAACAGAAACGCTCGAAGGAAAACGAGACGCGGCTCGCCCATTTCGATTCGCTGACCAGCCTGGCCAACCGATTCCAGATGTCGCAGACACTGGAGAAGATTCTCAGCGCCTTGCGCGAGGACCATCGGGCCTGCGCGGTTTTCCTGCTCGATCTCGACCGGTTCAAACAGGTCAACGATACCATGGGCCATCCGGTGGGCGATGCTCTGCTTACCCAGGTGGCGAAGCGTCTCGAAGGCACGGTTGGCAAGGCCGGGCGCGTCGGCAGGCTCGGGGGCGACGAATTCCAGGTGATTCTCGCCGGCCGGCACCGGCGCGAGGACCTTGCCGGGCTTGCCGGCCGGATCATCGAGAAGCTGTCTCAGCCCTATTCGATCGAAGGCAATAGCGTAGTCATCGGCGTTTCGATCGGCATTGCCATTTCGCCAGACGATGGTGTTACTTCCGAAGCGCTTATCCGCAATGCCGATCTTGCGCTCTATGCCGCCAAGGACGGCGGCCGGGGCCGTTACCATTTCTATGCGTCCGACTTGCACAGCGACGCCGAGGAACGCCGCCAGCTCGAACATGACCTGCGCGAGGCGCTGGTGAGCGGCGGGCTGGAGATGTACTATCAGCCGGTCGTGCACACCACGACCGAAAAGATCACCGGCTTCGAAGCGCTGATGCGCTGGAATCACCCGGAACAGGGCTTGCTCTCGCCGACCAAGTTCATTCCCATCGCTGAAGATGCCGGGCTGATCGCGCAGATCGGCGAATGGGCCTTGCGCACGGCATGCGCGGATCTCGCCAAGTGGCCGGACGGTGTGCGCGTTGCGGTCAATGTCTCGCCTCTTCAATTCGCCAATCCGGCCCTGCCGGCTATCGTCACCAACGCTCTTGCCAGCGCTCAAGTCGACCCTGCCAGGCTCGAGCTGGAAATTACCGAGAGCGTTTTCCTCAACGACGACGAGAATACCGATGCCATGTTTGCGGCACTCAAGCGTGTCGGCGTCAGGCTGGCGCTTGACGACTTCGGCACCGGCTATTCCTCGCTGGGCTATCTGAAGAAGGCGCCGTTCGACAAGATCAAGATCGACCAGAGCTTCGTTCGTGGCGCTACGATGAAGGGCAGCCGCAATGGCGCCATCATTTCTTCGATCGTCAGTCTGGCGGAATCGCTTGGAATGGAGACAACGGCCGAAGGGGTCGAAACTCTTGACGAACTCGACCTGGTGCGCGCGCTGGGCTGTAGCCACATCCAGGGCTTTATCTATGAACGGCCCTTGAAAGCGCTCGATGCGAGCGACCAGCTTGCAGCAGGGCTTGTCGCGATCGCGCAGGGCCCACGGGCGGCGCGGGCCGTACGCCAGACCATGCTGCGCAAGGTTGTGCTCGATCATGGTACGGAACGTTACAACGGAACGATTCGAAATATCTCGAGAACTGGCGCCATGGTCGAAGGCCTGTGGAATGTACCGGCCGGCACGCAGTTCCAGATCGAATTGTCGCCGGGTCATTTCGTCGCAGCCACGTCTCGCTGGTGTCAGGAAGACCGCATGGGCGTCGAATTCTGCGAGCCCTTGCCGCTGGACGCGACCGGAAAAGTCTTGTTGACGCCCTCGCGGGCCGAGCGCCGGCCGGGCGAATCGATTCTGCTCAAGAAGGCTGGTTAGGCAGGCCTTCGCGCGACGATACCATTCAGGTCCGATACGGACCCGAAGGTTGCGAGTCTTAGCAATTCGTCAACCATGATCGGTTACATTCCAGGTACGCAGATAGACGCTTTTTTCGCAGGTGCTTGATTGGCCGCTCTTGGAGGATCCGGAACCGGTAACTGGTTTGCACGGCTAGGCTCCAAACCTGGACCTGCTCGCACGGCCGCGCCACTGTCGCGCGACGAAATGCAGCATGCCGCCCGGTTACTGAGATCCTACGAAGAAGCGGGATTGGGCTGGTTCTGGTCGACCGATGCAGGAGGACGGGTCGATTACATTTCCGGTTCCGCCGCCGCCATGCTCGGCAGGACGGCCGAGGACATCGCCGGCCAGCCGCTGCTATCGCTGTTTCTGCTGGAAGGCGGGGCAGAAGACCGAACAGGGCGCACACTGCCGCTAATCCTTAACAGCAAGAAGACCTTCAGCGATCTCGCAGTGAAGGCCGACTGCAGAGATGGCGAAATGTGGTGGGCTATATCGGGGAGGCCGCAATTTTCCGGAACTGGCGAATTTTCCGGATATTGCGGAAATGGCCATGACATCACCGATCTTCGCCGCAGCCAGCAGGACGCATCGCGGCTGGCAACAAGCGACTCACTGACCGGCCTTTCCAACCGGCATCAGATGGAATCGCGTCTCGAAACGACGCTGGCCGCTTATCGCGCCGCCAAGCGCAGCTGCGCGCTCGTCATGCTCGATCTCGACCGCTTCAAACAAGTCAACGACACTCTGGGTCATCAGGCGGGCGACGATCTCCTCCGCCAGGTCGCCCAGCGGATGCGCGATGTGCTCGAAGCCAATGCCTTCAATTGCGAACTGGGCCGGCTGGGAGGCGACGAGTTCCAGATCATGCTACCCGATATCGACGACCGGGGGCGGCTCGGCGAGCTTGGCAAGGCGATCATTGCCGTCCTCTCGCAACCATTCGCAGTCGTTGGCGGCCGCTGTTCTGTCGGAACGTCGCTGGGCATCGCAATCGCCCCATTCGACGGTGAAGCGGCCGAGGAGCTGGTGCGCTCGGCAGATCTCGCCCTTTATGCCGCCAAGGCGGGCGGCCGGGGCCAATTTCGCTTCTATTCCAACGATCTGCAGGCTCAGGCCGAGCGGCGACAGCAGATCGAGGCCGATCTGCGCGACGCTCTGGCCAATCGTCAGATATGGTTGGCCTATCAACCGCAGGTCGATACGGCGGCCAACAAGGTTGTCGCCTTGGAAGCCGAAATGCGCTGGACCCATCCGGAGCTGGGCGAAGTTCCGCCATCGCTGTTCATGCCTTTGGCGGAAGAGCGCAAGCTGATCGGGCCGCTGAGCGACTGGGCGATCATGACTGCCTGCGAAGATGCCGCACAGTGGCCGGGAAGCGTCCGCGTGGCCGTGAATGTGACGGTTTCCCAATCCGGCAATCTCGGGTTTTCGGCCACTGTCGCCCAGGCTCTCACCAATTCGGGACTGGCGCCCGAGCGACTTGAACTGGAAATCGGCGAGGGCGCCTTGCTCGAAGGCGATGAACATGCGGCGCACTTGTTCGATTCCCTGAAAGTCCTGGGTGTCCGCTTCTCGCTGGACCATTTCGGCGAGGGCCATTCGGCCCTGGGGGTTCTGCGCAAATCGACGTTCGACAAAATCAAGATCGATCAGAGCTTCGTGCGCGGCGTCACCGACAAAGGCAGCCGCAATGCGGAGATTGTGCGATCGGTGGTTTCTCTTGCCAAGGCGCTCGGCATGGAAGTCGCTGCCGAGGGCGTCGAAGCGCACGATGAATTGGACACGATGCGCCAGCTCGGCGTGTCGCATGTCCAGGGGCACATCTACGGCGATGCGCTGAAGGGCGAGGATGTCAGTGAAGCAATGCTTTCGGGGGAATGGGTGATCGAGCCGAGTGGCCCGGCGCATTACCGCCCCGACCGCAAGACCGTGTTCCGCAAGATCGGTCTGATCCACGAGAATCACCGCTATGAAGCCACCATGCGCAATGTCTCGCGCAGCGGCTGCATGATCGAAGGCCTGCTCGAAGTGCCCGCCGACACCCAGTTCGTCGTCGATTTCGGCGAAGGGCAATTGGCCGTGGGCGTGGTTCGGCGATCGGCCGGCGCGATGATGGGGCTGGAATTCGAACAGGCGCTGGTCGATGACGGGGCAGGGGGATTGTGCACCCGTCACCGCGTTTCGCCGCTTGTCGTCGCATCGGCCACTGCTGGATTGCCGGCAAACAGTAACGGTAGCCTCAGCCTGCCCAAATTCGCCCAGACGAGCGGGACGAGCCGCAAGGGGCCGGGCAAGGAAGAATAGGCGTTTTGCCTTTTGGTCCGGCGCTGCTAGAGGGCGGGGCATTATGGCGACAGAACTAGAAAAAATACGTAATTTCAGCATTATAGCGCACATCGACCATGGCAAGTCGACGCTCGCCGACCGGCTGATTCAGCTGACCGGCGGCCTGACCGAGCGCGAGATGAGCGCGCAAGTGCTTGATAACATGGATATCGAGAAAGAGCGCGGGATCACCATCAAGGCCCAGACCGTGCGGCTCACCTATACGGCCCAGGACGGTGAGACCTATGAGCTAAACCTCATGGACACCCCCGGCCACGTCGATTTCGCCTATGAAGTCAGCCGCTCCCTTGCCGCCTGCGAAGGCGCGCTCCTGGTGGTCGACGCGGCGCAGGGCGTCGAGGCCCAGACCTTGGCCAATGTCTACCAGTCGATCGAGCACGACCACGAAATCGTCCCCGTCATCAACAAGATCGACCTCCCCGCCGCCGAGCCAGAACGCGTCCGCGCCGAAATCGAGGACATCATTGGCCTTGACGCCAGCGAAGCCGTCCTCACCAGCGCCAAGACCGGAGAGGGTATCGCCGAGATACTCGAACAGGTCGTCAGGAAAATTCCCCCCCCCAGGGGCGACCGCAATGCGCCGCTCAAGGCCATGCTGGTCGACTCCTGGTACGACCCCTACCTCGGCGTCGTCATCCTCGTGCGCGTCATCGACGGCGCGATCCGCAAGGGCCTGCCGGTCAAATTCATGGCCAGCGGCACCGAACACCTGATCGACCGCGTCGGCTGCTTCACCCCCAAGCGCGTCGAGCTCGACGAGCTAGGCCCCGGCGAAATCGGCTTCATCACCGCGCAGATCAAGGAAGTCGCCCAGGCCCGCGTCGGCGACACTATCACCACGATCAAGGGCGGAGCCAGCCAGCCGCTCCCCGGCTTCAAGGAAGTCCAGCCCGTGGTGTTCTGCGGCCTGTTCCCGGTCGACGCCGCCGATTTCGAGAAACTGCGCGAAAGCATCGCCAAGCTGCGCCTCAACGACGCCAGCTTCTCGTTCGAAACCGAAAGCAGCGCCGCGCTCGGCTTCGGCTTCCGCTGCGGCTTCCTCGGCCTGCTCCACCTTGAGATCATCCAGGAACGCCTCACCCGCGAATACGATCTCGACCTGATCACCACCGCCCCCTCGGTCGTCTACCGCATCCAGCTGCGCAAGAGCCGCACGGATGACGCCCGCGAGATCCTGCTCCACAACCCCGCCGACTATCCCGATCCCAGCCGCATCGAACAGATCGACGAGCCCTGGATCAAGGCGACGATCTACACCCCCGACGAATACCTCGGCTCCATCCTCAAGCTCTGCCAGGACCGCCGCGGCATTCAGACCGGCCTGACCTATGTCGGCGGCCGCGCCCAGGTGACCTATGAATTGCCGCTCAACGAAGTGGTCTTCGATTTTTACGACCGCCTCAAGAGCATCAGCCGCGGCTATGCCAGCTTCGACTACGAACAGATCGGCCTGCGCGAGGGCGATCTCGTCAAGATGCAGATCCTGGTCAACAACGAGCCGGTCGACGCCCTCTCGATGATCGTCCACCGCGCGGTGGCCGAGGCGCGCGGGCGGGGGATGTGCGAACGCCTGAAAGACCTGATCCCCAAGCACCTGTTCAAGATCCCCATCCAGGCGGCGATCGGCGGCAAGGTCGTCGCCCGCGAGACGATCAGCGCGATGAGGAAGGACGTCACCGCCAAGTGCTATGGCGGGGATATCACCCGCAAGAAAAAGCTGCTGGAAAAGCAGAAGAAGGGCAAGGCCCGCATGCGCGAATACGGCAATGTCTCCATCCCCCAGGAAGCTTTCATCGCCGCGCTGAGGATGGGGGAGGAATAGCCCGGCATGGCGGCAGATCGAGAGATCATCATCGTCGCTCGCCCAAACGGAGCCGGCAAAACCACTTTCGCCCGAAACAGCAGCCGTTCGCGCCGCGCGGATCATGCTGGAGGAGATAGCCTCATCAGTATCGCAAGGTGAAAGCTTCGCGTTCGAGACCACACTTTCAGGCCTCGGCCATTTGCGCCAGATCGCGCAATGGCGCGCGCTGGGTTATCACGTGAGTATCTATTTCCTGTGCCTGCCCGATGTGGAAACGGCGATCGAAAGGGTGGCTTCGCGCGTGGAGCAAGGTGGCCACGACATTCCCGAAGCGGTGATCCGCCGCCGCTTTGCCAGCGGGCTGCGCAACTTCCATAACGCATACAAGCTGGCAGTCGACGACTGGGTGCTGTATGACAACAGCGGACTAACACCGGTGATGCTCGAATGGGGCCAACGGCCATGACACAAGCAGACCTGAATCTGGCAAAGAATCCGAAGCTGATTGGATCACTCGCAGCAATGCGCCGCGCGGCGAACATGGCGCGCCAGACGGCGATCCAGACGGGGACGGGTATCGTCGTCGTGCAGGGCGGAAAGCGGGTTCATATCACCGCCGAGCAGCTGCGAATGCAGAAGGCTTAGCGTGCCAGGGAAGGGATTTGAGGATTATTCACCTGTCACCGTGGTCTCCCGTCACCGTAATCTCGTCGCCCCGGACTTGATCCGAGGCTAGGCTTCCCTCCTCCACACAGCGCCAAAAAGAACAGCCAAACCCCGGATCAAGTCCGGGGCGGCGAACGTAGGAATTGCGAACCCACCCCAACCCCCCAATACTGTGCTACACTCCCCTCAACCCAACCCGAAAGAACCCATCCGACCATGCCCCCCTACAAGGAACCCACTTTCCAGGAACGCACCGCGCTCGCCCGCCAGGCCCGCGAAAAGGCGCTGCAGCGCCTGAAGGACAAACCCCCGGTCGATGAAACCGTCCTCGCCGAGCGCAAGGCCGCCCGCGAGGCCCGCGAAAAGGCCGCCGCGGAAAAAAGCGCCGCCCGCAAGGCCGCGATCGCGCAAGCCAAGGCGGAACGGCTGGC
>JBFWSE010000047.1:0-24224 GCA_050248535.1 Novosphingobium sp.
ATGCAGCTTGAGGTCGAGAAAGATCGGCAGGCCGATATGCGCCACTTCATGCACGCCGTGGTGACCGTGCGCGCAGAAGAATTCGAGACCCAGCTTGATACCGCCGATATGGCTCTTGACCTTGCGGGCAAGTTCCATCCCGGCATCGAGGCGCGGCAAATCGAGCGCGAGATAGACTGGATTCGCCATGTCAGTTTGCCGCCGGATCGGAAGAGGCCGTGTCAGGCTCGCTCGCAGCCTCAAGCTGGGTTGATGTGCCGATGGGTGGTGGTGCGGCGCTTGCCTTCACGGAATTCTCCAATGCGTTGATCCGCCGCGTGAGCCGCCATTTTCCGGCCTTGGACAAGAGCCACATCGGCACCAGCCCAAGCAGGAAGGAAAGGAACACCAGCGCGGGCAGTTTGGTTTCGAGAATCAGCCCTTCCCAGATCTTGATATCGACCGGGTGCCAGTTGTTGATCGCAAACAGCAGCAGCGCGATCGCCAGAACCACCCAGACGACAGTGCGCACAATCTGCATGAAATGCCTCCAGTTTGCTGCAATCCTCTGATCGGGGATGCTAGGCGTGATCGGCAGCGAAGGGAAGACTTTGCGGCACGATAAGGCAATTGATCGCGGGATCGCGCCTTTGGCAGTTCACAGCAGCCCGACTTTGTGCTTGGCTGCCGCGATGCGTCCGGCTGTTCTTGTCACCGGCGGCGCCAGAAGGATCGGCGCCGCAATGGCCACTGCCTTTGGCGAGGCGGGCTGGCACGTCGTCATTCACCACCGCGCCTCGCACGACGAGGCAGAGACGCTGGCCGCCAGCCTGCCCAGCGCCGAATGCGTCGAATGCGATCTGGCCGATGGTGAGGCCGCGGTGGCGATGATCCGGGGTCTGGCAGTGCGGCTGGAAGACTGGCGCATGCTGATCAATTGCGCGGCCGTGTTTCGCGAAGACACGGCCAAGGCGCTCCAGCCCGGCGTGTTCGACGAAGCCATGGCCGTCAATGCGGAAACCCCCGTGCGCATGGCGCAGACCTTTCTGGCGCATGCACGGGCAAAGGGCGGGCGACGGGTTGTCCACGTGACGGACATGAAACTCGCCAATCCGAACCCCGATTTCTTTTCCTATACCATGAGCAAGCATGCCCTGGCGGCCTCGGTGCCTATGCTCGCCATGGCGCAGGCGTGCCCGGAAGACCGCGTCTATGCGATTGCCCCCGGCGCCATTCTCGCCAGCCACGACCAGAGCGAGGAAGAGACCGAAGTGTCGCACCGGATGAACCTGCTCCATCGCAAGACCGGCCCGGAGGAAGTGGCCAGGGCCGCAATGTTTCTTAGCGAAGGCTGGTTGGCCAGCGGCGAGACGATCTATGTCGACTCCGGCCAGCATTTGCTGTCGCAGCGCCGCGACGTGCTCTATCTCGCACGCGAATGATTCACGTCTTCCTAGCATCCATTGCCGTGGTCGCCCTCGCCGAAGTCGGCGACAAGACCATGCTGCTGGCCATAGTGCTTGCGGCCAAGCTGCGCGCGCCGTGGCAGATCGTCGCTGGCATCCTGTTCGCGACGATCGCCAACCATGCCCTGGCCGCATTCGTCGGCAGCGAAGTGGCGGGTCTGCTGCAGGCGCCGTGGTTCCGGGCAGCCGTTGCGCTGGGCTTCATCGCCATGGCGGGCTGGACGCTGGTGCCGGACAAGCTCGACGAGGAAGAAGATGGCGTCCGGACGCGCGGCGGCGCGTTCCTGACCACGCTGGTCGCCTTTTTTCTGGTGGAAATGGGTGACAAGACGCAGGTTGCGACTGTCGCGCTGGGCGCACAGTACCATTCGGTTGCGGTGGTTGCGGCGGGAACCACGATCGGCATGATGCTGGTCAATGGCCCGGCGGTTTTTCTGGGCGACAAGCTGACGCAAATCGTACCCCTCAAGGCCGCACGGATTGTGGCCGCCCTGCTGTTTCTGGCGCTGGGGCTTTGGCAGCTGGCACAACTGGCGGGCTGGATGTAAGAGGAATCCATGTGGCTTCTCGACCAGATGCTGCGCCGGCTGATTCAGAATGGCGCTCTTGTGGTGACGGATCACGACGGGCGGCAATACCTTTACGGCGACGGCAGCGACGAGCCGCTGGCCATCCGCTTTACCGACAAGGGCGCTGCCCTGCACATTGCCCGCGATCCCCAGTGCGGCGCGGGCGAGGCCTATATGGACGGGCGCATGGTCGTGGAGCCACCTCACGACATCCGCGACTTCGTGCTGTTCGTCATGGCGCAGGCCAGTGAGCGCAAGGGGATCATCCGGCAGCGCGGCCGCCTGCGCCGCTGGCTCGATCTGCGCGCCCAGCGGGCCGACCAGCACAACCAGCGCAAGCGGGCCAGCCGCAATGTCGTCCATCATTACGACCTGACGCGCCAGTTCTACGAGCTGTTCCTCGACGAGGACCGGCAATATTCGATGGCCTATTTCACCGACCCGGCCCATTCGCTGGAGCGCGCACAGATCGACAAGAAGGCGCTGATCGCCGCCAAGTTGCGGCTCGGGCCGGGGATGCGGGTGCTCGATATTGGCGGCGGCTGGGGCGGGCTGGCGCTCTATATCAACCGGCACTACGGCTGCGAGGTGCTGGGCGTCAGTCTTGCCCCCGACCAGGTTCGCTTCGCTAACGAACGGGCCGAAGCGGCGGGCGTGGCCGGCAAGGTGCGCTTCGAACTGATCGACTACCGTGACCTCTCAGGTCAGTTCGACAGGATCGTCAGTGTCGGTATGATCGAGCACGTCGGCGCGCCGCATTTCGTCGAATATTTCGCCAAGACCAACGAATTGCTGGCCCCCGACGGCGTCGCGCTGACGCATACCATCGGCCGCACCGGGCCGCCGGGCGGCACCGACAAGTTCACCCGCAAATACATCTTCCCGGGCGGTTATATCCCGGCAATAAGCGAGCTGGTCGCGGCGATGGAGCGCACGCGCTGGGAAGTCGCGGACGTGGAAGTGCTTCGCTATCACTACGCTCATACCCTGGCGGAATGGTACCGGCGGCTGAACCTGCACCGCGAGCAGGTGATCGGGCTATACGACGAGCGGCTGTTCCGCCTGTGGCAGTTCTACCTTGCCGGGGCGGAACAGAGCTTCCGCCATGGCGGCATGGTCAACTTCCACATTCAGGCGGTCAAGCGCCGCGATGCCCTGCCGATGACGCGCGACTACATCGCCCGTGAAGCCGCGCGGCTGATGGCGCTGGACGAAGCGCCGCGGTGGCATCTGGAGAAGCCGGCCCAGACTTAGCTGGAGTGGGTCTTCGTCACATTGCGCGCCAGCGTCTTGAATCGCTCGCCTTTGTCCTCGCGCACGGTGATGGTCGCATTGCCGCTCTTCGACAGCTTCCAGTCCTCGACCGTGCCCCAACGCCCCTTGTGCGTCCCGGCGATGACGAGGCAGCGGTCGCCATTCTCGACCGCGCCATTGTCGATAGCCGCTACCATCCGCACTTCCTCCCCCGGTTCTGCTGCTGCAGCCAGCGCGTCAGCGGGGCGAAGTAGCGGATCATCGGCTTGCCGCTGATCTCGCGGCTGCCGGTGAAGGCCTCCAGCGCGTCGGGCCAGGGCTTGCTGGCGCCCATGGCCAGCATGGCGTTCATCCGCTCGCCCACGGCCTTGTTGCCATAGAACGAACAACGGTGAAGCGGTCCTTTCCAGCCTGAAATCCGGCAGGCCGATTCGTAGAACTGGAACTGCAGCACCCGCGCGAGGAAGTAGCGGGTATAGGGCACCACCGCCGGGATATGGTATTTCGCACCCGGATCGAAAGCATCGGCCGGCCGTTCCACTGGCGGCACGATGCCCTGGTATTTCAGCCGCATGTCGGTCCAGGCCTGCTGGTATTGCGCGGGGCTTATTTCGCCCGAGAACACCTGCCAGCGCCAGCGGTCGATCAGCAGGCCAAAGGGCAGGAAAGCCACCTTGTCCATCGCCTGGCGCAGCAACAGCCCGCGGTCCTTGTCGGGGCCGGGCACCTTGCCGCGGTCGAGCAGGCCGACCTGGACGAGATATTCGGGGGTGATCGACAGCGCCATGGTGTCGCCGATGGCTTCGTGGAAGCCGTCGTTGGCGCCATCGAGATAGAGCGCGGGCTGCTTGTTGTAGGCCCGCTGGTAATAGTTGTGGCCGAGCTCGTGGTGGATGGTGGTGAAGTCGTCGGCATTGACCTTGATGCACATCTTGATGCGCAGATCGTCCTTGTTGTCGAGATCCCAGGCCGAGGCATGACACACCACCTGGCGGTCAGCGGGCTTGGTGAACTGCGATCGCTCCCAGAACGTCGCGGGCAGCGGATCGAAGCCCAGCGACGAGAAGAAATTCTCGCCTGCGCGGACCATCTTGAGCGGGTCGTAGCCCTTGGCTTGCAGCAGCTCGGTGGTGTCGAAGCCCAGATCGCCCGAGCCGGGCGGCGCGACGACATCGTAGATATTGCCCCACTCCTGCGCCCACATGTTGCCGAGCAGGTCGGCGCGGATCGGGCCGGTCCTGGCCTGGACTTCGTCGCCATAGCGCTCGTTAAGCTTGGCGCGGGTGTAGCAGTGCAGCTGGTCGTAGAGCGGCTTGACTTCGGTCCACAGCCGCTCGGTCAAGGCGGCAAACTCTTCCGGGTTCATGTCGTAATTGGACCGCCACAGGGCGCCGGTATCGGCATAGCCTAGTTCCTTCGCGCCTTCGTTCGAGAGCGCGACCATCTTGGTGTAGTCCTCGCGCATCGGCTTGCCGACCGTGTCGTGCCAACTGGTCCACATTTCCTTGAGCTCGGCCGGGTTGCGATTGGTGCCCATCGCCGCTTCGATGTCCGAACCGTTGATCGGCTTGCCGTTCAGCGTGCCCTGCCCCTTGCCATAGATGCCTTGAAGCCGGGCGTTGAGCGTCGCCACTTCCTCGGCCGCGCCGGAGCGGGTGGGGGCGGGCAGGACAATCAGCGTGCGCATGCGGTCGAGCTTGCGCTGCGTATCATAGGACAGCCCTGGCAGTTGCGCATATTTTGCCGCACCCAGCGCATTGGCGACATTGACCACGGTCGCCGCCGCCCCGGCGCGCGCGGTCAGGGCCTCGGTGTCCTGGGTGATGTAGGTCTGATAGACCCATTCGGCCTGCCCGGCTTCCATACCGGCCTTCTCGTAGGCGGCCTCGGCCTTGGCGACATAGGCGTCAGCTGCCTGTTGCGGTGTCTGGTCTTCGGCGAAAGCGGGAGTGGCGGCGAGCGCGGCGGCCAGTGCCGCGAGCGATGTAAGTCTGATCATGGGGCAACCTCTTGCAAGTTCTTTGGGCCGCCAGTGCGGCAATGGCGCAAGGCTGTAACAGCGCCCCGTCAGAATCAAGCCGGGATCGTCAAACGGCAAGGAATTCGGCAATCGCCTTGCCGAATTCGCTTTTGGTGACCGAAGACATGTGGGTTCCGGGCACTTGTGCATAGTGCGCATCGGGCAGCGTGGCGGCAAGCGCGGGAGCCGAACCATTGTCCTCATCCTCCGCCCCGCAGACGACCAGCGTCGGCATGGCGAGGGCGGAAAGACTCTCCGGCTCGATATCCTCGACCGAGCCAAGCAACAGCAGCATCGCCTCGCGATCGACCTGCATCGTCTTCATGAATTGCTGCGCCAGATATTCGGCATCGCCGGGCTTGAAGGTGCCGTAATTCTCGATCGCCCGGCGGAAATGGGCCGTCCGCCGCGCCCAGCCCGTCAGCCCTTCCAGCCCCATGCCGCCCAGCACCAAGCGGCGCGGCCTGAGGCCCGATAACACAGCCGATACTGCCGTGCGCGCGCCGAGCGAGAAGCCCGCGAGGTCGTAGTCGGTGAGGCCCAACGCATCGACCAGCGCGAGAGTGTCCCTGACCAGTACGCCAGGAGGATAGGCGGCGGGATCGTGCGGCGCTTCGCTCTCACCATGTGCACGCAGGTCTGGCATGATGCATTCGAAACCCGCCTCCGCCAGTTGGTTGGCCGTGCCGTATTTAATCCAGTTGACCTGGGCGCTGGAGAACAGGCCGTGGAGGAGGAGAACCGGGCGGCCAGCGCCCATGCGGTGGACGGCAAGGTGCGTGCCAAGGTGGCCGGAAAGGAATTCTATCGGCGGATCCGTCATGTCTGTCGGCACGCCTGCCTCACCCCTTCTTCAAATGCCGCCGCCCCAGCAGTTCGGCGATCTGCACCGCGTTGAGCGCCGCCCCTTTCCTCAGGTTGTCCGAGACGCACCACAGCGCCAGGCCATTCTCCACCGTCGGGTCCTCGCGCACGCGGCTGATGAAAGTCGCGCCGTCGCCGACGCATTCGACGGGCGTGACGTATCCGCCGTCCTCGCGCTTGTCGATCAGCATGACGCCTGGCGCATCGCGCAACACCTGCTGCGCCTTCTTGGCCGAAATCTCTTTCTCGAACTCCAGCGTGATGGCCTCCGAATGGCCAACAAAGACCGGCACTCGCACGCAAGTCGCCACGACCTTCACCCTGGGGTCGAGGATCTTCTTGGTTTCGACCACCATCTTCCATTCTTCCTTGGTCGAACCGTCGTCGAGGAAGCTGTCGATGTGGGGAATGACGTTGAAGGCGATCTGTTTGGTGAATTTCGCCGGCACCGCCGGATCGCCGACGAAGATGTTGCGGCTCTGCTCGAACAGTTCGTCCATCCCCTGTTTGCCAGCGCCCGAGACCGACTGATAGGTCGAGACCACCACCCGCTTGATGGTTGCCGCATCGTGCAAGGGCTTGAGCGCCACCACCATCTGCGCGGTCGAGCAGTTGGGATTGGCGATGATATTCTTGCGCGCATAGCCATCGATCGCATCCGGGTTCACTTCGGGCACGATCAGCGGCACATCCGGGTCCATGCGCCAGAAGGAGCTATTGTCGATGACCACGCAGCCTTGCGCAGCGGCCCTGGGGCCATAGGTCTTGGCTACTTCCGACCCGGCCGAAAACAGCGCTATGTCCCAGCCGGTAAAGTCGAAATGCTCGATGTTCTTCACCTTGAGCATCCGTCCGGTCTCGCCGAATTCGACTTCGTCGCCGGTGGAGCGCGAGCTGGCAACCGCTGCGACCTCATCGCAGGGAAACTCCCTCTCGGCGAGCACATTCATCATCTCGCGCCCGACATTCCCCGTCGCGCCGACGACCGCTACCCGATAACCCATGATAGTCCTTTGGATGTTGCCCGGGCGCCGTAGCGCGTCACACCCGCCAGCGGAAGCGTCGCGTGAGCTTTTGGGCAACCGCCAGTTCGTCCTCGTGCGCGCCACCGCCGATATTGTGGATGACCATCGGCGCACCGCTCGCGGACAGGCGGTCCGAGACAATGCCGGTATGCGGCAGGTTGCCGCCAACCAGCGACGTGAAGATGTCGCCCGGCTGCCAGAGGCTGTCCTGCGCCGGCAAGGGCAGGCGCGCGCCCGATCGCTCCCAAAATCGCTCGAGATTGGGCACGCGGCGATGGTCGATGTTGCGGTCGGGGCGGGCAAGGCCCCAGCGGCGGGGGTAGGCGGCGAAATTGGCCGCCATGTCGCGGTGGACCAGGCTTTGCAGGTCGAGGCCCAGCGCATCGCGGAAGGCGCGGATGACGACATCGGTGCAGACGCCGCGTTCGCGCGGAACATCGCCGTTCGGGAAGGCCAGCGTGGAATAGGCCGGATCGTAAGCCATGGTCACGCCGATCTGCCGGCGTGCGGCGGCGATCAGGGCTTTTGCGGCATCGGTAGCGGGGCGCGGGCTCGCCTGGGCAAGCGGTGCATGGCAAGCGGCCGCGCCAAGAGCAAGTGCCCCGGTCAGCAAGTCCCGTCGCGACAGGTCGAACGCCATGGCCCGGGGATAGCTCCCCGGGATTTACCCTGGATGAAGGACTTTCCTCCCCTCCTCTGAAGAGGAGGGGCAAAAGCATCAGCCCTCTTCGTGCCGGACTTCGCGGCGCTCGGCGATGCGGGCGCGCTTGCCGGTGCGGCCGCGCAGGTAATAGAGCTTGGCGCGGCGCACGACGCCCTTGCGGACGACGGTGATGCTTTCGATATTGGGCGAATAGAGCGGGAAGACGCGCTCGACGCCCTCGCCAAAGCTCATCTTGCGCACGGTGAAATTGGAGCCGATGCCCTTGTTGGAACGGGCGATACAGACGCCTTCGAAATTCTGCACACGAGTCCGCTCGCCTTCGACGACGCGTACGCCGACGCGAACTGTGTCGCCCGCGCGGAAGGTGGGAACGTCCTTGGCGGCCTTGGCGATTTCCTCGGCCTCGATCTGCTGGATCAGGTTCACTGGTCCATGTCCTTCTTTTCACGCCGCGCGCCAGAGGCAGACTGGGCCCGAGCGCCGGAATGGCGCTCCCAAAGGTCCGGCCTGCGTAACCGAGTATCGATCTCTGCCTGTTGCTTTCGCCAGGCCGCGATCTTCGCATGATCCCCCGATCGCAGCACTTCGGGGATCGTGCGCCCTTCCCATTCCTGGGGTCGGGTATAGTGCGGATATTCGAGCAGTCCTTCTTCGAAAGACTCCTCGGCCCCGCTCAAGGCCGCGCCCATTACGCCGGGAAGCAGGCGAATGCAAGCATCGAGAAGGGCGATTGCGGCGGGCTCTCCGCCGGACAGGACGATGTCGCCGAGCGAGACCTGTTCGATCTGAGGGCGGGCCTCGAACAGGCGTTCGTCGAAGCCTTCGAACCGGCCGCACAGCAGGATGACGCCGGGGCCTTCCGCGAGCTCGCGCACGCGGGCCTGGGTGATGGGCTTGCCACGGGGAGTGAGGGCGAGGATGGGGACACGCTCCCCCTCCCCTTCAGGGGAGGGGTTGGGGTGGGGCATGTCCAGCTCTTGCGACGCCGCGTCTGGAAGACAAACCCCACCCCCAGCCCCTCCCCTGAAGGGGAGGGGAGCCTTTTCGCGCATCCCCGCAACCGCAAAATCCACCGCCGCCGCCAGCACATCGACACGCAACACCATCCCCGCGCCGCCGCCAGCCGGGGTGTCGTCTACCGTGCGGTGCTTGTCCACGGCGAAGTCGCGGATCTGGACGGTGTCGAGCGACCACAAACCTTCGGCCAGCGCGCGCCCGGCGAGCGAATGGCCGAGCGGGCCGGGGAACATCTCCGGGTAGAGAGTGAGGACGGTGGCGGCGAAGGTCATGGATCGAACCATTCGCCCTTTTCGATTACTGCCGCAATATGGCCGAGTTCGAGGCGTTCAAACGGAGACGGGTATTCAAAGGCTCCTCGCCACGGCCAAGACAGCAATTGCCAAATGAGCGAAAAGGGAGCCAGCGGAGAGACGCCTTCATCGAGCATGGCGAAGCGCTTCCAAGGCCAATTCCATACAAAATCGCCAAACTCTTCAGCCAACAATTCCGCCAGATCTGTCACGTCATCGCCGACGATCTTTACATCTTGATCTATCGCCGATTTCGAGGAGAGGCGATTGGCCGGAACTCCGCTGTGCTCCGAAACTATCTCCATGACTCTTTGGAGAACGTCACCCATCACTCCGCCCAATTCTCGACCTGCAACCCCGGCACATCGGCAAAATCGCCCGGATTGTTGGTCACCACCGCCGCCCCGATGCTCAGCGCATGCGCGGCCAGCAGCCGGTCGAAGCGCGCGCGTTTGAAGGGAAGGCGGGCATATTCCCTTGCCGCCGCCTCATCGAAAGCGACGATCGGAATGACACTGATGAACGCCTCGAGAATCTCCTGTTTCGGCGGCTTGCCGTTCCATGTGCCGAGGGCAACCTCGGCGAAACTCACTGCCGAGATCGCGACTTCGCCCGGAGAGCACTCCGCAAGGCGCAAATTAAGGCGCGATTCCCGCTCGCCTCCCATCGAATAGATCGAGAGGTCCGAATCGATCAGATAGCGGATCACTCGCCCTGCAAAGCCTTGCGGCGCGCAATCGCGCTTGGCCGTTCTTCGAAATCCTCGCGCGGGGCGGGCTTGAAGCCGGGCAGTTTCCCGGCAAACCCGCTGATGTCGATCCTGGCCTTGGGCGGTTCGACGCGCTTGAGCGACCAGGTGCCATCCGGCAGGGCGGTGATTTCCATTTCCATCCCCGCTTCCAGCCCCAGCGCCTTGGGCAGCCGTAAGGCCAGCGAATTTCCCGATTTGAAAACCTTGGCCTTGTATTGTTTCTGCGCCGCGCTGCCCATGGCCGAGGCCCAGCCTGTCGAGTCTTCGGCCGGGAATGTCGCAGGCGCTTCGCGCACGAAATTGGGCGAGGGATTTGGCAGGTCATCCGGCGGATTGTTCGACGAATTGTTGTCCATGGCAGGCTCCGTATATACAATTTGTATATACATGGCGATTCCGGGGTTCAATCGGCAATTTGCCAATGCCACCGCTTTGGACGATGTTTTCCCCCATGACATCGCTTCGATTCAAACTGTGCCTCGCGGCTCTCCTGCTGGGATTGCGGGCAGGGCCGGCCGGGGCCGAGGTCGCAGGCATGTGCCGGTTCGACACGGAAAAGTTGCAGTTTGCCGGCGATCCAGACGAGGAAGCGCGATGCTTGCTGCAAAAAGTCCGGCGGGGCGGAGAGATCGTGCCGCAAAATGTGCCGGAATCCATACTGGATCTGGTCATGGGTCCCGGCGGCCCCTCGCTCGATGCCCAGGCCGAGGCTATTGCGATGTTTTCCGAGCCCTATCGCACCTATGCGGCCGCCCATGCCCGCGATCCGGTGTCGAAGACCGAAGGCGGTTTCGCCCTCGCCTACTTCGTCATACACGATACTTCGACGCCCTTTCTCGGCAACGAGCGCTTTCCCGCCGACCTGAACCGGGACTTCGCAGTCAATGCCTTCGAACCCTATGTCGCGAGAGAACCGGTCGCGCATATTTTCCTCAATCGCTATGGCCAGATTTGGCCGGGGCACGATTTTGCCGAACCCTGGCGCGCGACCAAGCTGGAGACGCGGATCGTCGGCGTGCCCGCCCGGGGCCGCTTCGTCCATATCGAACTGGTCCAGCCGCGCCGCTATGCCAAAGGATCGACCTCGCGCGGGGATACCCTGGCGCCGAAACCGGGCTTCTCGCGCGAGCAATACCGCCAACTTGCCGCGCTCTATGTCTATGTCAGCGGTCGCGCCGGGCGCTGGCTGATCCCGGCCTTCCACGCTACTGTCGATGCCGGCATCCCCGAGGCGCACGACGATCCGCAGAATTTCGACTTGAAGGCCTTTGCCCGCGAAGTGGCGCGGTTGACGCGCTAGTCCCCCCCGCCGCAACCTCCGCAGCCGCCGCCGCTATCGCTGCTGCATCCGCTGCTGTCGCTGCTGCAGCCGCCATCGTCGCTGCTGCATCCGCTGGAGCTTGAAGAGCTGCTGCTGGCGCGCATGGTGTGGAGCTGGGAAAGCGCGGAGCCGGCCAGAACCGCGGTTCCGAACAGGGCCACTGCCTTGCCCGATTCCTGCTGCCCCGGGGCCCGGCGCAGGCGGTCGGCATCCGACCTTGCGCCGATCACGGCATTCACGCCTGCCCGCGTCCGGCGATCCACATTGCCATAGCGGATCATGGCGCCGACTGCCGTAACCACCAGCAGCGCCACCAGAAAGCCGACAGGCCGGTCGCGCGACATGCCTATAACCAGCTTGATCGCCCCGAAGGCCAGCAGCAGCAGATAGGGCGCGGTCTGGAGCAGTCGCACGCGGGCGAATTCGCCGCTGTCCATCATCAGCCCCCGGCTCGCCAGCCGGTGCCAGATCTGCTCGGCCTCGCCCTGGATCGCCTGGGTAATCGCCCGCCAGTTGGTCGGTGAGGGCAGCGAGAGGACGGCCCGCCCGGCGCGCGTATCCGATTGCGCCGGTTGCAGAATGGGAATGTTCCTGGCGCTGAGGACGGAAATCGCGTCCGAGGCCATCAGCCGGGCGACGACAGCTTCCGCCAGCCTCGCCTCGCCACCGGCCAGATAGGCCAGTTCGTCTTCGTCGGTCACCGGCGCATCCATGCCGTTCGGCCGCAGCAGGCGGGGAATGATCAGGCCGAACAGAATCGCCGCCACCAGCAGGATACCATACAGCATAAGGAATTGCGGGCCGGGAAGGTCGAAAGGTCCCATGGTCACATGCTCCTCAACAGCAGCACTATGCACGTCAAAAGCAAAAGCGCCAGAGCCGCTGCAACGCCGAGCGCGACAGTGCGCCGCACGACCATGCCGTCGCGCGGATGGACGCGCCGGGCGCGGGCGGCGTCCGACAGCAAGTCATTGGCCACGGGCCAGATATCGGCGGGCGGCGGGCCGAAGTGCCGTTCGTAGGCCTTCAGCGTTTCGGCATATTGCCGGAAGTGACGCCCCCGTTCTTCGCCGCCGCCCTTGGTCGGGCCATGGTGCAACTTGCAGCCGAGCACATCGGGGCAGAAGCGGTCCCAATAGTCGCGGCTGTACGTCAGGTGGAGGTGCCAGGCCTGATCGACCGGATCGGACGGTGTGACTTCGAAGCCCGCGGTTGCCGCCAGGAAGCAAAAGCGCTTGTATTCCGCGATCACGCGTTCGACATGGGCGAGCGTCCAGCCGTTTTCCCGCGCGAGGCGTTGCGGGAACGACAGCGCCGATCCTTCCGGGCCGATCCCGTATGCGGCCAGCGCGCGCCAGACCGGATGATCCGGTTCGCAGGTTGTCGATGATTGGGGCTCCCGCATCGAAGCGGAAGCTATTTGACGAACTGAATTGCGGCAAGCAGCCTATTCGGTCCATCCGTCCGCCAGGACGATGCGCGCGCCGTCCCATTCGGGCACGGCCTCTGCGCGCATCGGCACCATGAAGCGTTTGCCGTCAGGCCGTTCCACTTCGATCACGTCGCCCGCGCCGAAATTCTCGACCGCGACGCAAGTGCCCAGGGCAAGCCCGCTGGCGGACAGGCACGGCAGGCCGATAAGGTCGGTGTAGTAATATTCGCCGGGTCCGAGCGGCGGCAAGGCCGAACGGGGAACCGTCAGTTCCGTTCCGCGCAAGGCCTCTGCCGCATTGCGGCCGGCCACCCCGGCAAAGCGGGCGATCGCCCCGCCCTTGCCATCGTCGCGCAGCTTTTCGAGCGTGAGCATGCCGCCATTGAACGCCTTGTGGCGCTTGAGCGTGGCAAGCCCTTCACCGAACAGCTTGAGCCGGACTTCTCCCGCCACGCCATGCGCGCCGGCGATGGCGGCGAGCACGACGGGGCGGGCGCTGTCCAGGCCCTCTTGAAGCCCCTCCCCTTCAGGGGAGGGGTTGGGGTGGGGGTTGCCGGGAGTAACGGGGCGCACAGAACCCACCCCCGGCCCCTCCCCTGAAGGGGAGGGAAGACTCACGCTCAGCCTTCGTTCTTTTCTTCGCTGGCCTCTTCGGCAGGCGCTTCCTCGGCGGCTGCCTCTTCGGCCGGGGCTTCTTCAGCCGGAGCCGCTTCTTCGGCGGGCGCTGTTTCCGCCGCGGGAGCTTCCTCGGCCGCTGCTTCGGCTACAACCTCTTCCTCGGCCGGAGCTTCGGCCGCTTCTTCGACTGCCGGAGCGGCGGCGGCTTCACGCGCGGCTTCTTCGGCTGCAGCGGCCTTCTCGGCCTTCTCCTCGGCGCGGTCCTTGGCCTTCTGGCCGGGTTCGGCCTTCTGCGGGTTATTGGTCGCGGCGCGCTCCTTGATGCCTGCCTTGTCGAGCATGCGCGCGACGCGGTCAGTCGGCTGGGCGCCGACGCCCAGCCAGTAGCGCACGCGGTCTTCCGTCAGGCGGACGCGGTTCTCGTCGTCCTTGGCGAGCAGCGGGTTATAGGTGCCGATCTGCTCAAGGTACTTGCCGTCGCGGGGCGAGCGGCTGTTGGCGACGACCACACGGTAATAGGGCCGCTTCTTCGAACCGCCGCGCGAGAGGCGCATGGAAATGGACATTTTGACTTACCTTTCTTCTAATTCATATGTTTGAGATAAAACGAAAAATCACTTCTTTAAAAGATCGCCGAGATTGGCCGGAAGTCCGCCTGCGCCAGGTCCGCCAAGGCCCGGCAGCGAAGGTGCGCCACCGCCCATTCCGCCGCCCATGCCTCCCATTCCCGGCATGCCGCCCTTTCCGAACATGGCGGCCAGACCCTTGAGCCCGCCCATCTTCTTGATCTGCTTCATCGCGCGCTCCATTTCCTGGTGCATCTTGATGAGCTTGTTGACGTCCTGAACCTGTGTGCCCGAGCCATTGGCGACGCGGATCTTGCGCTTGGCGTTGAGCAAGTCGGGCCGCATGCGCTCCTTGGGCGTCATCGATCCGATGATCGCATCCATGCGCAGCAGCACCTTGTCGTCCATGCCCGAGGCCTGCATCGCCTGCTTGGCCTTCTTCATGCCCGGCATCATGCCCGCCAGCGCGCCCAGGCCGCCCATCTTCTGCATCTGGCTCAGCTGCATGCGCAGGTCGTTCATGTCGAACTTGCCCTGCGCCATGCGCTCGGCCATGCGCTCGGCTTCTTCCTCCTGGATCGTCGCAGCCGCCTTTTCGACGATCGAGACAATGTCGCCCATGCCGAGGATGCGGCTGGCGACGGAAGCAGGCCGGAACGGCTCGATGGCGTCGATCTTTTCGCCGGTGCCGGCAAACTTGATCGGCTTGCCAGTGACCGCACGCATGGAAAGCGCTGCGCCACCGCGGGCATCGCCATCCATTCGCGTGAGCACCACGCCAGTCAGCTCGCACTGGCCACCGAAGCTCTGCGCGACGTTGACCGCGTCCTGGCCGGTGAGCGAGTCGACGACCAGCAGGGTTTCCTTGGGGTTCGAGATGGCCGCAACGGCTTTCATCTCGTCCATCAGGGCCTGATCGACATGCAACCGGCCCGCAGTGTCGAGCATCAATACGTCGATGGCCTGCAATTTGGCCGATTGCAGCGCGCGGGTGGCGATTTCGGTGGGCTGCTGACCCTGTATGATCGGCAGCGTCGCGACGCCGGTCTGTTCGCCCAGCACGGCCAGCTGCTCCTGCGCGGCGGGGCGATTGACGTCGAGCGACGCCATCATCACTTTTTTGCCCTGCTTGTCCTTGAGCAGCTTGGCGATCTTGGCGGTCGTGGTCGTCTTGCCCGAGCCCTGCAGGCCGACCATCATGATGACCACCGGCGGAGTTGCGGCGAGGTCGAGCTCCGCTGGCGCATCGCCGCCAAGCATTTCGACCAGGGCATCGTTGACGATCTTGACGACCTGCTGGCCGGGCGTGACCGATTTGAGCACCGACTGGCCGACGGCCTGTTCGGTCACCGAATCGATGAAACGGCGCACTACCGGCAGCGCGACATCGGCCTCGAGCAGGGCGATGCGCACTTCGCGCATGGCGTCGCGGACGTCCTGCTCCTTGAGCGCGCCGCGCCCCTTGAGCTTGTCGAACACGCCGCCAAGACGGTCGGAAAGTGTATCGAACATTCGCCTTTACGCTCCAAAGCCAAAAACGCCGGCGGACGAAACCTCGTCGGCCAGCGTGGCAAATTATCGCCCTGACGGGCGCTCGCTCCGGCCCACTCCCCCGCCCGGCCACCCAGGGCCATACCCTGTTTGGGTGGCCGGGCGGGGGAGTGGGCCGGAGCCGCACAATGCGCCGGATGGCGCATTCACTTCAAAAGGACTGGTGGAGCCGAGGGGGATCGAACCCCTGACCTCTACAATGCCATTGTAGCGCTCTCCCAGCTGAGCTACGGCCCCGTCCAATCCAACGAACTGCCCTGGGAGGCAGTTCGGTTCCCGGCCGAAATGCCGGGACGCAGCCCTCTAGTTGCGCGGCAACCCGAAGGCAAGAATTTTAATTCTCGTCCGAATCGTCGTCGCTGCGCGTCACGCCCAGGTCGTCGTCGCCACCCAGATCGACATCGTTGTCGGGCGAATCGCCATCGTCGTCGATGTCCAGATCCTCGTCGGCCAGGTCGGTGTCCGCCCCCTCCTTGACCTTCTCCTGCTGGACTTCCTCATAGGGAATGGGCTGTTTCGACTTCAGCACCGGTTCGGGATGCCAGGCGTAGCCGCAATCGATGCAAGTGACGGGATCGTCCTTGCCCAGATCGTAGAAGCGGATACCGCATTTCGGGCAGCCGTGCTTGGCGCCCCATTCGGGTTTGACCATTACAATTCCTCATGCTGGCCCCGTTTGGAGCCGGAAAACCTTCGCGTTGATGGGGATTGTGCCCGGCGGAATCAACCACCCAAACCTCAACAGGCGGCGCGCCTTGCCATAGCGCGGGCGCGCTGTCAAAAGCCCGCGCGTGACTGCCGCCCAGCCTTCTGCCATGCGCTCCCGCCGCTTTGTTCCCACAGGGCCGCTCAAGGGCCGAATCCGGGTTCCCGGCGACAAGTCGATCAGCCACCGCGCCCTGATGCTGTCGGCCCTGGCCGTGGGCGAGAGCCGGATTTCGGGACTGCTCGAAGGCGAGGACGTCCTGGCGACAGCCGCAGCGATGCGGGCGATGGGTTCGCAGGTCGAACGAGTCGGCGAAGGCGAATGGCGTGTTCATGGCGTCGGCGTCGGTGCGCTGCTCCAGCCCGAAGCGCCGCTCGACATGGGCAATTCCGGCACGTCGACGCGGCTGCTCATGGGTTTGCTTGCCTCGCATCCGATCGTGGCGATGTTCACGGGCGATGCCAGCCTGTCGAAACGGCCGATGGGCCGGGTGATCGAGCCGCTATCGCTTATGGGCGCGGCATTCGAGGCGAGCGAGGGCGGGCGGTTGCCGCTCACCGAACGCGGCGCATCGCCCGCTGTGCCGATCGGCTACCGGCTGCCGGTGGCCTCGGCGCAGGTGAAGAGCGCCATTCTGCTGGCTGGGCTCAATACTCCCGGGATAACCACGGTGATCGAGCCAGTGCCGACGCGCGATCATTCCGAACGCATGCTCAAGGGTTTCGGGGCGGAGCTTTGGGTCGAAGAGGAAAAGGGCGAGCGTGTGATCCGCCTTCGTGGCGAGGCCGATCTCAAGCCCCAGACCATCGATGTCCCCGGCGATCCATCATCGGCGGCCTTCTTCATCGTCGCGGCCTTGCTGGTTCCGGGCAGCGATGTCGTGATCGAAAATGTCGGCCTCAACTCGACTCGCGCAGGGCTGATCGAAGTCTTGCGCGCCATGGGTGGAAGCATCGAGGAATTGAAGTGCCGCGAAGTTGGCGGCGAACCTGTTGCCGACCTTCGTGTGTGCCATTCCGCCCTCAGCGGCATCGAAGTCGACCCTGCGTTCGCACCCAGCATGATCGACGAATTCCCTGTGCTGTTCGTCGCTGCCGCAATGGCTGAGGGCCGCACGGTCACTTCCGGACTGGAAGAACTGCGCGTCAAGGAAAGCGACCGGCTGGCAGTCATGGCGGCCGCGCTCGCCGCCGCCGGTGCGAAAGTGACCGAATTCGAAGACGGCCTCTCTATAGACGGTTCTGGCGGAGAACCGCTGCCGGGAGGCGGTCCCATCGCCACCCATCTCGATCACCGCATCGCCATGAGCATGGCGGTGGCCGGACTTGTCAGCCGCACCGGAGTGGAAGTGGACGATACCCGGCCCATCGCGACGAGCTTCCCCCAGTTCGAAGCGTTGCTGGCTTCGCTCGCGCCATGATCGTCGCAATCGATGGCCCGACGGCTTCGGGCAAAGGCACCGTAGCCCGCGCACTCGCAGCGCATTTCGGCCTGCCCCATCTCGATACTGGGCTGCTCTACCGCGCAGTGGGCAGGCAAGTGGTGCTGGCTGGCGGCGACCCGGACGATGAGAACCAGGCGAGGGCTGCATGCGGATTTCCCGACAGCCTGCTCGCCGATCCGGAATTGCGCAGCGAAGAAAGCGGAGGGTTGGCCAGCCGGGTGTCTGTTCATCCAGCCGTGCGGCAGGCGCTTTTCGAGCGCCAGCGCCAATTCGCGACACAGCCAGGCGGGGCGGTGCTCGACGGCCGCGACATCGGCACAGTGATTGCTCCCGAGGCGGAGGTAAAACTGTTCGTCACGGCCAGCGTTGCGGCGCGCGCCTTGCGCCGTTTCAACGAAATGCGCGGACAGGGCCGGGAAGTCGCTTTGAAGACCATCGAGGCCGACCTGGCCGAGCGAGACTTGCGCGATCGCAGCCGCGCCACCGCGCCGCTCGAACAAGCCAGGGATGCCGTACTGCTCGATACGACCGAACTGACTGCCGACCGGGCGATCGCCGAAGCTATCCGGCTCGCAGAAGCGCAGCGGCGCTAAGGCGGCATCGACACTTACTGCAAGGTCACACGATCGTCGTCGCCGTCCCGGCGTCCGAAGAACTGCATCAGCTGCACCAGCAGTTCGCAGCGCGCCGACAAGTCCGGGGCTTCGAGCAGGGCCTGCTTGGCCGCCGAATCGAACGGGGCAATCTGCGAAACGCCGTTTATCAGCGACACGTCATCGAGCCGCGAAACAGAATCCCAGTCCACCTGGTAACCCTGGGCATCGGCGAAGCGGCGCGATTCGCGTTCGAACAGTGCGCGTTCCACCGGGGCGAGCGCCTCGTCTTCCGGTTCCTCGAACAGTTCCGCTTCGATCTGGCGGAACGGCGTCGTCACATCGAGTTCGCGCAAGATGCGGAATCGGGCCTCGCCTTCCAGAACGATGTTGTAGCGGCCGTCTTCCATCGCCTCGACATTGCCGATCTTGCCGAGGCAGCCGACTTCGAAGAGCGGCGAGCCTTCGACTTGCCGGTGCGGCTGGATCATGCCGATCCGCCGGTCGCGCGCCAGCGAATCGCCGATCATCGCCCGGTAGCGCGGTTCGAAGATGTGCAGCGGCAGATGCAGGCCGGGGTAGAGAATCGCCCCGGCGAGCGGAAAGATCGAAATGCGGACGGGCGCCATGCTCATCCGAACTGGCCAATCATCCGAAAAGGATCGTCGAGAGCCTGCGGCGCATGGCGCTGGCCCAGGGGTCTTCCAGCCCGATCGCCTCGAACATTTGCAGCAGCTTGGTCCGCGCCGCGCCTTCGTTCCATGTGCGATCGGCCTCGATCATGGCCAGCAGAGTCTCGGCGGCCGCGTCTCGATCGCCGGCCGCAAAGGCGGCATTGGCATAGGCAAGGCCGGCATCCATGTCGGTGGGATCGGCGCGCGCCGCAGCGTGCAAGGCGGTCAGTTCGTCATCGTCCGGTTTGTCCCTGGCCAGTTCAAGCCCGGCCCGGGCGCGCTCGACGGCGGAGTCCTTGGCGATCTCGGGCGCCAGAGCGGTCAACACGCTTTCGGCTTCGTCGATGCGGCCGGCGAGAGTCAGCGCACGAATCAGCCCGGCGCTGGCCTGGGGCTCGGCGGGTGCGATCTCGACGATCTGGGCGAAAATGCTTGCCGCCCGCTCGCCGTCGCCGCTTTCCAGCACTTCCTCGGCCATGGCCAGCAGCGGCGCAATATCCTGGCTGGCGTTGCCACCGGCCTGGAGCGGCAGCTTCTCAAGCAGCTGATCGAGCACTTGTTTCAATTGCGATTCGCTTCGCGCATTGGTGAGATCGGCGACGGGCTGTCCCTGAAACATGGCATAGACCGTGGGGATCGATTTCACCTGGAATTGCGCCGCGATGAATTGCTCTTCATCGACATTGATCTTGGCGAGCAGCACGCCCTTGTCGGCATATTCGGCGGCGACTTTTTCCAGCACGGGCGCAAGCGCCTTGCATGGCCCGCACCATTCCGCCCAGAAATCGACGATGACGAGACTGGTCATCGACGGTTCTGCGACATTCTTGCGGAAGCGATCGACTGCCTTTTGCTCTTCGATGTTGAGGCCGAGGCTGGCCAAGGTCGTTTCTCCTGCGATTTTTGGAAAGTCCTTTCCCTCATTTGGCGCTTTTGCCCGATTTGTGAAGGGCGAAAGCGATCTTTGCCAACAGGTGACGGCTGACGGCGACTTTCCCCTTGCCCGGCGCGAAACCCGATGCTAACCGCGCGCCTCTCCCCGGCCCTGCCGCCTTTTGGCAGTGGCTGCGAATGTCTCGAGCGGGCGTAGCTCAGGGGTAGAGCACAACCTTGCCAAGGTTGGGGTCGAGGGTTCGAATCCCTTCGCCCGCTCCAGTTTTTCCTTTAAAATTTAAGTTGATACTTGACGCCTTCGGGCGTTTGCGATGCTTACAAGCGTCTAGGGCGCGTCGACTGTAAGCAAGGTGTAAGCAAGGCGAACCGTTTTCCTTATGCGTTGAATTGCTTCACATGCCGCTTACTCTTTCAGATGAACTTGCGCTTCCCTAATCCTAGTAATCTGGCATTTCGCGAAGTCCCTGCAAAACCTAACCGAGCGTCACTCGCATCGAATGACGCTCGGTTAGGTTCGTATCGACGTGGGGCCGGGATGCCGACGCTATTTCACCCAAGATGGCGATCAGTTGCCCATCCACTTCGGGGGTAAGACCAAGAAGCGGCAGCGGTGCGATAGCATGCAGGCCAGTGCACTGCTCCCGCACTCATACAATCGCCGACCCCTCGGGCAGTGCGCTGGCCCTAATCCGACCGTGAGCAAGCCGATAGAGTGCAGGCAGCACAATCAGGGTCAGGATCGTCGAAGAAATGATCCCGCCAATGACGACACTCGCGAGCGGCCGCTGTACTTCCGACCCTGCTCCGACATTGAGCGCCATCGGCACGAAGCCCAAGGATGCGACCAGCGCCGTCATCAGCACCGGACGGAGACGCGTAAGCGCACCGTCGCGGATCGCCTCATCGAGACCCAAGCCGCGCTCCCGAAGGTCGTTGATAAACGACAGCATCACGACGCCGTTGAGCACCGCCACGCCCGACAGCGCGATGAACCCGACGCCGGCCGAAATCGACATTGGAATGCCGCGCAGGGCGAGCGCCGCGACACCGCCGGTCAGTGCCAGCGGCACGCCGGAGAAGACGATGGCGGCATTGCGCACCGATCCGAACAAGGCGAACAGCAGGCCGAAGATCAGCAGCAAGGCCAGCGGCACAACGATCTGGAGCCGGGTTGCCGCCGACTGGAGCTGTTCGAACGTGCCCCCGTACTCGACATAATAGCCTTCGGGTAAGGTCACTTCGGAATCGACCTTTGCCCTCAGTTCGGTGATGAACGATCCCAAGTCACGGCCGCGGACGTTGGCGGTGATGACCGCACGGCGCTTGCCATTCTCGCGGCTGATCTGGTTGGGGCCAACCGACAGCTCGATGTCGGCGATCTGCGCAAGCGGGACGAAGCCAGCCGCGCCATCGCCCCCAATCGGGATCGGCAGCGTGCCGAGCGCATCGACATTGGTGCGTAGCGCTTCAGGCAAGCGCACGACGACATCGAAGCGCCGATCGCCTTCGAACACTTGCCCCGCCGCGCGTCCGCCGGTGGCGGTTGCCACCGCATCCTGCACATCGCGCATGTTGATGCCGTAGCGGGCCAACATGTCGCGTTTCGGTGTCACGGCCAGCACCGGCAAGCCGGTGACCTGTTCGATCTTGACGTCTTGCGCGCCGGGTATGGAAGCGACCACCTCCTCGACCGCGCCGCCGCTTTCGAGGAGCTGATCGAGATCGTCGCCGAACAGCTTGACCGCGACGTCTGAACGCACGCCCGCGATCAGCTCGTTCATCCGCATCTGAACCGGCTGGGTGAACTCGTAGTTGTTGCCGGGGATCTGCTGCACGGCCGCGTTGAGTTCGGCGATGAGCTGCTCGCGCGGCTTGCGCGGATCGGGCCAGTCTTTCCGGTCCTTGAGCATGATGAAATTGTCGGCGACAGAAGGCGGCATCGGGTCGGTCGCGACATCGGCCGTTCCGACCTTGGCGAATACCCGTTCGACCTCGGGGAACTTGCGGATGCGGTCTTCAAGCGCGACCTGCATGCCGATTGCCTGGCTCAGGCTGGTGCCGGGGATGCGCAGGGCATGCAACGCGATGTCGCCTTCATCGAGGTTGGGAATGAACTCCGAGCCAAGCCGGGTTGCAGCATATCCGCTCAAAGCGACGAGCATCAAAGCGCCGGCGATGATCAGCTTGCCGCGCTTCATCGTCCGGTCGAGCAAGGGCGCATAGCCGCGTGTCAGCCAGGACATGACCCGGTTTTCCTTTTCCTCGACCCGGCCAGACACGAACTGCGCGATGGCAGCGGGAACGAAGGTCAGCGACAGCAGCAGCGCCGCTGTCAGCGCAATGACGACGGTGATCGCCATCGGGTGGAAGGTTTTTCCCTCGATCCCGGTAAGCGCGAAGATCGGCAGATAGACGACAGTGATGATGATCACGCCGAAGATGCTCGGGCGGATGACCTCGGCGCTGGCACTTGCGACCAGTCCGTAGCGTTCGTCGCGGTCGAGCAGACGCCCCAACCGGTTCTGCGCTTCGCCGAGGCGCCTCAGGCAGTTCTCGACGATGATCACCGCGCCATCGACGATCAGCCCGAAATCGAGTGCCCCCAGGCTCATCAGATTGGCCGAGGTGCGGGTCTGCACCATGCCGGTCAGCGTCATCAGCATCGCCGCCGGAATGACCGCCGCCGTGATCAGGGCGGCGCGGATATTGCCGAGCAGCAGGAACAGCACGACGATGACCAGCAGCGCGCCCTCGGCCAGATTCTTTTCGACCGTTGCAATGGTCCGATCGACCAGTTCGGTGCGATCGTAAAGCGGGTGCGCGACGACACCCGCAGGCAGTGATTTGGTCGCCTGTTCGAGCCGATCGGCAGCGGCCTGGGCGACGATCCGCGGGTTTTCGCCGGTCAGCATGAAGATCGTGCCGAGCACGATTTCCTTGCCGTTCTCGGTCGCCGCTCCGGTGCGCAGTTCGGAACCGATCACGACTTCGGCGACGTCGCCGATCCGGATCGGCACGCCGCCGCGCGTGGCCACAATGATCTGCGACAGGTCGGTTTCGTCCCTGGCTTGACCCGGAACGCGGATCAGAATCTGCTCACCGGCACGCTCGACATAGCCTGCGCCCTTGTTGGCGTTGTTGGCCTCCAGAGCATCGACGATGTCAGTCAGCGACAGCTTCAATGCCGCCAGTTGCTGCGGGTTTGGCGTGACATGATATTGCCGCGCATAGCCGCCGATCGTGTTGACCTCGGCCACGCCGGGAATGGTGCGCATTTGCGGACGCACCACCCAGTCCGACAGCGTGCGCAGATCGGTTGGGGTATATTCGGTACCATCGGGCTTGCGCGCGCCGGGCTTGGGTTCGACGGCGTACATGAAGATTTCGCCCAGCCCCGTGGCAATCGGGCCGAGCTGCGGCTCGATGCCGGGCGGGAGCTGCGATTTCGCAGCCTGGATGCGCTCGTTGACGAGCTGGCGCGCAAAAAAGGTGTCGGTGCCGTCCTCGAACACCACCGTCACCTGGCTTAACCCATAGCGCGACACCGAACGCGTGTAGGCAAGCTTGGGTATACCCGAGATCGCGGTTTCAATGGGGAAGGTGATGCGCTGTTCGGATTCGAGCGGCGAATAGCCCTCGGCCTCGGTGTTGATCTGCATCTGGACATTGGTGATGTCGGGCACAGCGTCGATGGGCAGTCTGGTCGCGCTGTAGACGCCCAGTGCGCAGAGCAGCGCAACGACGGCGAGAACGAACCAGCGCTGGCGGATGGAAAAACCGATGATACGGGCAAGCATGTCAGATATCCCCGATCAATGGTCGTGGCTCGCGCCAGACTTTTCGATGTCGGCGCGAATGAGGAAGGCTCCTTTGGCGGCATAGGGTGTGCCCGGCTTGATCCCCGAAAGCACTTCGGTCCATTCGGGCGACTTTCGGCCCAACCGGAGCATCCGGACTTCAAAATCCTCGCCGTAGTTTGCAAAAACCACATCGAAGTCCCGAAACCGCTGCACAGCTGCCGTGCGCACCGCGAGCGGCACCGTGACCGCATTGATGGTCACCCGTCCGCGCAGCGCCATGCCTGCACGCAGCTTGCCGCTCGGGTTGGGCAGCGTCGCACGAATGAGCGCGGTGCCGGCCTCGGCATTTCCGTCGGGCAAATAGTCTCCCAAGCGCACCTGCGCGATGGCAGTGCCGTCCATCGTTTCGACCTGAACCGTCATGCCGGGCTGGATCGCACCGAGATCCTTGGGGAAGATGTTGAAGACGATCGCCGTTTGGGCCGGATCGGTGATCACATAGAGCGCGCGATCGAAGGTCACATCACCGGGATTGCCGTTCCGTTCGGCGACAACCCCGCTGGCAGTCGAATAGACCGGATAGACTTGCAGGCTCTCACTCGATTCGATGCGGGCCAGCAACTGGCCTCGCTTCACATAGTCACCCACTGCCTTGGTCACCGAGACGATCCGCCCGGGGAACTGGCCGCGAATTTCCGAGCGGGCGGTGGTTGCAAGCTGGAC
>JBFWSE010000048.1:0-23943 GCA_050248535.1 Novosphingobium sp.
GCGCAGGTAGGCGAGCGCATCGCGGATCTCGGCGCGTTCATAGAACCGGAAACCGCCGACAATGCGATAGGCGAGGCCAATGGCAATGAAACGGTCCTCGAACTCGCGGGTCTGGAACTGGGCGCGCACCAGGATCGCCACTTTGTCGAGCGGCGCGCCTTCGCGTTCCAGCCGCTCGATCTCCTCGCCCACCCGGCGGGCTTCCTCCGGCCCGTCCCAGACGCCGATGACGCGCAGCTTGTCGCCGCCGTTGCGCTCGGTCCACAAGGTCTTGCCCAGCCGCTCGCTGTTGGCGTCGATCAGCTGCGAGGCGGCGGCGAGGATATCGGGCGTGGAGCGGTAGTTTTGTTCCAGCCGGATCACCTTGGCGCCGGGGAAGTCCTTCTCGAAGCGAAGGATATTGGCCACTTCCGCGCCGCGCCAGGAGTAGATCGATTGATCGTCATCCCCGACAACGCAGATGTTCCTGCTCTCCTGCGCCAGCAGCCGCAGCCAGAGGTACTGGACCTGGTTGGTGTCCTGGTACTCATCGACCAGGATATATTTGAACCGCCGCTGGTAGTGCTCCAGCACTTCACGATTGCCGCGCAGGATATTGAGCATGTGGAGCAGGAGGTCGCCGAAGTCGCAGGCGTTGAGCGCCTTCAGCCGGTCCTGGTAGAGGGTGTAGAACTGCTGGCCGCGGCCATTGGCGTAGGCTTCGTTTTCCGCGGCATCGAGATCGGCTGGGCTCAGACCCTTGTTCTTCCAGCGGTCGATCAGTCCCGCCAACTGGCGGGCGGGCCAGCGTTTTTCGTCGAGATCCTGGGCCTGAATCAGCTGCTTCAGCAGCCGAAGTTGATCGTCGGTGTCGATGATCGTGTAATTCGATTGCAGGCCGACCAGCTCGGCATGCCGGCGCAGCATCTTCGCGGCGACCGAATGGAATGTGCCCAGCCAGGGCATGCCTTCGACAGCCCCGCCGATCATCTGGCCTACCCGCTCCTTCATCTCGCGCGCGGCCTTGTTGGTGAACGTGACGCAGAGAATTTCGCTGGGCCAGGCCAGCCGCGAGCGGACGATATGGGCGAGCCTTGCTGTAAGCGCGGCGGTCTTGCCGGTGCCCGCGCCAGCGAGCATCAGCACCGGACCTTCGGTTGTCAGCACGGCCTCGCGCTGCGGCTCGTTCAGCCCGGCGAGGAGGGGGTCGTCGGTGGAAGCGGAAAGGGATTGGTCTGGATCGGGCACTTGCGAACAACTAGGGAACAGCAACCGGTCGCGCAAGGGCAGGCGGGGCCGCCAGTTGACAATCCCCCACGTTTCCTCAAGCCGTAGCGCGTGAAGGGGGGAGAAGGCATGCATCCATTACGCCAGCATCGCCGCGTGCTGTCCGCATCGATGGTGGGCACTGCTGTCGAATTCTACGATTTCTACATTTTCGGCACGGCCGCGGCGCTGGTGTTCGGGCCGCTGTTCTTCCCCGGCGAAGCGCCGGCGCGGCAGCTGCTGTTCTCGCTCGCCACATTCAGCATCGCTTTCTATGCCCGGGCCATCGGGGCGATATTCTTCGGCCATTTCGGGGACCGCATCGGGCGCAAGTCCACGCTGGTCGCGTCGCTCCTCACCATGGGGCTCTCGACCTTGCTGATCGCTTTCCTGCCGACATACGAAATGGCCGGCTGGTGGGCGCCAGTGCTGCTTTGCGTGCTGCGCTTCGGACAGGGATTCGGCCTGGGCGGGGAGTGGGGCGGGGCGACGCTGCTGGTGGTGGAAAACGCGCCCAAGGGCTGGGAAGGCCGCTTTGGCACCGCCCCGCAGCTGGGCTCGCCGATTGGCTTCATTGCCGCAAACGGCCTGTTCCTGCTGCTCGGACTGTTCCTCGGGGACGCTGAATTCAAGGCCTGGGGCTGGCGGATACCGTTCCTTGCCAGCGCAGTGCTGGTCGCTATCGGCTTGTGGGTGCGCCTGAGCATCGGCGAGACGCCTGCCTTCCGTCAGGCGCTGGAGCGCGATGCGCCGGCGCGGGTGCCATTCGGCCGGCTGATCGCCCGGCACCTTGGTCCGCTGCTGGCAGGCAGCGCCGGGGTGATCGCGGTATTCACCATCTTCTATCTCGCGACAAGCTATGCCCTGGCCCAGGCCGCCGGGCCGCTGGGGCACAAGCGCGAGACCGTGCTGGCGATCCAGTTGCTGACGGTTTGCTTTCAGGCGGCCGGCCTGCTGATCGCGGCCAGCCTTTCGGACCGTTACTCGCCGCGCGGCGTACTGCTGGCGGGCTCGGCGGTAACGATTGTGGCGGGGCTGGCTTTCGGCCCCGGGCTCAACGCGCCGTCGCTATGGGTGATGGGCGCGACGCTGTCGCTGTCGCTGTTCGTCATGTCCTTCGTCCACGCCCCGCTGGGCGCCTGGCTCGCCTCGCTGTTTCCTGTCGAAGTGCGCTACAGCGGGGTGTCGCTGGCCTTTACCATCGGCGGCATTGTCGGCGGCGCGACGTCTCCGCTGGTGGCGCAGATGCTGGCCGGGGCCGGGCGGCCCGAAACAGTAGGTGTGCTGATTTCGGCGGCGGGCCTGTTCACGCTGCTGGGCGTCATGCTGTCGCGGCCGGCGCGCGAAACAGCGTGATCCGCGCCTTGCCGACGCGCCGTTCGGCGACGGCATCCAGCGCCTTGACCTGCGGTTCTTCGTTGGCCCCGGTTTCCAGGCTCACCCAGGTGGCCGGGCCGATCCAGCCCAGCCGCATGAGCTTGTCGAGCGCCACTTCGCCCGCATGGCTGCCATAGGGCGGATCGAGCAGGATCAGGTCGAGCGGCTGTCTGGCGGGGCCGAGTAACAGCGCAGACCCTGCCCGCACATCGCATTGCTCATGGCAGCCCAGGCTGTCGATGTTCTGCCTGATCGCACGGATTGCGGCCACATCCTGTTCGGCAAAGATGCACGTCGCCGCCCCGCGCGACAGAGCCTCCAGCCCCAGCGCGCCCGATCCGGCAAACAAGTCGGCTACGGCCAGCCCATCGAACGGGCCCAGCCGGCTGACCAGCATCGAAAACAGCGTCTCGCGGGTACGGTCGGCGGTAGGCCGGGTGTTTTTACCCGGCGGCGCGACGAGCTTGCGCCCGCGCCATTGGCCGGCGACAATTCTCACTTGCGCGGCGCCCTTTGCCCCCGGCCTTTCGGAGCCTTCCGGCTGAGCGGGCCATCGGCGGGCCGCGAGGGAGAGCCCCGGCCGGCGCCCCTGCGGATCAATGGCCTGCCATGCTTTTTCGACGCTGGATCAAGGGCCTCTGCCCGTGCGAACGTTGGCAGGGCCTCGCGGAAGCGCTCGACATCCCTGGGCGGCACTTCGTTGGCAGAACCCCGCGGCATGTCGCCCAGCACGAAGGGGCCATAGGCCGTGCGCAACAGCCTTGAGACTTCTAGGCCCAGATGCTCCAGCACCCGGCGCACTTCGCGGTTCTTGCCTTCGGTGAGTGTCAGCTCGATCCACTGGTTGCGCCCGGTGCGGCGCTCCATGTTGGCGTCGATCTTGCCATAGTGCACGCCCTCGATGGTGACGCCCTCGATCAGGCTTTCGAGTTGTTCCTGGGTCACATTGCCATAAGTGCGCGCGCGATAGGTGCGCGGGATGCCGCTGGAGGGCAGCTCCATCGCCCGCTTGAGCCCGCCGTCGTTGGTCATCAAGAGCAGGCCCTCGGTGTTGAAGTCGAGCCGGCCGACCGGCATCAGCCGGGGCGTTCCGGGGGGAAGGGCATTGCGCAAGGCGGTATAGATCGTCGGCCGCCCGGCAGGATCGCGCTCGGCGGTGATCAGGCCCGAAGGCTTGTGAAAGCGAAACAGCCGCGCGGCCTCCGGGGCTTTCACCGGCTTGCCGTCAACCGTGACGCCGCGCAGGTTTTCCAGCACGGTCGCCGGCGTGGTCACCGGCACATCGTCGATCCGCACCCGCCCTTCGGCAATCATCCGCTCCGCCTCGCGGCGGCTGGCCACGCCTGCGCGGGCGAGGAGCTTGGCGATGCGTTCGCCGGTGCGGGGATCAGGCTGGTTCATGGTGCGGGCGCTTAGCCCTGTGGACAGGGCGCGTCAAAGCGCTGGCGTCGCGCCGAATGCCCGCTAGTGTCCGCTCCCTTGGGAATTGGGAGCTCGCGATGACGGAAACGACGGCCGAAGCCCGAAACGATTCCGGGCGCAGCCTTGGGCAATCGATCAAGCCCTATCTGGAAAAGGAATCGCTTGCCGCCTTCTTCCTGGGGGTTTCCTCGGGCTTTCCCTATGCGATGATCGGCGCGACGCTGACGACGCGGCTGGCGCAGGACGGCATCGACAAGAAGACAGTAACGGCCTTCACGCTCGCCTTCCTGGTCTACAATCTCAAGTTCCTCTGGGCCTGGCTGGTCGACGGTGTGCATCTGCCTGTGCTGGGCCGGCTGGGCCAGCGGGTGTCCTGGATGCTGCTGGCGGGCGTGGCCGTGATTGCGGCCGTGATCAACCTGGCGCTGGTCGATCCCAAGGCCGATATTATGTGGACCGCCTCATGCGCGATCTTGGTTGGCATTGCCGGCGCGACTTTCGATATCGTCATCGACGCCTTCCGGATCGAAACGCTCAAACCCTATCAGCTCGGCACCGGCTCGGGCATGTCGCAATATGGCTGGCGGATCGGATCGGCCGGCGCCGGCGCGCTGGCCTTGGTGGTCGCGGCCCGCTATGGCTGGAGCGCGGCCTATATGGCCTGTGCGGCATTCGCGCTGCCTGCGATGCTGACCGCGCTGCTGATGGGCGAACCCGCGCGTCACCGTGAGCCGGCCCAGCGAAAGGGACTGGCCGAGGTCTGGGCTTCGGTTTCCGGGCCTTTTGCCGAATTCTTCCGGCGGCATGGCGCCTTGCTGGTGCTGTTGTTCATCCTGGTGCACAAGATCGGCGATACCCTCGCCAATCTCACCTTCCGCCTGCTGTTCGAAGACCTTGGCTTTACCAACGACGAAGTGGCGATCTACGACGTCGGCGTCGGCTTCTGGGCCTATCTCATCGGCATTTTCATTGGCGGGATTGCTTATTCGAAACTGGGGCTCAAGCGCTCGGTGCTGGTCGCGCTGGTGCTCATGGGCATTTCCAACCTGAGCTTCGCCATGCTTGCCGCGGCGGGACATTCCAACCTCGGCATGGCGCTGGCGATCGGGTTCGAGAACACGGCTTCGGGCTATGGCGGCGTCGTGGTGGTCGCCTATTTTTCGGCGCTGTGCGACTTGCGATTCACCGCGGCGCAATATGCGCTGATCTCGGCAGGAGCGAGCGTGATCGGCCGCTTTGTCACCGGCACCACGGCGGGCGGTCTGATCGAGGCCATGGGATACGTCAATTTCTACCTGCTGACGACTGTGCTGGCCCTGCCCGGCATTGTGCTGTTTTGGTGGATGAGCCGCAGCGGTTTGATCGACAAGTCGATCGGCACGGCGGGCGGCGGCGCAGACGGGGATGCCGAGACGGCGGCCTGATCAGTCCGGCAGTTCGCCATTCTGTCTGAGCACGTCGCCGGCTAGATAGAGCGATCCCGCAATCAGTGCGCGCGGTAAGGCGCCGCCCGCCCTCCCGCGCGTGCCGGCGACTGACAGGGCGGTGACAACGTCCGGCGCCGTCCCCACCGCCGAAACCCCCACCTTGCGCGCCAGTTCAGCCAGACGCGCGGGCGCGTGGTGGTCGTGTCCGGGAATGGCCACGGCGACCAGGGAGGCAGCCACCGGCGCGAGCCGGGCGATGAACGCTTCGGCGTCCTTGTTGGCCAGCATGCCGAGGATGAGGTGGAGATCGCGACTCTGGCCCACCCCCAACCCCTCCCGCAAGCGGGAGGGGAGCGAGACTTGGCGGCTTTGCCGCCTGGTCGCAGCGGGGTGGGCTTGGCTGTTCACCTCAAAAAACCGGGCAAGCGCCTCGGCCGCATCGGGATTGTGCCCGCCATCGAGCCACACCTCCGCAACATTGGGCGCGGCGCGCGTCAGCGGCCCGTCAGCCAGCCTATGCAGCCGCCCGGACCATCGGGCCGACACAATCCCCTGCGCCATGGCCTCGGGAGAAACCTTCACCCGGTCCTGATGGCGCAGCATGGCGACGGCCAGCGCGGCATTGTCCGCCTGATGCGCACCGGGAAGCGCGGGGAGCGGCAGGGCGAGCGGGCCGAAGCCATCGGCATATTCGAGGATGTCGCTTGCCGAGGCCTGCCAGGCCTGACCGCGCATGAACAGTTCGGCGCCATGCACCCGCGCGGTTTGCGCCACGGCCGAGGCCGCCTCGCGCGGGTATTTCTGCGTCATCAGTGGCACGCCGCGCTTGGCGATGGAGGCCTTTTCGAAGGCGATCCGGGCGAGCGGCTCCTGCGGCACGCCTGCCTCGGGCGCGAGCAGGAAGGCCTCATGGTCGATGCCCAGGGTGGCGATACCGCAGGCTGCGGGACGCTCGAGCACATTGGTCGCATCGAACCGTCCGCCGAGCCCCACTTCGATGACGCAGGCATCCGCCGGATGGCGCGCGAAGGCGAGGAAGCTGGCGGCGATGGTCGCTTCGAAGAAGCTGATCTCGATACCATCAGCGGCATCGAGCACTTCGCCCAGCAGCGCTGCCAGCTCCGCGTCCTCCACCAGCTTGCCGGCAATGCGGATGCGCTCGTTATAACGCACCAGATGCGGGCTGGTGGTGGCATGGACGGTCAGGCCCTGGGCCTCCAGCATGGCGCGCAGATAGGCGCAGGTGGAACCCTTGCCATTGGTCCCGGCGACGTGGAACTGGGGCGGCAGGCGCTTGTGCGGATCGCCGAGCCGGGCGAGCAGCGCGGTGATGGCCTCCAGCCCGAAGCGGCCCTGGGGGAGCGACAGGTCGGCGTGGCGATCGAGCTGGGCCTGGACCTGGGGGGAGTCGGTTTTGGCGAAGTCAGGCATCCAACCCACCCCGGAACGGGGTGGGGGACCGCGTGCGTAGCGCGTGGTGGTGGGGTCGATACCCCTCCGTCAGCGCTTCGCGCTGCCACCTCCCCGTTCCGGGGAGGTGCTTAGCCACGCGCCCCATGCACCGCGTCGGCCAGCGCCCGTGTCGCCTCGCGCACTGGCCTAGCCGCATCGGCCCCATGCTGCGCCACCAGATCGACCAAAGCCGAGCCTACCACCACGCCATCGGCCACTTTGGCAATCGCACTCGCCTGTTCCGGCGTGCGCACGCCAAAGCCGACGGCTATGGGCAGATCGGTCGCCGCCTTGAGCCGCGCCACTGCATCCTCGATCGAGCCCAGTGCCGCTTGCTGCTTGCCGGTAATCCCCGCGACCGAGACGTAATAGACGAAGCCCGAGGTATCCTTGAGAATGGTCTCGAGCCGCGCCTCGTGCGAAGTGGGCGTCGCCAGCCGGATCAGCGAGACGCCCGCCGCGCGCAGGGCCGGGCCGAGCGCATCGTCCTCTTCGGGAGGGATGTCGACGCAGATGACGCCATCGACGCCAGCATCGGCGCATTGTGCGGCGAACCATTCGGGTCCGCGGATGGTCATCGGATTGGCGTAGCCCATCAGCACTAGCGGGGTGTCGGGATGGCGTCTGCGGAATTCGGAAGCGATGGCCAGAATGTCCGACGTGCGAGTGCCGGCGGCCAGCGAACGCAGGTTCGCCGCCTGGATCGCCGGGCCGTCGGCCATGGGATCGGTGAAGGGCATGCCCAGCTCGATCACATCCGCGCCGCCTTCGACCAGCGCGTCGAGGATGGAGACCATCGCGTGGGGCGAAGGATCGCCGGCAGTGACGAAGGTGACCAGGGCGGGGTGGCCCTTGGCGAAGGCGGAGGCGAGGCGGGTAGACGTCATTTCGGAGCGCGGAGACCTAGGATGAACAGAAGCAGGGACAAGGCGCACAAGGCATATCCGCCATAAAACAGCACGTCTTCGGTCGCCGAGTAGTCTGGAGCCAGCTTGCTGTCCATGATGGAAAAGCACGAATAGGCAGCCGCAGTGAAGACCACGGTCAGACTCCAGAGGAGCCGGCGGTTGTTCAAATCTTCACTCCAAGCGCATCCGCCACGGTGAAGATATCCTTGTCTCCTCGCCCCGAAACATTGACCACCACGATCTTGTCCGGCCCATAGTCCCCCGCGATCTTCGGCAGGGCCGCCAGCGCGTGCGCCGATTCCAGCGCCGGGATAATGCCTTCCAGCTTGCAGCACAGCTGAAACGCCTCAAGCGCCTCGTTGTCGGTCACGGGAATGTATTTCACCCGCCCGGACTCATGCAGCCACGAATGCTCCGGCCCTATGCCGGGATAGTCCAGCCCCGCCGAGATCGAATGCGCTTCGGTGATCTGGCCGTCCTCGTCCTGCAGCAGATAGGTCTTGTTGCCGTGGAGAATGCCCGGCCCGCCTCCGGTCAGGCTGGCGGCGTGCTGGCCGGTCTCGATCCCGTGCCCCGCCGCCTCGACGCCGATCATCTCGACCTCGGGATCGTCGAGGAAGGGATGAAATAGCCCTATCGCGTTCGACCCGCCGCCGACTGCCGCCAGAAGCAGATCGGGCAGCCGTCCGGCCTGTTCCATTAGCTGCTCGCGCGTCTCGCGCCCGATGATCGACTGAAAGTCGCGCACCAGCTCGGGATAGGGGTGCGGGCCCGCCGCGGTGCCGATGATGTAGAAGGTGTCATGCACATTGGCGACCCAGTCGCGCAGCGCCTCGTTCATCGCGTCCTTGAGCGTCCTGGCTCCGCTTTCCACCGGCACCACTTCCGCACCCAGAAGCTTCATGCGGAACACATTGGGCTGCTGGCGGGCGACGTCGGTCGATCCCATGTAGATCACGCAAGGAATGCCGAAGCGCGCGCAGACCGTGGCGGTGGCGACACCGTGCTGGCCCGCGCCGGTCTCGGCGATGATCCGGGTCTTGCCCATGCGGATGGCGAGCAGGATCTGGCCGATGCAGTTGTTGATCTTGTGCGCGCCGGTGTGATTGAGCTCTTCGCGCTTGAACCAGATCTGTGGGCCGTTGAGTGCCTCTGTGAGCCGTGGTGCGAAATAGAGCGGGCTGGGGCGGCCGACATAGTGCTTCAACAGGTCGTCGAACTCAGCCTGGAACGCCGGATCGGCCTTGGCCTTGCGGTACTCGCGCTCCAGCTCGAGAACCAGGGGCATCAAAGTCTCGGCGACATAGCGGCCGCCGAACTGCCCGAAATGGCCGCGTTCGTCAGGCATGGTGCGGAAGGAATTAGGGGTGTTCATTGCGCCGCCGCGCTTGGCAGAGAGCCCGCGCCAAGTCCAGCATTTCGGCTTGCGACGAGCGGTTGGTCGCATTCCGGCCTCGTCGTGCCCGGCCAGCCACTCGCTTCGTCGCCTGGTTCATCGGTGAGCAATGCCGCAGGCGCAGTGAACCGGCGCCCTTTGTTTCAGGGCTGATATTTCAAGGAGTTAAACATGCGCAAGGTTCTATTCTCGCTCGCGGCCAGTTGCGCCATCGCCACTCCGGCGCTGGCCGGCGAGGCCCGTTTGGAAGCGCGGGGCGGAGTCTATTGGGAACCGGGAACGACGCAGGCAACAGCAGGCGCCGCTGCCGGATACGACGCCGATCTGGGCCCGGGCGCCTTTATCGGCGGCGAGGTTTCCGCCGACAAGGTGCTGCAATCGAACCGGCGCGTCGCTTTCGGCTTCACAGGCCGTGCCGGCATCAAGGCTTCGCCCAACGACAAGCTGTTTGCCGCGGGCGGTTACACCACCAAGAACTGTGCGCTGTGCGAAGACGCGGTCCATGCCGGGGGCGGCTATGAACACAAGTTCGCCTCGCGGCTCTATGGCAAGGTCGAATATCGCCACTTCTTCACCAACAACAGCGCCCCCGACGGCAATACGGTGATGGCCGGACTCGGCATCAAGTTCTGACAGGCTTCGACAAGTTGAACGGCGCGAAGGGCGGTCCGGCGACAGGCCGCCCTTTGTCGTTCGCGGTCAGAGACTGATCCGAAACGATAGTTCCGGATCAGACACTCAGGCCTCGCGCACCGCTGTGCAGAACGCCGCGATCCGGTCTGCATCCTTGATGCCCGGCGCGCTTTCGACGCCCGAGGACGTATCGACCATCGGCGCGCTGGCGATTCGGATGGCTTCGCCGACATTAGCCGGATTGAGCCCGCCGGCCAGGCCCCAGGGCAGCGCCCCCTTCCAGCCAGCGACCAGCGACCAGTCGAAGGCAAGGCCAAGGCCACCGGGCAAGGCCGCGCCCTTGGGCGTCTTGGCGTCGAACAGGATGAAATCGGCCGCCCCGGTGTAAGCCATGGCCTTCCCGACGTCGTTGGCCGCCGCCACTGAGACCACTTTCCACACCGGTAGCCCGAACCTCGCCCTCACTTGTGCTGCGCGCTCCGCCGTTTCGTTTCCATGCAATTGCAGCACATCGAGCCGCGCTGCAGCCACGGCCTCGCCAATCGCCGCGTCGTCCGCATCGACGAACACCCCCACGCGCCCGATCCGCCCTTCGGCGCGCGCAGCGAGGTCGCGGGCGGCGGCTGGCCCAAGGTAGCGCGGGCTGGGCGGGAAGAAGTTGAATCCGGCGTAGTCCGCCCGCGCCCGGATCGCCGCATCGAGCGTTTCCGGGGTCGAGAGCCCGCAAATCTTGATTAACACGCCAGACAGGGCATTATCCCGAAAACAAGAAGGATTCGGGGAGCACTTGGCACAAGCTTGCTCAGGCAACAACAGGAGGCATACCCAATGTTCAGACCGGCCCTGGCGGCGATGTCCGCTTTCGTGCTCGTAACCGCCTGCTCAGGCCCGGCTTCGGTCAAGCAGGCGCGCGAAGGTGTCGATGCATTCCACGCCAATTTCAACAGCGGCAATAACCAGGCGATCTGGGATACGACCTCGTTCGACATCCGCAACGACGCCAGTCAGGAGCAGTTCTTTGGCCTGCTGAACAACCTGCGTAATCATTACGGCAAAGTCGTCGCTACCGAACAGCGGGGCTGGCATTACAACAGCAACAATGGCGACAGTTTCTCGCGGCTCGACATGAAAACGACCTTCGAAAAGGGCGCGGCCTACGAACGCTTCACCTATCGCAATGTCGGCGAAGGCAAGCAGCTGCTCGCAGGTTACAACATCAGCAAGGATCCACCGCCCAAGGACAATGAGTCAGGGTCGGCCAGTGCTTCGGAATCTGAAGATTCGAAGGAGAGCAAATAGCTCAGGCAAATCCGTTGAAGGCGAGGTGGGTGAACTGCCTCGCTGCAACGTCCCATTCCGCGCCGAAGAAAGCCGGTCCGCCATCGCAGACCATAACCGCCGAGGTGGCGGGATCGGGTTGGCGGCCGCCCGGAAAATCGGCGGCGGGGAAATAGTTGCCATAGATGTAGCGGCGCCCGCCCCGCACGATTCCCAGGAATTGCCGCTTCCAGCCCTGCGGCGCGTGCGCGAAATCGGGTTGCGAGGGCTGGGGCGCGTTACGCATGCCAGTGCCGGGCGCGTATTGGCTGCGGTTCGCCAAGGCTTCGGCAAGGGCGCCTTCCATTGCGGTTATGTCCGATGCTTCCGGCTGAAACGTGCTTTCGCCTTTGGCAGGCGTGCCGCGCGAACATTGCTGCAAGAGCAGGTTGGCTTGTTCTCCGGCTAGGACATAGGCCCCCTCCGGCAAACCTGCCACCGAACCCGCAGGGGCACAGGCCATGGCGAGTGAAAAGAGCAGGCCGCTTCCAAGCTTGATCAGGACGGCACGCTTCAATCTCAAGTCCCCTTTGTCAAAGCACGCTCGCGGAAACCGGCAGTCAAGCAGCCCTGGCGGCTCGCCCCCTCTCGATCAGCGCCAGCAGTTTCGATGGCGTCATCGGCAAGTCGAGGCACGTCACGCCGAAGGGCGCCAGCGCGTCGTGAATAGCGTTGACCAGGGTCGGCGGCCCGATGATCGCGCCGCCTTCACCCACCCCGCGAAAGCCCCCCGCGTTCTTGGCGGGCGTGACGACATGGGCATATTCGAAGTCCGGCACGTCGGTGATCTGCGGCAGATGATAGTCCTTGAAGGTCGCGCTCTGCGGATTGCCGTTGGCGTCGAAATGGATCTGTTCGTGCAGCACCATGCCGATCGCCTGGGCGAGGCCGCCGGCAATCTGGCCTTCGACCACGCCGGGGTTGATCACGACGCCGCAATCCTCCGATCCCACCCAGCGCTCGATGGTTACGAAGCCGGTTTCGACATCGACTTCGACGATGCAGGCATGGGCGGCGCTGGCAAAGGTGATGGGCGGCGGGTTGTAGCGGTATTGCGCTTCGAGCCCCGGCTCCATGTCCGGCGGCAGACGTTGCGGTTCGCCATAGGCGACTTCGGCGATCTCGCGGATGGTGCGAGTCATCTCGGGCGCGCCTTCGACCAGGACCTTGCCGTCCTCGATGCTGATCGCCTCGGGACTGGCATTGAGCAAGTGGGCCGCGATTTGCTTGACCTTGTCCGACAGCCGCTCGGATGCCTTCACTGCCGCCCCGCCGCCGGCAACCGCCTGACGGCTGCCGCCCGCGCCATAGCCGTAGCCGGCATTGGTCGAGCTGTCCTCGTAGACCGAGACGTGATCGAATGGCACGCCGAGGCGGTCGGCAATGACCTGAGCCATGGTCGTCTGGGTGCCCTGGCCCTGTGAATGGGTGCCAAGCGCGGCAGTAACCAGCCCGGTCGGCTCTATCCGCACGATCGCCACTTCGGTGGCCATCGGGGCGAACATGCTGGTGGCAGTCGGCTCGATATAGGCGGCGATGCCGAGGCCGAGATAGCGCCCCTGCTGGCGCATTTCAGCCTGGCGCTTGCGGAAGGCCGGAACATCGACGTGCTTCAGGAGTTCGTCGAGGCATTCCATCGGGGTGATGTCCTCCACCGGAATGCCCATCATGTTGACGATCGGCAGGTCGGCAGACGTAACCAGATTGCGGCGGCGCATGTCGATGGGGTCGATGCCCAGTTTGCGTGCTGCGAGATCGAGCTGGGTTTCGCGGATCAGCGATTCCATCGCCCAGGGGCCGCGATAGGCGGCGACGCCGACGGTATTGGTGAACAAGCCGTCGCTGACGAAAGTGAACTTCGGCATCTTGTAGGGCGTCCATGCGCCCAGGGCCGCGGCGGCATTGGAATCGAGATAGTGCGGATAGGCCCCATTGTTCAGCGAGCCGATGAATTTCGAGGCGAGCAGCTTGCCATCGCTGTCGAAAGCAGTGCGCATGGTGATTTCCTGCTCGCGCGCCTGGTTGGCGCCGATCAGGTTTTCGTAGCGGTCCTCTATCCACTTGACCGGCCGGCCGAGCAGCATTCCGGCGGCAATCACCGCGGTTTCTTCGCGCCAGGGGCGCGACTTAAGGCCAAACGAGCCGCCGACGTCCTTGCTGTTCACCCGGATCGAAGTCGCGGGGAGGTTGAAGATGTCCGACAGCGAACGGACGATGCTCTGCGTGCCCTGGCTGGTGCACCAAATCGTCAGTTCATTTTCACCCTGCGGCGAGACCACTACGCCGCGCGTTTCCATGGGGCTATGGGCGATGCGCTGGTGGGTAATGACGGTTTCTTCGACATGCGGTGCGCTCGAGAGGATCCTTTCGATCTCGGGGTCTTCGGGAATGGCCAGCACTGCCGCTACATTGTTTTCGAAGCCTTCGTGGATGGGTGCGCCGGCTCGCGCCTGTGTCATTGTCACCAGCGGCTCAAGCTCGGCGTAGTCGACCTGGATCAGCGCGGCGGCGTCTTCGGCCACGCGCCGGCTCTCGGCGATTACCAGAGCCACCGGATCGCCGACATAGCGGACCCGGTCACTGGCGAGCGGGGCGATGGGCATGGTTTGCTGCCCCTTGACCGGAAACCCGTTGAGCGTGCCCAGTTGCATCGGCTCGAGGTCTTTCGCGGTTACCACGGCATAGACACCGGGGATAGCCAGCGCAGCTTCGCTATCGATCGCCAGCACATCGCCATGGGCAATCGGGCTGCGGTGGAAAGCGGCATGCATCATGCCGGGCACCACGACATCGTCGACGAAAGTGCCGCGCCCAACCAAGAGCCGCGCATCCTCGCGGCGCGGCAGGCGCTGGCCGATGAAGCGGGCGGCGTGGGAAATGGGGGCGTTCATGCGCCGGCTCCGGCAATCGGACTCGTCGTCACTAGCATCCTTTGCACTCCCCTGGCCGGATTCGGTTTTTCAAGGTTGCTTGCTATCAGAAAACAGGCCGGCAGGGGAACCTGTCTGCGGTAACTATAGCCCCGCAAGCGCCAACATCGCCGAGGCGCCCTGTTCGGCGCTGTCCGCGCCATGCCGGAACATGGCGAACAGCTCGCGGCCCATGCCATCTCCGGCCAGCGGCGCGGGCGCGGGCTGGCGCGAGGACAGGTCCGCCGTGGTCTCAAGCAAGCCGTCGCGGGCGCAGAGGCGGATCATATCGCCGTCGCGCAGCAAGGCCAGCGGGCCGCTGCCCAGGGCTTCGGGCACGACATGGATCGCCGAGGGAACCTTGCCCGATGCGCCCGACATGCGCCCGTCGGTGACCAGCGCGACCTTGTGCCCCCGGTCCTGCAGCACGCCGAGCAGCGGCGTCAGCTTGTGCAGCTCGGGCATGCCATTGGCGCGCGGCCCCTGAAAGCGGACGACCACGACGACATCGCGGTCGAGATCGCCAGCCTTGAAGGCGGCTTCGACGGCTTGCTGCGTTTCGAACACCCGGCAAGGCGCTTCCACCGTCCAGCGCGAGGGATCGACCGCGCTGTTCTTGAAAATGGCGCGGCCGAGATTGCCCTGGACCAGCCGCATGCCGCCATCGGGCAGGAACGGCGTGGCCACGGACGCCAGCATCGCGGCATCGCCAGTTTCGGCAGGCGCATCGCGCCAGGCCAACGCGCCGTCTGCCAGCCATGGCTCCTGCGCATAGGCCGCCATACCGCCCTCGGATATCGTTGCAATATCGCCATGGATGAGCCCGGCATCGAGCAGTTCGCGCACGACGAAGCCCATGCCGCCGGCTGCATGGAAGGCGTTCACGTCGCCATCGCCATTGGGATAGACCCGCGCAATCATCGGTACCGCCGCGGAAAGTTCATCGAGATCCTGCCAGTCGAGCGCAATGCCTGCCGCACGGGCGATGGCGGGCAAGTGGATCGCATGATTGGTCGAACCGCCGGTCGCCAGCAGGCCGACACAGGCATTGACGATCGCCTTTTCATCGATGAGCCGCGATAGCGGCCGATGGTCTGCGCCGTCTGCGCCAATCGTCGCCAGCCTGTGCACTGTCGCGCGGGTCAGCGCCTGGCGCAACGGCGTGCCCGGCGGGACGAAAGCGGCGCCAGGAATGTGCAGCCCCATCAGCTCCATCATCATCTGGTTGGAATTGGCCGTGCCATAAAAGGTGCAGGTTCCCGGCGAATGGTAGCTCGCCGCCTCGCTGGCCAGCAGTTCGGCGCGGCTGGCCTTTCCCTCGGCATAGAGCTGGCGGACCTTGTTCTTCTCGCGGTTGCCGATCCCCGAAGGCATTGGCCCGGAAGGCACGAAAACGGCCGGCAAGTGCCCGAAGCGCAGCGCCCCGATCAGCAGGCCCGGCACGATCTTGTCGCAGATGCCGAGTAGCGCCACACCGTCGAACATGGCATGGCTGAGCGCGACGGCAGTGGACAGCGCAATCGCGTCGCGGCTGAACAGCGACAGTTCCATGCCGTCCTGCCCTTGCGTCACCCCATCGCACATGGCGGCAACGCCGCCGGCGACCTGGCAAGTGGCGCCGACCTCGCGCGCATAGAGCTTCATCTGGTCGGGATAGCGGCCATAGGGCTGATGCGCGGAGAGCATGTCGTTGTAGGCGGTGACAATGCCGAGATTGGGCCCGCCTGCAACAATCGCCGCCTTGTCCGCCTCCGCCGCGGCAAAGCCGTGGGCGAGGTTGGAGCAGGAAAGGAAATTGCGGTCGCCATGGCGATCGCCTTCGCGCCGGGTCATGTCGAGATAGCGCTGGCGGCTGTCCCGCGAGTTTTCGACGATACGCCGGGTAACTCGGGCCACGGCGGGATGCAGATCACTCATGCCAGGTAACCCCATCCCGTTCCGCCAGGGCAATGGCGGCAGTCGGACCCCAGCTCCCCGCCGTATAGGGCTTGGGCGTCAGGCCATGTTCGGCCCAGCTTGCGCGGATAGCATCGATCCAGTCCCACTGCGCCTCAACCTCGTCGCGCCGCACGAACAGGGTCTGGTCGCCCTCGATCAGGTCGAGCAGCAAACGTTCATAGGCTATGCGTCTGACTGGTCCCGCGAAAGCCTCGGACATGGCGATGTCGAGCGGAACCCGGCGCAAGCGGATACCGTCGCGGTCGAGCCCGGGCACTTTGGCCATCAGCGACAGCGTAATGTTCTCTTCGGGCTGGATGCCGATGACCAGCCGATTGGGCTCGCTTCTCGCGCCTTGTCCGGCAAAGATCGAGTGCGGCACCCGGCGAAACTGGACGATGATCTCGGTCGTGCGTTGCGGCAGGCGCTTGCCGGTGCGAAGATAGAAGGGCACGCCTTTCCAGCGCCAGTTGTCGATATGCGCCTTGATCGCGACGAAAGTTTCGGTGCCCGATGGCTTGCCCAGTTCCTCTGCATAACCCGGAACCGCCTGCCCGTTGATGGCGCCAGCCTGATACTGGCCGGTGACGGTTTCGTCGGGGCCCACAAGCCTGAGCGAACGCAGAACCTTGACCTTCTCGTCGCGCACCGCCGTCGCCTCGTAACCGGCAGGCGGTTCCATGGCGACGAGCGCCAGCAATTGCAGCATGTGATTGGCGACCATGTCGCGCAGCGCGCCGGCATCGTCATAGAATCCGACCCGGCCTTCGAGTCCTACGGTTTCGGCGACCGTAATCTGAACGTGATCGATATGCGCCGCGTTCCACAAAGGCTCGAACATCAGATTGGCGAAGCGCAGCGCAAGCAGGTTCTGCACGGTCTCCTTGCCGAGATAATGGTCGATGCGGAAAGTGCGCTCCTCGGGAAAGGCACGGGCTACCGCATCGTTGATATGGCGGCTCGATTCGAGATCGCTGCCCAGCGGTTTTTCAAGACCGATGCGGACATGATCGCCGGCCAGCCCGCTGGCCGCGAGGCCCGCGATAGTTGGTTCGAACAGGCTGGGCGCGGTCGAAAGGAAGATCGCCAGTCCCCGGTCGACCGGTCCGACTTTATCCGCCAGCGATCCGAAGCCCGGCGTCTGCGAGGCATCGAGCGGCTGATAGCTCAGACGGTTCAGAAACGCGGCCATGTTGCTGCGCCGGTCCGCCGGCATGAATTTTTCCAGCGCCTCGCGGGCAAGATTGCGGAAGCCGGCATCGTCCAACTCAGACCGTGCCGTGCCGACAATCTTGAGGTCCTCTGCCACCAGCCCATCGCCATGCAGCGCGCACAGCGATGGCAGCAACATGCGTTTGGCCAGGTCGCCGGTCGCGCCGAACAACAGGAGGCGATTGGCGGTGAAGTTCATGGGCTGGTTTCCATACCGGCAACAAAATGGCCACCGGCCCTACCTTGCGCCCACATGGCCCCAAGCCGCAAGCCGAAAATGCCGCAGTGCAGCATTTACTGTGCGCGCCGCCAGATTGCCCGCCCTCTCAGGCTTCCCGGGCAAGCAGCCCATAGGGAGCCGCCTCCTGCGCCCAGATCGCCTTTCGCTCGCTTCGAACTTCGGAGACGCGGTCCCAATAGGTGTCGGTCTTGGCGCGGTAATGGGTGTCGTAGTCCATGCCGGTGCGGAATTCGAAGAATTCGACGCCCTCGTCGCCCGGAGTCACCGTGTAGGGCACGCCCGCCGGGATGAACACACCGTCGCCCCTTTCCAGCAATTCGGTGCCCAGCCGCATCGAGCCGGCGAAGACCTGATAGAAGCAATCGACATCGTGGCTGTGGATCGGCAGCGGGTAACCGCTCTTGAACCAGACATAGCTGACATGCATCGAAGGTGACGCAAACAGCGTAACCGCCCGGGCCCCGCCGACATCGCCGGTCTCGCGCATCTGCGCCATGCCGCGCGCGATGGCGGGGTGAAGCTCGAAACCCGGTTCATCCGCGCCGCGCTGCTTGCGGCCCATGTGCGGGACGGCGTCCCTGCCGCGGGTGATGACCATGCCCGGCCCGCTGCTCTTTTCGCTGCGCAGCACGTCGATCGTTTCGGCTTCCAGTGTCATCGCAATCCCCTCAGTTGAGCCCGTAAAACCGCCGTGCGTTGTCATGGACGATCGGGCGCATGTCTTCTTCGCTCACGCTCCCGAACTGCCATTCCATCACCTTGCGCGATTCCGGCCAGGTGGTTTCCGAATGCGGATAGTCGGTCGACCACATGATGTTGCCTGCGCCCTTGAGGTCGCGGTTGCGGATGCCGACGGGGTCGCGGATGAAAGAGGCGTAGATGTTGCGATCGAAATAGTCGCTGGGCTTCATCTTGAGATCGAGTTTCAGCCAGTGGCGCTGGCTGTCGTAGATGTTGTCCATATATTCAGCGACGAAGGCGAGCCAGCCCGCGCCGCTCTCGATCGCGCCATAGCGCAAGTCCGGGAAGCGATCGAACACGCCGCCGAAGACAAGGATCGCTATCGGTTCGGCCATGCACAGCTTGCTCATCACCATGTTGGGCAGGAACTTGAATTGCCCCGGCCGGGCCATGCGCGCGCCGAGGTGGATGGTGACGGCAAGGTCATGGTCGACGCAGGCCTTCCAGAAGGGATCGAATTCCGGATCGTCATACTGGCGCGGCCCGTCGGGATCGCCAGTCAGGGCCAGCACCTGCGCGCCAAAACCGCCCTGGGTGATCGCCGCGCTTTGCGGGAAAGCGGAAATATTGATCGCCCTGAGCCCGCGCGAGGCCGCGTCCTTCACCATGGATACAGCGTGGCCGACATCCTGCATCGGCAAATAGGCTGCACCAGCCAGCCGCTTGGGAGAATAGGCGCAGAAATCGGCCAGCCAGTGGTTGTAGGCATCGAAAGAGGCGAGATAGAGTTCGTTGTCGGCCGTTCCCAGCGGCCCGCCGCCATAGAGCACGGCGGTCGTGACACCGTCCTGATCCATGTCGGCAAGCCGGGCGGCGGGTTCCCAGTTGCCGGCGCGCAGCAGTTCCTGCTTGCCGGTCGGGCGGAAATTCCTGCCCTGTCCCGACGTCGCCGACTGCAGATTGAGCGGTTTCCTCGTCCCTTCGAAGACCAGCCAGTCGTGCGCATCGTCCGGCCCGCCCGGCTCCCATTTCGGCCCGCGCCCCGCGAACTTCTTCGGCAGGTAATCGTCCCAGAAGGTGGGAGCAGGATTGACGTGGGCGTCGGCGTCGATGAGATCCATGGAAGCGATAATCGCCAGCAGCGCGCCGCACGCAAGCGAATCTTTTGCGGCTGGAGGCCTGGCGTGGCAGACTGGGGGCGCGGCTATCGCCATGCCGCGCCGCAGGGCATAGCCTTGGGCCTAGGGAGAGTGCGATGGAATACGATCTGATCGTCCGCAATGGCTACGTCGTCGATGGCACCGGCCTGCCGCGCCGCAGGGTCGATGTCGGCGTAAAGGACGGCAGGATCGCCCGGCTGGGCCGCCTGGAAAGTGCCGCCGCGAAAGAAGAAATCGATGCGCAAGGCCGCATCGTCGCGCCCGGCATTGTCGATGCACACACCCATTACGATCCGCAGATCACTTTCGATCCCTATGCCACCATGAGCTGCTTTCACGGCGTCACCACGGTGCTGGCCGGCAATTGCGGCTTTTCCGCAGCCCCGGTGCGCCAGGCGGACCAGGAATTCATGAAAGGCGTCTTCGCCCGGGTCGAAGACATGGACCCGATTGCGCTGGGCGGGGTGCGCTGGGACCAGTTCGAGACCTTCCCCGAATTCATGGCTTTCCTCAAAGGCAATCTCGGCATCAATTTCGCCTGCTACGTCGGCCATTCCAACGTGCGCCGCTGGGTCATGGGCGAAGATGCCAGCACCCGCGCCGCGACCGAAACCGAACTGGCCGAGATGCGCCGCATCGTGCGCGAGGCCATGGAAGCGGGCGCGGCGGGCCTTTCAACCTCGCTTTCACCCACTCACAACGATCTCGACAATCGCCCGGTGCCTTCGCGCATGGCAAGCGACGAGGAAGTGCTGGCCCTGGCCGAGGAAGCGGGCAAGTCCGGTGCGGGGTCGATCTGCTTCCTGCCGCTGGGCACGACCCGGGGGCTTACCGCCGAAGACCACGAATTCATCATCGAGATCGGCCGACGTTCGGGCCTGCCCGTCATCATCCAGGGCCTGGGCGCGCGCAGCAAGGTGGACGTGCCGGGATCGGGCTGGGACGATGCGGTCATCTCGCTCGACAAGGGCCAGGCCGAAGGCGCGCCGTTCTATTCGATGCTGGGGATGAAACCATTCGACCGGGCGGTGACTTTCGATGAGACCAACCACCACTGGCGCGGCGCCTTCGGCTGGCACGACATGACGCGGCTTCCCATCGAGCGGCGCCGGGCTCTGCTTCAGGACCCCAAGGCGCGCGAGGAACTGCGCTACGGTATCGAAAATTCGAACAAGGACCCGGCCAAGGGCACCACGCTTACCCCGCCGCAGTGGGATCTGGTGTTCATCGAGGATTCGCCGACGATGCCCTTCGAGGAACACCAGGGCAAGAGCATCGCACAGCTCGGCGCCGAGCGGCAGCAGGCGCCGGGCGATTTCGCGCTCGACCTGGCGCTGGCCGACGATTTTGCGACCAAAATGCGCTGGCGGATGGACAGCGCTGAATGGGCCGGCGCCCTGCGCAAGAGCCAGCGCGATCCGCGTATGGTGCTCGGCACCTCGGACGGCGGCGCGCATCTTGCCAAGGACGATCAGGCCGACTGGAGCTCCTATTTCCTCGCGCGCTGGGTGCGCGAGGAAGCCATGTGGACGCTGGAAGAAGGCGTGCGTGCGATAACCCAGGTGCCGGCCGCCCTGCTCGGCTTTGCCGACCGCGGCGTGCTGCGCACCGGGGCCTGGGCGGACATGATGATTTTCGACGAAGCGGAGATCGCACCGACCTACAAGGAGTTCGTCCCCGATCTGCCGGGCGGGGTCCACCGCTACAAGGCCTATGGCAAGGGCGTCTATGCCACCATCGTCAATGGCCAGGCGATCGTGCTGGATGGCGAACTGACCGGGCGCATGCCGGGGCAGGTGGTGGCGCCCACCTGAGCATGATAGAGCAGCCGCATGTCTGCCCGGCTGGTTCAAATATTCCTGCACGAGAGCGAAATCGGCCGGCTGGAGGAAGTGCTCCCCCGTCATTCGCGACGCTACTGGCGCGAAGCGGCAGTGGGGGACCAGGAAAAGTACACCTGCATCGTCCAGCAACGCTATGTCGAACGCTTGCTTGCGGAGCTGGACGCCGCATTTTCATCCGTCCCGGGTTTCACGGCCTGTGTCGCGCAACTCGACGCCGTGATCCCGCCGATCGTGGAATCAGCGCAAAGCGCCTTGCCTGTTTCTCCGGCCCTGCATCCTCCCTCGGCCATCGAACGCTTTTTCAGCCGCGACCGGCTGAGTACCGACGAACTCTACGATGACATCGAGGATAGCCTGCGTCTGCGCCCAAGCTACCTTCTGACAGTCGTACTATCCACTTTGATCGCGGCGCTTGGCATGCGCAGCGGCCAGACTGCCGTGGTCATCGGGGCGATGATCATCGCGCCCTTGCTGGGCCCGGCCATGGGCCTGGCGCTTGCCGCGACGATCGGCGACGCCAAGCTGGGCGTGCGGGCTGCCATCACGCTGGGCATCGGCCTGTTGTTTTCGATCCTCGCGGGCTTCGTGCTTGGCTGCATGGTGGAAGTCGATCCGCTGGTGGCGGAGCTGCGAAACCGGACCATCGTTCAGCCCGCCGACGTGGCGCTGGCGCTGGCGAGCGGCGCGGCGGGCGTGCTGGCTTTCACCCGGGGCCAATCGCTCTCGCTGGTCGGAGTCATGGTCGCCGTGGCGCTGGTGCCGCCGCTTGCCGCCGTGGGGATTTATGCGGGCGCGGGCTATCCAGCGGATGCAGCAGGCGCCCTGTTTCTGTTCGCGGTCAATCTCGTTTGCATCAATGTCGCGGGCATCGCGATGTTTCTCATCCAGGGCCTGCCGCCCAAGAGCTGGCGGCTGACGGGAGGGATCATGGCACTGTGGCTATTCCTGCTGCTGTTGCTGCTCGCGATGATGGCGGGGCGCATATTTTTTGGCATAGGTGTGTAACGGCAGAGGCACACGAAAGGCGGCGCATGGACCGGCTGACAGACAGGGACTATTTCATGGATCGCGCGCTGGTCGACGATCCCTATCCCTATTTCGAGGCGCTGCGCGAGATCGGCCCGGTGGCGCGGCTGCCGGCGCACAATACCATTGCTGTGCTGGGCTATGAGGAAGGCCTCGCCGTCTATCGCGACACCGAACATTTCTCCGCCGTCAATGCCGTCACCGGTCCCTTGCCGCCATTGCCTTTCGCGCCCGAAGGCGACGACATCGTGACGCAGATTGCCGAGCACCGGCCAACCATGCCTTTCGGCCTCGATATGCTGACGCTCGACCCGCCGCACCACACCGAAGTGCGTTCGCTGTGCATGCGGCTGTTCACGCCGCGCCGCCTGAAGGAGTTGGAAAGCAAGATCGCCGCGCTGGCCGAAGGGCTGATCGACGAACTGGCGGCGGCGGGAGGCTGCGAATTCGTCTCGGCCTATGCCAAGCCGTTCTCCACGCTGGTCATTGCCGATTTGCTCGGGGTTCCGGCCGAAGATCGCGCGGCGTTCCGGGCGATGCTTTCGGGCCCGGTCTCGCAGGTCGGCGCGGACGGCGCCGAGCTGGTCAATCCGATGGACGCGCGCCAGACGATGTTCACTGCCTATATCGAGGAGAGGAAGCGCGCGCCAAAGGGCGATATCATGAGCGAGCTTGCCCAAGCCGCCTACCCCAACGGACAGATGCCCGAGGTCTGGGAAGTCGTGCGGCTCGCCACTCTGCTGTTCGGCGCCGGGCAGGATACCACCGCGACGCTGCTCTCCGCCTCGCTGCGGCGGCTGGCTGAGGACCGGGCGCTGCAGGCGCAATTGCGCGCGGATCCGTCGCAGATACCGGCTTTCATCGAGGAAGTGCTGCGCCAGGGCGGCCCGGTCAAATCGAGTTACCGGCTGGCGCAGAAGCATACCACCATCGCCGGCATCGATGTTCCCGCCGGGACGACCGTGGCGCTCGTCATCGCCGCGATGAACCGCGACCCCCGGCGCTACGACGCGCCGGCAGAGTTCCGCATGGGCCGCGAGCGGGCGCAGGAGCACCTCGGTTTCGGCCGCGGCGCGCATACCTGCCCCGGCGCGGCGCTGGCGCGGGCCGAGGTACGGATCAGCCTGGAATTGCTGCTTGCCCGCTTTGCCGATATTTCGCTCGACGAGGCCGAACATGGCCCGCCGCATGCCAGGCGCTTTTCTTATGCGCCGACCTATGTATTTCGCATGCTATCGCACTTGCATTTGCGGCTGAAACAGGCCGAATAGAACCAAGAATACCGGGGAGGAAAATCCGATGATCGTGTTTCGTCCGTTCCGCGCCGCCGTGCTGGCGATAGCGGGCCTGTTGTCAGGCGTGGCCTTGCTGGGCGCGGCGCATGCCGCTTCCGAACCGGCCAAGGACTGGACCGGGCGCGATCCAGCGCTCGAGAAGCTGCCGGGCGCGGCGATCTATCGCGAAAACTGCGCCTCCTGCCACGACGCGGGCGTTAACCGCGCGCCGCAACGCGGCAATCTGGGCGACATGACGCCCGAGGCGATTCTCGGTGCGCTCACCCAAGGCGCGATGCAGCCGCAGGGCTCGGCGCTGTCCGAGGAGCAACGCACGCAGGTCGCGGAATATATTTCCGGCCGCAAGCTGGGCGCCAGCGCCGCGCAAACCGCGCTCAACATGTGCAGTGGCCAGGCGGCGCGTTTCGACATGTACGAGCCGCCGGCTTTCACCGGCTGGGGCCTCGATCCGGAAAACAGC
>JBFWSE010000049.1:0-23632 GCA_050248535.1 Novosphingobium sp.
ACAGCTCGTTGGCGAAAGCGATGTTGACGTCGCGATAGGCGTTCTCGACCAGCTTGGTCATTTCCGCCGAGCGCGAATCCGTCACCACGCAGGCGCCGCGCACGAACAGCTTGTAAAAGGCCAGCGCCTTCCTTGCGCAGCGCGGGGTCACGCCGCCGATCGAACGGTCGTTTTCGATCAACTCCTTGAGGATGTGGCCGGGCAGCACCCGCTCGGGGCAATAGGCCACGGCGATGTCGGGGGTTTCGCGAGTCAGGCCGGGGCACTTCAGGTCAGGCCGCATGCTCGCGATCATGTCGCGCAGCTGCTCGGTGGTTCCGACCGGCGAAGTCGATTCCAGGATCACCACGTCGCCCTGCTTGAGCACCGGGGCAATCGCCTTGCCGGCGGCAAGCACATAGGAAATATCGGGCGCGTGGCTCTTGTCGAAAGGCGTCGGCACGGCGACGACAAAGACATCGGCGGGTGCCAGTTCGGTGGAGGCGGAAAGCAGGCCGCGATTGACCACGCCATGGACCAGCGCATCGAGGTCCATTTCCTCGATATGGATTTCGCCGCGGTTGATCGTATCGACCACTTGTCTGCTGATATCGACGCCCAGCACCTTGCACCCGGCGCGCGCGATAACGGCGGCAGTGGGAAGCCCGATATACCCCAGCCCGACTACGCAAACGTCAGGCTTCTGCTCCGATTTCATGCCCTAACAGCTCCACAATGTGCCGCGCCGCATGGCCATCTCCAAAGGGATTGTGCGCGCGCGCCATCTTTTCGTAGGCCGCCTTATCGTCGAGCAGGGTAAACATTTGGGTAACGATAGTTTTTGCTTCGGTGCCGACCAGCTTGGCGGTTCCCGCCTCGACGCCTTCGGGCCGCTCGGTGGTCTCGCGCATGACGAGGACCGGCTTGCCCAGCGCGGGGGCTTCTTCCTGAACCCCGCCGCTGTCGGTCAGCATGATGTGGCTGATGGCGATGAGGCGGGCGAAATGCGGATAGTCGAGCGGTTCGATCAGTGCGACATTATCGAGGCCCGCCAGCCGCTGGTTCATCACCTTGCGCACATTGGGATTGAGGTGGACCGGAAAGATTACCGCGACATCGGGCCGCTGGGCGATCTCGCGGATGGCCTGGGCGATGTTCTCCATCCCCTCGCCGAAGTTCTCGCGCCTGTGGCTGGTGACGCCGACGATGCGCTTGCCGGCAAACTTCGCTTCGAAGTCCGCGAGGCCCGAGGCAAGCGAGGGTTCCGCGGCAATCCGCGCGGTCACCCAGTGCAGCGCGTCGATCACGGTGTTGCCGGTAACATGCACCCGCGCGGGATCGACATTCTCGGCCAGAAGCGCCCTGGCCGCCGTCTCGGTCGGCGCAAAATGAAGGCTCGCCATCGCGCCGATCACCTTGCGGTTAATCTCTTCGGGCCAGGGGTGATAGATGTTGCCCGAACGCAGCCCCGCCTCGACATGATCGACCGGCAGCTTACGGTAATAGGCGGCCAGCGCCCCGCACATCGCCGTCGCGGTATCGCCCTGGACCATGACGCGGGCGGGCTTCACCTGATCCATCACCTGGCCGAGAACGGTGAGCAGCGTGGCCGTCAGCGCATCGAGCGACTGATCGGGCTTCATCACGTCGAGATCGAAATCGGGGACGATCCCGGCGATCTCCAGCACCTGATCGAGCATGCCCCGATGCTGCGCCGAAACGCAGACCCGGCAATCGAACCGCGCATCGGCCTTCAGCGCGGCGACGACAGGGAACAGCTTGATCGCCTCGGGCCGGGTGCCGAAGACGACGAGGATGGTGGTCGGGGTAGTCATGGCATTCGCCCTAACACCCGAATGTTAACCATGAAATAAGCTGCCGCTCCTGCTGGACTCGTGCCGCCCCAATGATCTAACGCGGCAAAACACCGGCAAGGAGAGGACAATGGCGGACAGGCTGCGCTTCGGGATGTTCCTGCCCCCCTATCACGCGCGCAATGAGAACCCGACGCTCGCCCTGCATCGCGATCTGTGGCTGGTCGAGCATATCGACCGGCTCGGCTATGACGAACTGTGGGTGGGCGAGCATCATTCCGCCGCTTTCGAATTCATCGGCGCGCCCGAGATGTTCATTGCCAGTGCCGCCGAGCGCACGCGCAACCTGCGGCTGGGCACCGGAGTCGTCTCGCTGGGCTATCACCAGCCGCTGATGCTGGCCGAGCGGATCAACTATCTCGATCACATCACCCGCGGCCGCGTCATGTTCGGCGTCGGGCCCGGCGCGCTGCCTTCGGACGCCTCGATGATGGGCATTCCTGTCGAAGAGCTGCGCCCGCGCATGGAGCAGGCGCTCGACGTGCTGATCTCGCTGCTGCGCGGCGAAACGGTGAGCGCCGAGGCCGGATGGTTCACCCTCAAGGACGCGCGGCTGCAGATGCTGCCCTATACTCGGCCCCGGGTGGAAATGGCGATTACCGCCATGGGATCGAAAAGCAGCGCGGTCGCCGCCGGCAAATATGGCATGGGCATCCTGCAGTTCCAGTCGGTGGGGTGCTTCGTCATGCCGGGGCTGGCGCAGATGTGGGAGGCGGCGGAGGAATCGGCGGCGCAGCATGGACAGTCGGTCGATCGCTCGCAGTGGCGGATGGTGATGCCGATGCACATTGCCGAAAGCCGCGAGCAGGCCTTGCGCGATGTCCGCTTCGGGTTCGAACCCTATGTCGACTATCTCAGCCAGATCAGCGATCTGCCGATGCCGCCCGCGGGAACCCGAGGCGACGAGCTCGCCCAGGCCTTCATCGAGAGCGGAGCGGCGACAATCGGCACGCCGGACGATGCCATTGCCGCCATCGAGAAGAGTCTCGCCGACACCGGCGGCTTCGGCTGCGTCATGCTGATGGCGCACAACTGGGCGAACAGCCGGGCGACGGCGGAGAGTTACGAACTGATCGCACGTTATGTGATGCCGCATTTCCAGCAGAGCAACATCAACCGCGAGATTTCGATCGAGGAACTGATCGCCAAACGTGCCCGCGACAAGGAAGCCGAGGCGGCGCAACAGCATGGCTTCGACCGGGCGGCGGGCGCCTAGGGCCAATTCGAGAGGACCATACACATCATGAAAATCCGTTTTTGCCTGGCCCTGGTCCTGTCGCTGGGGTTGGCGGCCCCGGCCAGCGCCGCCGATGCGCCGTGTGAACGAGTTCAGACCGGCCCCACGCCGTTCGATCAGGCCGCGCGCGAAAGGCAAGTCGCAAGCGGCGAGCAGCGCATTGCCCCGCTGACGCCCGACCAGTTCACCCCCGAAGCCCGCCAGATCGTCCAGGACTTGCAGGCCTTCTTCGGATCGAAGGAGGAAGGCGTCCCCGTGGTCTTTCGCACCATGTTCCATCATCCCGGCCTGTTCCGCGGCCAGATGAAGCTGGGGCTGGAATTGAACCAGAACGGCAAGCTGCCGCCGCGCGAGCGCGAGCTGGCGATCCTGCGCACCGCCTGGCTGGTGCGCTCGCCCTTCGAATGGGGCGAACATGCGGGCTATGCCAAAAAATACGGGCTGACTTCGGAGGATGTCGAGCGGGTGACGCAAGGCTCCTCGGCTCCGGGCTGGAACGAGCACGACCGCGCGCTGATGCGGGGTGTCGAGGAACTGGTCGGTGATCATGCCCTGTCGGACGAGACCTGGAACACGCTCGCAAAGACATGGAACGAGGAACAGTTGCTTGAATTCCCCGGAGTGGTGGGTTCTTACACCATGACCGCGATGATCTATAATTCGGTGCGATTTGGCCTGATGAAGGGTAACGAGGGATTTGGGCAGCGGTAGGCTGACATCCTTCGACAAGCTCAGGATGAGCGGGCCTTTGTGCCATTGGCAGTTAAACACAACATCCGCTCAGCCTGAGCTTGTCGAAGGCCGCGCTCGGCGGCATTCAGCCCAACATGGCGATTCTCAGCGACAAATGGATCAGGCAGCAGGCGCTCGACCAGAAGATGATCGAGCCCTTCATCGAAAGCCAGCGGCGCGAGGGGTGTATTTCCTACGGCCTCTCCTCCTATGGCTACGACGCGCGGGTGGCGGACGAGTTCAAGATCTTCACCAATGTCGACAGTGCCGTGGTCGATCCCAAGGATTTCGCAGCCAATTCCTTCGTCGACCGCAAGACCGATGTCTGCGTGATCCCGCCCAACTCCTTCGCGCTGGCCCGCACGGTCGAATATTTCCGCGTGCCGCGCGATGTGCTGGTCATTTGCCTTGGCAAGAGCACCTATGCGCGCTGCGGCATTATCGTGAATGTCACTCCGCTCGAGCCTGGCTGGGAAGGCCACGTCACGCTCGAATTCTCCAACACCACGCCACTCCCCGCCAAGATCTACGCCAACGAAGGCGCCTGCCAGTTCCTGTTCCTTCAGGGCAATGAACCCTGCGAGACCAGCTATGCCGACCGGGCGGGCAAATACATGGGCCAGAAGGGCGTGACGCTGCCCAAGCTATAATGCTTGACCCAGCCTGCTCCCCCGGCTGAACTGTCGTTCAAACCAAGAATCGGGAGAGAGCATGTCTGACTCAACAAGGCCGCGCATCGGCGACCTGCCGCGCGAGGAGTGGACGCCCGAGGCACGCGAAGTCTTTGCCTTCTGGGGCGAGCCCAATGCCTATGAAGAAGGCTCCAAGACCCACATGACCATGACCATGGCGCAGCACCCCCAGCTCGCCATTGCCTATAACACTTTCGGCAAGCACATCCTCTTGACCTCGACCATTTCGGTGCGCCCGCGCGAATTGATCGTGCTGCGCTGTGCCTGGCATCTGAAGTGCCAGTACGAATGGCATTACCATGTCAAATACGGCCTCAACGCGGGCCTGACGCTTGAGGAAATCGCCGCTATCCGCGACGGCCCGGAATCGGCCGTCTGGGAGGGCAAGGAGGAAGACCGGCTGGTCCTTTCCGCGGTCGATGAACTGATTGGCAATTCGATCCTCTCGGACGAGACCTGGGCCGCACTCTCCAATATCTTCGACAAGCGGCAGATCATGGATTTGCTGTTCACCATCGGCAACTATGTCATCCTCGGCTGGGCGGCAGGCTCGATGGGCATTCCGGTCGACGAAGGCGACGATCCGATCGGTTTCGACCTCAAGACCCGTTCGGGCGCGCCGATTATGCCGGGCAAGCGGCCCCTGGAGGACTGAACCAATGAGCACCGAAGACAGGCTGAAAGCAATAGAGGAACGATTGAGGGCCGCCGAGGATCACCTGGAGATTCTCAACCTCATCAGCGCCTATGGCCCGCTGGCCGACAGCTGCTGTGTCGATGAGGCAGCAGGCCAGTGGATAGAAGGCGGCGGCTACAATTACGGCACGCCCGGCGGCGGCACCCAGCGGCTGGAGGCGCCCGAAGCGATCCGCAATGTCTGGGCGCAACAGGGCCATATCGATCTGACGCGGACCGGCTCCGCCCATATGGCGGCGACTCCCAAGATCTCGGTCAGGGGCGATGCCGCGCAGGCCGTCGGCTACAGCCTTGTGATCAAACGCGAGGGCGACCGCTGGTTCGTCTGGCGCGCGGCAATCAACCACTGGACGCTGGTGCGCACGCCCGAGGGCTGGCGGGTGCAGGAAAAGTTCAACCGCACGCTCGATGGCTCGGACGAGAGCCACGAAGTCATGAGAAGGATCTTGGCCATATGAACCGGTTCGAAGGAAAAGTTGCGATCATCACCGGGGCCAGCACCGGCCTCGGCCCGGTCATGGCAAAAATGATGGCGGCGGAGGGTTGCAAGCTGGTGCTGGCGGCGCGCAAGGCGCATCTGTGCGAGGAAGTGGCGCACGAGATCGGCGACTGCGCCATCGGCATCTACGCCGACGTCACCGATGAGGACTCGGTCGCCAAAATGGTCGGCGCGGCGATGGACAAGTGGGGCAAAGTCGATGTGCTGATGTCGAACGCCGCCCAGCCGGGCAAGGACCTGTGGATCTGGGAACAGACGCCGGAAAACTTCATCGATACCTACAAGGTCGATTGCATGGCGGCGATGCTGTGTTCCAAGCATGTGCTCAACGCCTCGATGCTGGAGCGCAAGCAGGGCTCAATCGTCACCTTCTCCAGCGGCGCGGGCTGGAGCGGGCTGGAACGCAAGGCGCATTATTCCGCCGCCAAGGGCGCGCTCATCGTGTTCACCCGGGTGCTGGCGAAAGAAGTAGGCCCGCACGGCATCCGCGCCAACTGCCTGGTGCCCGGCTCGATCGATACCGAGCTGCTGCAGAACTACCACAAGCGCATCGCCGGCGAGCGTGGGGTGGACGTTTCGGTCGTTCGCGAGGAAGCGAGCGAGCGCGTGGCGCTCAAGACTATCTCTACGCCAGAGGACATCGCCCACATGGCCCTGTTCCTCGCCTCCGATCAGGCGCGCACGGTGACCGGGCAGGCTATCAACGTGGATGCCGGATTCACCATATGACCGGGCTTCGGCAAGCTCAGCCTGAGCGGAACTGGAAAATGGTCCATAAGCAAGCCCCGCTCATCCTGAGCCTGTCGAAGGATGCTGGCACATGACGCTTGACGAGATGCTGGCGCGCGAGGCGATCCGGGCCCTGATGGCCAAATGCACCCAGGCCGGCGACAGCCTGCGCGCCGAGGAATATGCGAGCTGTTTCGCCGAAGACGGCACGCTGATCACCGAGATGGATGGCGGCGGGTTAGGCCTCGACCTCAGGAGCCGCGCCGAAATCCTTGCCTGGCAGACGGACAAGCGCAAGCCCGGCCAGGGCATGGGCCAGGGCGGACCGGTGCCGCTGAAATTCGCCCGCCACAACCTGACGACCTCGAAGATCGAAGTGTCTGGCCCGGACAGCGCCAGGGCCCGTACTTATTGGCATGTCATGACCAACATCGGGCCCGACCATGCGGGCATCTATCGCGACACTTTCCGGCGGGTCGATGGCGAATGGCTGATCGCCGAACGCCGGGTGAAGACCGAATGGGCGGCGGACAACAGCCTGATGGTGCCGGCGGGATCGCGGCCGGGAGGGCGCTGACCGTGGACCTTGAACTCAAGGGCAAACGTGCCCTCGTCACTGGCAGCAGTTCCGGAATTGGCGCGGCGATCGCTCGTGAGCTGGCGGCGGAAGGTTGCGATGTGGCCGTCCATGGCCGCGATACCGCGCGGGCCGAGGCAGTCGTCAGCGAATGCCGCGCGCTGGGGGTGCGGGCCGAACCGGTACTCGGCTCGATAATGGCCCCGGAAGATTGCGACGCCATTGCCGGGGCGGCGCTCACGGCGCTGGGGGGCATCGATATTCTGGTCAATTGCGCCGGCGGCGTGGTCAAGGATGGCAATCCCGACTGGATGGACATGACCTGGGCCGACTGGGTCCATTCGATGGAACTCAATGTCATTTCCGGCCTGCGCCTCGCCCAGCGCCTGACCCCGGGCATGATCGAGCGCGGCTGGGGACGGATTGTCAACATCTCCTCGGTCGGCGGCAAGCAGCTCTCGGGCAATCTTCTGGAATACGGTGCGGCCAAGGCCGCGCTCGATCATCTGACCGGCAACATGTCGCGCCGGCTGGCGCCGCACGGGATCACAGTCAATGCGATCGTACCGGGCACGGTAATGACGCCGCAGGCCGCGCGCTGGATCGAAAGCGTGGGCAATCAGGAAGGCTGGCCCGAGGACTTCGCCACGCGCGAGCGCAAATATACCCAGGAGCGCGGCCAGCAGCCGGTTCCCCGGCTCGGCCGGGCCGAGGAAATCGCCGCCGCCGTCGCCTTTCTTGCCAGCCCGCGTTCCGATTTCACCACCGGGGCGCTGCTCCGGATCGACGGCGGCCACACCCGCGCCACCTGATTTGCCTGTCTATCAAAGCACCAGCGGCACCGCGGCGATCGAGTCCAGCCCGCTCACAGCCAGCGCGGCGGCGGCAGGCCAGGCGCGTTTCCAGCCGGAAATGCTCAAGGCATCGCCTGCCTTGAACAGCGTGTTGAGCAGGATCGGCGGCAACAGGACCAGCGCCGCCAATTGCGGTGTCAGGGATCCCTGCGGGAGATTGCCCATGGTGATGATCGCGCTATCGACATCGACCGATCCGGTGATCGCGAGAACGGTCGCAAGACCCGCATTGCCATAGTGTTGCAAGACCCAGCGCGCGGCGAGCGTCGTAGCCATGACCAGCGCCATCAGCAACAGGGCCGGGCCGATGTCGAAGGGGTTCTTGACCTCCATGGACCTGGCTTCGCCGCGATGCGCGGTTCTGGCGTGCCACAGGAAGAGGACCGCGAACAGCGCGCTGACGACCAGGCCCGGCAGCGACAGCACGATGAACGGTTCCAGCGCGAAGGGCGCGAGCAGCGCCACCAGCGTGGTCACCCGGGCAAACATCACGGCCGAAGCTGCGGCTATCCCGGCATGCATGATCGACGGTTCTTCCTGCGCGTCTTTGAGCCGGTTGGCCAGCGCGGCCGTGACCGCCGTGGAAGACACCACCGACCCTGCCGCAGCCGTCGCAATGGTGCCACGCGAAGGCCCCAGCAGCCGCGCGGCGACATAGCCCGCGAACGAAAAGCCCGAGACCAGCACGACCACCAGCCACAACTGGCGCGGGTTCCAGGCTTCGAGCGGGCCGAAACGGCGGTCCGGCAGCAGCGGCAGGACCACCGCCGCCATCAGCGCAAAGCGCGCCACGGCCAGCACTTCGGTCTCGCTCAATCGGGCGACCAGGCCATGGAGCTGGCTGCGCATCGACAGCAGCAGCACCATCGGCACGGCAATGGCGACAGCCAGGATCATGGCCCCGGTTCCCGCAAGGAAGCCGCTGGCCAGCGTCAGCAGGCCCGCCACGCTTCCCGTCCCGCTGATCGAACCGCCGCGCTGGGTCGTGCGCCAATAGCCGACGAGAATCACAGCCGCGGCGGCAAACATGACTTCGCCTGCGTAGAGCTCGCTGATTCCGGCCAGCACCCCGCCAACTCCGCCCGCCAGCCCCAGCAGGCCATAGGTGCGAATCCCGGCAAACCGGGTTCCCGGCTGCTCGCCCCGCAGAGCCCAGCCGCGTTGCACACCGACCAGCAGGCCGAGCGCCAGGGCGATGGCAAGGCCAACGAGCTGACCGGGGTTGGAGATAACCTCAAGCGCCACGCGTATGCCTTCGGACAGCCCTCGCCGCAGCGCAAGCCCTGGTTGCTTCCTTGCGGGGCAAATAGGCGGTGGCACCTCGACATCGCCGCCGATTGCGCCATAGTCGCCGCATGATCCGGGAGGGGAAACCCGCAATGAATTCAGACAATAACTTGATCCTCACGCAAAGCCAGGGGCTTCGCCTGCTGACGGTGTTCCTCTTCTATTTTACGCAAGGGTTCCCGATCGGCCTGTTCTTCTATGCCGTGCCCGCCTGGATGGCGACGCAAGGGGCGAGCACAGGTGAAGTGGCGGCGGTTGTCGGCATGGCAAATCTGCCGTGGTCGCTGAAGCTGGTCAACGGGTTCCTGATCGATCGCTATACCTATCTGCCGATGGGCCGCCGCCGCGTATGGATCATCGGCGCGCAGGCCCTGATCGTGCTGGCGTTGCTCGGCGGTGCTGCGATTGCTCCGGCTCACAACGATGTCTTCCTGCTCTCGGCATTCGGTTTCGCGGCCAATACGGCCGTCACCTTTCAGGATGTCGGGATCGACAGTCTGGCAGTCGATATCATGGCCGAAACCGAGCGGGCGAAAGCGTCCGGCGTCATGTTCGGCGCGCAAGTGCTTGGCATTTCCGGCGCTACCGCGCTGGGCGGGGCTTTGATGGAAGTGTATGGCTTTGCCACCTGCATGACGATCGCGGCGATCGTGCCGGGTGTGGTAATGCTCTATGGCATGGCGATCCGCGAGCGTGAGGGCGAAAAGCGCCTGCCGTGGAGTCCGGGGCAGAGCCATGCTCGCAATCTGGCGATCCACTCCGCTGCCTGGGCTCCTCTGTTGAAGAATGGCTTTCGTGCGGTCTTCGCCCCGCTGAGCCTGGTCTTGCTGCCGATCCTGCTGCTGCGCGCACTGCCGGCCGGCGGGCACGAGGCCTTCCATCCCATCCTGGTCACCAAGATCGCGGGCTGGTCATTGAGCGACTATACCAATGTCATGTCAACGGCCCAGATGGTCGCCGGGCTGGTCGGCCTGACCATCGGCGGCTGGGCAGTCGACAGGATTGGTGCGCAGCGTTCGCTGGTGTTTGCCATGACAATCGGCATTGCCATGTTCGTCGCCATGGGGCTGGCGCAGGATTACTGGACGCAGGGGGCGCTGCTGATGAGCTATTTCTTTGGCTACGAAATCGTCGGCATCCTTCTGTCCATCGCCGCGATTCCGATTGCCATGCGCATGTGCTCGCCCGTGGTCGCGGCGACGCAGTTCACCATCTATATGGCCGTTGCCAACTTCGGACGGCCGCTTGGCGCCGCGCTGGCGGCGGCAACAGCGGGCGCGGGCAATGGCCCGCTGATGTACTGGATGTTCGCGGCTATCTGGCTGCTGCCGCTTGGGATTTTGCTGTTCATCCGCTTTCCCGACGAGAACCGCGCCTTCGACGACGCCGCCGATGTGCTCCCGCAGGGCGAGGGCCTTGTTCCCGCGCGCGATTGATCTTGCCGGTGCCATGAGCGCCAGCCTTGTCCCCGCAGCCATCGCAGGCTGGTTCGCCGGCCGGGGCTGGACCTTGCGCCGCCATCAGCTGGCCATGCTCGAAGTGGCGGCAGGCGGAAAGCATGCGCTGCTGGTCGCCGATACCGGGGCGGGCAAGACCCTGGCCGGGTTCTTGCCCACGCTGGCCGATTTCGCACGCTCTGACCCCTCGCCGGAAGGACTGCACACGCTCTATGTCTCGCCACTTAAAGCACTGGCGCACGACGTTCAGCGCAACCTGATGACGCCAATCGACGAGATCGGCCTGCCGATCCGGGTCGAGACCCGCAGTGGCGACACCCCCAGCGACCGCAAGGCCCGCCAGCGCGCCCGCCCGCCACACGTGCTGCTGACGACCCCCGAATCGCTCTCGCTGCTGCTGTCCTATCCCGACAGTGCGCAACTGTTCGCCACACTGAAGCGCGTCGTCATCGACGAAGTCCATGCCTTCGCCACCGGCAAGCGCGGGGACTTGCTGGCGCTCTCGCTCGCCCGGCTGCAAGCCCTGGCGCCGGACATGCGGCGCGCGGCGCTTTCGGCGACCGTGGCCGACCCGCAAGCCTTTCGCGGCTGGCTGGCGCCATGGGGTGAAATCGATGCCGTTGCCCTGGTGGAGGGAGAGCAAGGCGCGAGGCCCGACGTCGCCATCCTGCTGCCCGAAGAGCAGCGCGTCCCCTGGAGCGGCCATGCCGGGCGCTGGGCGATCCCGCAGCTCTACGAAGAGATACGCCGTCATCGCACCACGCTGGTTTTCGCCAACACCCGCTTTCTCGCCGAATATCTCTTCGAGCTGTTGTGGGATGCCAACGAGGACAAACTGCCTATCGGCATTCATCACGGTTCGCTGTCGAAAGAAGCGCGGCGCAAGGTGGAAGGGGCCATGGCGCGCGGCGAGCTTCGCGCGCTGGTCTGCACGGCCAGCCTCGATCTGGGCGTGGACTGGGGCGATATCGATCTGGTGGTGCAGATGGGCGCGCCCAAAGGATCGTCGCGGCTGCTGCAAAGGATCGGCCGGGCCAACCATCGGCTCGACTGCCCGAGCAAGGCCTTGCTGGTGCCAGGCAATCGCTTCGAATTCCTCGAGGCTTTCGCGGCGGCAGAGGCAGTCGAACAGGGACAGCGCGACGGCGAAGACTTTCGCAGCGGTGGGCTCGATGTGCTGGCGCAGCACGTCATGGCGCGGGCCTGCGCCGGGCCGTTTCACGAGGACGAGTTGCGCGCCGAAATTCAATCTGCGCTACCCTATGCCGCAATCACCGGGCAGGAATTCGCCCGCGTGCTCGATTTCGTCGCAACCGGGGGCTACGCGCTGCGCGCCTACGACCGGTTCCGCCGCATCGTGCGCGAGGGCGATGGGATATGGCGGCTCGCCCACCCCGAAATGGCGCATCGGCACCGGATCAATGCGGGGATCATTGTCGACGCCGAAATGCTCAACGTGCGGTTCCGCAACGGGCGCTCGCTGGGCCGGGTGGAAGAGAATTTCGGCGCCAGCCTGAAGCCGGGCGATACCTTTCGCTTCGCCGGGATGGATCTCGAAGTCGAAATGCTGCGCGATCTCGAACTTGTGGTGCGCGCGGCGAAGAAATCGGCGACGATCCCCAGCTATATGGGCGCGCGCATGCCGTTGACCACGCATCTGGGCGACCGGGTGCGGCAGTTGCTGTGCGACCGCGCCGGATGGGGGCGTTTCCCCGATGACGTGCGCGAATGGCTGGAAGTGCAGGCCTGGCGCTCGCACCTGCCGGCGCCGGGGCGCCTGCTGGTCGAAAGCTTTCCGCACGAGCGGCTGGAATATACCGCCTGGTTCACTTTCGAAGGCTGGAACGCCAATCAGGCGCTGGGCATGCTGATCACCCGGCGCATGGAGGACCGCGGTCTGGCGCCGCTGGGCTTTGTCGCCAACGACTATGCCCTGGCGGTCTGGGGGCTGAAACCGGTGGACGATCCCTCCGCTCTGCTCTCGCCCGAGATTCTGGCGCACGAATTCATCGACTGGGTGCAGCAGAGCTATCTCCTGCGCCGCGCCTTTCGCGAAGTCGCGGTGATCGGCGGGCTGGTCGAGCGCCAGCATCCCGGCAAGCGCAAATCGGGCCGCCAGGTCACATTCTCGACCGATCTTATTTTCGACGTGCTGCAAAAGCACGAACCCGGGCACTTGCTGATCGAAGCCGCCTGGGCCGATGCCCGTGCGCGGATGACCGATGTCGACCGCATCGCGCGCGTACTGGAACGGGCCGTGACCGAGATCGACCATGTGCGCCTCGATCGAGTCAGCCCGCTGGCTGTCCCGGTGTTGTCGATGATCGGGCGCGAGAGCCTGCCGGCGGGCATGGCCGATGAGGAGCTTCTGGTCGAAGCCGAAAGCCTTGCCGCCATGGCCATGCGGATCGAGAGCGAAGCGGAGCGTGACGCCGGCTCTTGATCCGCTTTGGATTTACTTCGCTGCCGGCGGCTTGCCGAATTCGGAGAATTGCTCGTTGCCGACAAAACCGAAATTGGTGACCTGCGATCGCTTGATCACACTCAGAACCCGGGCCGAGAGTTCGTAGCCAGCCTCCGGTTCCGGGCGATATTGCAATGCGGGTTCGGGCACCATGGCGCCTGCCAACTTCAGATTCGCGGCGAGTTCGGCCTCGGTAACCTGGGTTCCGTTCCAGAGAATGCGGTCGCCGGCAGTCACTTCGACCCGGTTGATCCGCGCATCGACTGCGCCGCGCCCGGCGGGCAGATCGAAGTCCAGTTGATGCGTCGCCACCGGGACGGTGATGACGAGCATGATCAGCAGAACCAGCAGGACATCGATCAGGGGCGTGGTGTTGATCGCCGAAAAAGGGGTTTGGGCGCGCGCGGAATTGAGCATTGCCATCATTCGTCTCCCGAATGCAAAGCCTGCCGCAGCGGGTACAATAGACCCAATCCGCCCGGACGCCTAATCTTGCCAAGCTGAGTTAGCTTTCCGGGCGTTACGCAACACAAAAGGGCGGATTTCTCCGCCCTTTTGTGTGCCTGGCCGGGCTTTCGAAAGGTTACTTCGGTGCAGTGGCCGACTTGTCGAACTGGTAATACTGTTCGTTGCCAACAAAGCCGAACTTGGTCACTTTCGACGCCTTGATGATGTGCAGCGTCTTGGCGGCCATGTCGTAACCGGCTTCCGGATCGGGCTGGAACTGCAATTCCGGTTCCGGAGACATCGTCAGAGTGGTCTTGAGGTTCTGGACCAGCTGGCTGTTGTTCAGCGGCTCTCCGTTCCACAGCACCTGGCTGTCGCGCGTGATCGAGACCTTGTTCACCGTCGGCTTCACCAGCGGCGGGGGTGGATCATTGGGATTGGGCTGGGGCAAATCGATATCGACCGAATGGGTCGCGACCGGAATGGTGATGATGAACATGATGAGCAGAACGAGCATGACGTCGATCAGCGGCGTCGTGTTCATTTCCATCATCGGCGAGCCATCGTCCTTGCCGCCTGACATTGCCATGGGAACTTACTCCTGAATTCTCGCTGTCTTGCGAATGCTTACGGCGCGTTGGGATCGACCGGGTTCGAGAGGAAACCGACAGTCGGATAACCCGAGATCTGGACATTGTAGATCGTCCCGGCAATGCACCGCCACGGCGCGTTGACGTCGCCGCGAATGTGCACCTGCGGCACCTTGTCCGGTTCGTTCTTCAACGCCTCGGGACCGCCGGCGCGCTTGACGATATTGTCGAGGCGCTTGAACGCCATGTCGCGAAGCTCATCCGAGTTCACCGGTGTGATGTTGTTGAAATAGACGCGGCACTGGCCATAGCGCGACGGGCCTTCGTAGCCCGCCTCGCCAGCACTGCGGCCATTCTGGTCGGTCGTGCTGACCGTGAGCAGCAGGTTCTCGACCTTGTCCTTCGATTCCTGCGACTGGATGATCGGAATTCTCAACTTCTCGATCGTCTGAATCGCGATCGGAACCGCGATCAGAAAGATGATCAGAAGCACCAGCATCACGTCGACCAGCGGCGTGGTGTTGATGTCCGACAACGGTGTGTCTTCGGCGCCGCCTACTGCAACAGCCATGGTACGATCCTATCCTTGCTTCGCTCAGTCCGGCGGCGAGTCCGCATGCAGCAACCCGCCGCCTTTCCGGAATTGGCGCCTAGCCAAAACGGCCCGGCGCCACATTCGGTCGTGCTTACGCCTTGGGCGCGGCGGCCGGAGCAGCGGGCTTGGGCGCAGCTGCAGGGGCCTTGGCGGCGGCGGCCGCACGTCCGGACGGCTTGACCACGCCGCCCGAAGCGATGTTGGCGAGCACGTCGGTCGAGAAGCCGGTGAGCAGCTCGGCAATCCGCTTGTTGCGGCTCTGCAGGTAGTTGTAGGCAAGCACCGCGGGCACCGCGACGAGCAGGCCGAGCGCGGTCATGATCAGCGCTTCACCGACCGGACCCGCAACCTTGTCGATCGAGGCCGAACCGGCGATGCCGATGTTGATCAGCGCGCCGTAGATGCCGATAACCGTACCGAACAGGCCGATGAACGGCGCGGTCGCGCCGGTCGTCGCCAGGAAAGGCAGGCCGCCTGCGAGCTTGGCGTTGATCGAGCTTTCCGAACGGGCGAGCGAGCCGTGCAGCCAGTCATGCGCTTCGGTGGGGTCCTTGAGCTTGGCGGCGGCTTCCTCGGCGTTCAGACCATCGTCGACGATCTGGCGCCATGCGCTGTTCGCGGGAAGTTTGTTGGCGCCTTCCTTGAGCGATCCCGCCTTCCAGAAGGTGCCAGCCAATTCGCGGGCCTGGCGCATGATCTTGGATTGCTCGACCCATTTGGTGAACAGGATGTAGAACGAACCGAACGACATGATGCCCAGGATCACCACGGTCATGATGCCGATCCAGTTGGGCTTGCCGCCCGGGAACAGCGCTTCGACGAAGCCGAACTTGTTCTGGGGTGCGGCGCCCGCGGCCGGGGCCAGAAGATCGATGATATGCATGCGTACTTCCTCTCAAGAAAAATGCGATGTGGATGGCGACGGGACCGGTTCGGCCCGCCTGAAAAACTCAGTCCTTAGGAATAACCCAGCGAATCCTGTTCGAGTAGGAACCACTGGTGGGATTGCCTTCACCGTCGGTAGCCGGCGTGAAGCGCGCGCGCCGGCTGACGTTGGCGCAAGTCGCCGCGTCGAGATCGGGGCTGCCGCTCGATGACGTAACCGAGCAACTGGTCACCTTGCCGTCCGGCCCGACCGTGACACGGAAACCCGTGGTTCCCTGACGCTCTTCACGCAGCGCGCGCGAGGGATAGTCGCTGGTTGTCGCCCAGTTGCCGGGGTTACCCTTGGGCACGGCCGCCTTGGGCGTGAAGCGTGGTGGCGGCGGTGCGGCAGGTGGCGGCGGAACCAGAACCGGGGGCGGCGGCGCCGGCGGCGGTTCGGTCACCACGGTTACCGGCGGCGGCGGCGCAAGATTGACCTTGGGCGGCGGCGCCACGATCGGCGGCGGCGGCGGCAAGTCCAGCTTCTTGGGCGGCGGCGGCGGTTCCTTCTTGACCTCTTCCTTGACGTCGATGGTGGTCACCCGCTGGATAACCTTCTTTGCCGCTTCGAAGGCAAGGCCGGTCACCAGCGCATAGCCGACGACAACATGGAGGATGGCTACGATGATGAGCGCGGTAATGCGATTGCCGCTCATCGGTTGGTCAGCATAGGCCATTCAGACGGATCACTCCAATTAATCGAGGCACCGAGCTCTCGCTCGGCCCAGCCGAGGGAATGGCGCAGCCCCTCCCAAGGACAACGTTAACTTTCCACCCTGCCGGTTCGATCGGAACACCCGCGAGCCCCGACGCCCAACAAGGCGCACTACCGAGCTCTCGTGCTGATCCGGCCCGGAATTCCGCCCGCTTTAGCGACGAAGGAAGAGGCGCGCAACGCCTTAAAAACATTCGCGTGCGTTAAGCTTCGATTCACCGAAGTTAAGATGTCTAGCCAAGGCAGAGAGCGATCGATACAACCGGGGCGCAGTGAAAAGAGGGCGAAATTCCGTGATTTTTGAGATGGCAGGCAAGGGCAGAACAGCAATGGCGGGCGCGCTGGCGGTGCTTCTGCTCACTGCTTCGCCGCTTGCGCAGGCCGCTTCGAAAAATTCGCCGCCTCCGGGACCGCCACCTTCCTATGCCGCTCTGGCAGACCTTGCCGATTCGGCCCCGCTGGTGCTGCGCGCCGAACTGCGCAAACTCGCACTGGTTGAGCCCGAACGGGCGCCGGGCGTCCGCCCGGGCTTTGGCCGCTTCTATGCCGAAGCACGAATCAAGGCGCTGATCGCCGGGAACGAAGTGCTGGGTGAAGCGCAGCGTTATCTGATCGACCTTCCGATCGACGCAAGAGGCAAGCCGCCGCCGCTGACCAAGAAGCAGGTGCTGCTCTTCGCAAGATCGGTTCCGGGTCAGCCCGGCGTACTGCAGCCTGTCGAACGCGATTCGCAGCTCTTGTGGGATGCGGACACAGAAGCGCGCGTGCGCGCGATCCTGGCCGAACTGCGGGCGCCGGACGCGCCGGGCCGGATCTCGGGCGTGCGCGAGGCGATCCATGTCCCGGGCGCTCTTGCGGGCGAGGGCGAAACGCAGATATTCTTGGCAACGCCCAATGGCTCGGCCGCGTCGATAACCGTGCGCCGCAGGCCAGGCGCGAACCCGGCATGGGGGGCAAGTTTTTCCGAACTGACCGACAACGGCGTGCCGCCAGTGCGCGACACCCTGGCCTGGTACCGCCTTGCCTGCTTTCTGCCTCCGGCACTTCCGGGCGGCGTCAATCTTTCGGATACCCCCCAGAACCGCGCGCAGGCCGCGCTCGATTACCGTCTGGTGATTGCTTCGCTGGGATCCTGCCCGCGCACGCGGGGCTAGCCGAAGGGGTTAGCCGGAAAGGTTAGCCTCTGGCCTTTCGGTTTGCGCTCGCATAGGGCGCGGCAGCGAAAGGGATTACAATGGCACAGCCGCTTCGTATCGCACTGGCAGGCCTTGGCACAGTAGGTGCAGGCGTGATTCGCCTGATCGAGACCAATGCCGCCCTGATCGAACGCCGCGCCGGGCGCCAGGTCGCGGTTGCGGCAGTCAGCGCGCGCGACCGCGGCAAGGATCGGGGCGTCGACATTTCCCGCTATGCATGGGAAGACGACATGACCGCCATGGCGGCGCGCGGCGATGTCGATCTGGTGGTCGAACTGGTCGGCGGTTCGGACGGGCCGGCGCTGACATTGGCACGCAATGCGCTGCGCCACGGCAAGGGGTTGGTGACGGCCAACAAGGCGATGATTGCGCACCATGGCATGGAATTGGCCGCGCTCGCCGAAGAGCAAGGCGCCCCCCTGCGTTTCGAGGCGGCCGTCGCCGGCGGTATCCCGGTGATCAAGGGGCTGCGCGAAGGCGTCGCCGCCAACCGTGTCGAGCGGCTATACGGAATCCTCAACGGCACCTGCAACTATATCCTGTCGACCATGGAAGATACCGGCCGCGATTTCGCCGAAGTGCTCGCCGAGGCCCAGGCCATGGGCTATGCCGAGGCCGACCCGACGTTCGACATCGAAGGCACCGATGCGGCGCACAAGCTTTCGATCCTCTCGGCGATCGCCTTTGGTTCGCGGATCGATTTCGCCTCGGTCGAGACAAGTGGCATATCGCGCATTCTTGCCGCAGACATCGCCCAGGCCGATGCGCTGGGCTATGTTATCCGGCTGATCGGCATGGCCGAGGCCGAGAGCGGACAGCTGTTCCAGCGAGTGCAGGCGCACCTGGTGCCGCACGATAACCTTCTCGCCCATGTCGATGGCGCGACCAATGCAGTCGTGGTCGAAGGCAATTATTCAGGGCGCCTGCTGTTCCAGGGCGCCGGCGCCGGCGACGGACCAACAGCCAGCGCGGTGGTCGCCGACATCATCGACATCGCCCGCGGCATGGATACGGGCTTTGAGGCGGACCGGGCCTTTTCGATTCCGGTCGCCGGCCTTGAAGACATGCCGCCTGCCATGTCGGGCAGCCGTATCAGCCGCGCCTACATCCGCTTTACCGTGGCCGACCGGCCGGGCGTGCTGGCCGAGATTACCGCGGCGATGCGCGACGCAAGCGTTTCCATCGAAAGCCTGATCCAGCAGGGCAGGCACGAGGAAGGCGGCGAAGTGCTGGTGGCCATGGTCACGCATGAAGGCCCCGAGGCGGCCGTTGCCGAGGCGCTGCGCCTGCTCGAGGGCTCGGCGAGCCTCACCGCGCCGCCGTTGGTTATGCATATCCTCGGGGAATGACGCCTGACTAGTCTCGACATTGACATATGCGCCCGATAGGGGCGCGGGCAATTACCGGTTCGGAGGGATGCCCATGACTACCACCGCCCCCAGCAAGGTTCTCGACCGCGTACTCGTGCTCGAAATGGTGCGCGTAACCGAAGCCGCTGCCATTGCGGCTTCGAAGCTGGTCGGCCGCGGCGACGAGAAAGAGGCCGATGCCGCGGCAGTCGAAGCCATGCGCAAGGCCTTCGACGAACTGGCTATCGATGGCACCGTTGTGATCGGCGAGGGCGAGCGCGACGAGGCGCCGATGCTGTTCATCGGCGAAAAGGTCGGCGGCGCGCAGGGCACTGGCCCCAAGATCGACATCGCGCTCGATCCGCTGGAAGGCACGACCATCACCGCCAAGGCCGGACCCAATGCGCTCGCCGTGCTGGCCTGCGCCGAGGAAGGCAACCTGCTGAACGCGCCGGACGTCTATATGGATAAGCTGGCGGTCGGCCCCGGCTATCCCGACGGCATCATCGACCTGGCCAGGAGCCCGACCGAGAACGTGACGGCTGTCGCCAAGGCCAAAGGTGTGGAGCCCAACGAAATCATCGTCTGCGTGCTCGACCGGCCGCGCCATGCCGATCTAATCGCCGAACTGCGCGCCATCGGCTGCGGTGTGGTGCTGATCGGCGACGGCGATGTCGCCGGAGTCATTGCGGTGACCAACGAGGACACGACCATCGACCTCTACATGGGTTCGGGCGGCGCGCCCGAAGGCGTGCTGGCCGCGGCCGCGCTGCGCTGCGTCGGCGGCCAGTTCAACGGCCGCCTGCTGTTCCGCAACGACGACGAACGCTCCCGCGCCCGCAAATGGGGCATTGAGGACCTGAACCGGATCTACAAGCTCGAAGACCTTGCAAAGGGCGACTGCATCTTTGCCGCGACGGGCGTAACCGACGGCTCGCTGCTGGATGGAGTCAAGCGCCGCAAGGGCGGGCTGATGACCACCGAGAGCGTGGTCATGCGGGCGAGTTCAGGCACCGTGCGCTGGGTCAGGGGAGAGCACCGCAAGGCGCGGTAGGCACAGCTTCCGCGCCCGCCAATATTGCAATCCCGCGACACCCGGCTAAAGCCCGCGCGGGGCAACACGGGCGGAAAAAGGCAGCGCGCATGAAACTCTTGGCAGGCAACAGCAACCCGCCGCTCGCACAGGCGATCTCGGACTATCTTGGGCTGCCCCTGACCGACGCCAGCGTGCGCCGTTTCGCCGACGAGGAAGTCTTCGTCGAAATCCACGAGAACGTGCGCGGCGAGGATGTCTTCGTCGTCCAGTCGACCAGCTTCCCGACCAACGACAACCTGATGGAACTGCTGATTTGCATCGATGCGCTGCGCCGCGCCTCGGCCAAGCGGATCACGGCAGTGATGCCCTATTTCGGCTATGCCCGGCAGGACCGCAAATCCGGCTCGCGCACGCCGATCTCGGCCAAGCTGGTCGCTAACCTGATCACCCAGGCAGGCGCCAACCGGGTGCTCGCGGTCGACCTTCACGCAGGGCAAATCCAGGGCTTTTTCGATATTCCGACCGACAATCTCTATGCCGCGCCGGTCATGGCCGAAGACATCCACACGCGGTATGGCGACGCCTCGCTGATGGTGGTCTCTCCCGATGTCGGCGGCGTGGTGCGCGCCCGCGCTTTGGCCAAACGGCTCGACAACGCGCCGCTGGCTATCGTCGACAAGCGGCGCGAACGGGCGGGCGAGAGCGAAGTGATGAACATCATTGGCGACGTGAAGGGGCAAAGCTGCATCATGATCGACGATATCGTCGATTCGGGCGGCACCCTGTGCAACGCCGCCGAAGCGCTGATGGCTGCGGGCGCGGCGAGCGTTACGGCCTACATCACCCACGGCGTATTGTCCGGAAAGGCCGTCGAGCGCGTCAACGCCTCTGCGCTCAAGGAACTGGTGATCACCGATTCGATCCTGCCCACCGCGGCAACGCAGGCCTCCGATCGCATCCGCCTGCTCAGCATCGCGCCGCTGGTCGGCGAGGCGATCCGCCGGATATCCGACGAGGCGTCAGTCAGCTCTCTGTTCGACTGACCGGAGAGGGGCCCGCTTCCCAGGGTTTGGGCGCGCCGGGCGTCAGCCGCCGGATTGCCTCCAGCCGGCGCGCCTGACGGGTTTCCAGCGCAAGGGTGAGAATCGGCTGCGGCGTCTCGACGAATTGCCTGGGCGTCATGCCGAAGTATTCGACGAAATCGCGGATCATGTGGCTCTGGTCGTAATAGCGCAGCTCTAACTCGCTGGCCTCCGCGCCGTCGGCCACGCCGCGCAAGTGGCTCGCCATGTCGAGGGCGCGAGCGCGGCGCAGGACCTGTTTGGGCGGCAAGCCGAAATCGCGGCCGACGATACGTTCGAGCCGGCGGACATCGACCCCGATATCGCGCGCGAACTCGCGGACCTCGGCCGCCGGGTCGGTAAAGGCCAGCTCCTCGAAACGCGCCGTGACCGGATCCGGTTCGCGGCCGCCCGCTTCGGCGATGAACTGGCGGCAGATCGCCTCGAGCATGCCCAGCCATTCCTCCGGCGTGCTGCCCTGTTCGAGCATTTCCATGGTCATGGCGCCGGGCAGGCCAAGCTCTTCGACAGGGCCGAGCCGGTCGAGATAGTCGACGGTGGAAAACCGCTTGAGGGCGTGCCCGATGCCAGGGCGCAGCGAAATGCCGAGGCTGACGAAACGTCCTGTCACCGAAACCGGCATGAGCCGGGTCTGCGGGCCGAAGAACAGCGCCGCCCTGCCCAGGCTCATCTCGCCATCCCTGCCCTTCGCGGTCCATTCGCCCTCAAGCTGGATGCGGATGAACGAATTGTCGTTCAGCAAGCCGCAAGTCAGCCGTTGCCCGTCGGGAACATCGACAATAGTGGCATAGAGGCCCGAGAGCCAGGGCGACAGATCGGGCGCGGGTGCACGGCTATAGCCCATCGGCTGGCCATCGCGTGTCACCCCCTGCGCCGGAGCGATCCGGCTATCGATTCCCGGCTTGCGCCGCTTCAACATGCCCCGGTCCTATTCGTGCGACCCGGTCTCTTCCTGGACCGGACTTCGACTGTTCATGCAGCCGTGATGCGATGGTCCTAGCACGGGTCGCGCCGGAAAACTTGTATGAATCCGCCGCGCAAGGCACTTGACCCGGCAGGGCGCGCGCAGGCACATCCCTGCGCATGAACCTGGACGCCGACATCGCTCTTGCCCATCGCCTCGCCGACGCCGCCGCAGATGCGGTCCGGCCCTATTTTCGCGCGGGGCTGGCCAGCGAGCGCAAGGCGGACGAAACGCCCGTTACGCTGGCCGACCGGGCAGCCGAGGAAGCCATGCGGCGCATCCTCAAGGCCGAAGCGCCGCGCGACACCGTGATCGGCGAGGAATTGGCGACCGAAGCTGGCCAGTCGGGGCGCAGTTGGGTGCTCGATCCGATCGACGGAACCACTTCCTTCCTGGCGGGAAGGCCGATCTTCGGCACTCTGGTATCGCTGGTTATCGAAGGCTGGCCGGTACTGGGCCTGATCGATCAGCCGATTCTGGGCGAGCGCTGGATCGGCGCGGCCGGACGCGAGACTACGTTCAACGGCGCGCCGGCACGCACCCGGGCCTGCACGGATCTGGCCCAGGCCACTCTCGCCACGACCGGGCCGCACTATTTCGACGATCACCAGGGCAGCCATTTCATGGCGCTCGCCGCCAGAACCGATCACCGCAGAATGGTCATGGGCGGCGATTGCTACAACTATGCCCTGCTCGCCTCGGGCCATATCGACATTGTCTGCGAGGCCAATCTCAAACTGCACGACTGGGCGGCGCTGGCGCCGGTGATCGAAGGGGCCGGAGGGACTGTGTGCGACTGGAACGGAAATCCGCTGCACGCCGGTTCGGACGGGCATGTCCTGGCGCTGGGGGATCCCGCACGGCTGGAGGATGCGGTCGCGGCACTTGCCTGTGGGCATTGAGCCAGCGCCATGCGCCTGTTTCCTTACGGCACTTCACCTCATTCCGGCGGAAAGTAAACCGGTGCGGGCCCCAATGCGCATGGCCGCTTGATCTGGCCTGCAATGTCGTGTTAATGTCCGTTTGCTATCTTCACGGATCGGCGCATAGGGGCAAATTCATGCAGAAGTTCAAGAATATCGCGATGGGCCTGGTCGTACCGAGCCTGATTTTCGCGGTCACCGCTCAGGCGGGAATCACGCGCGCCTCCGATGCGGAGGCTGTTCCCTATTCGCCCGCGCCGGCCTGCAATGTGCAAGTGTTCCGCAATGCGGCGCCCGGTGTGTTCGACGTTCATCGCGAAAACCTGCAGGATGGCAGCTGCGTTTGCACCGCGCGGACCGGCCCGGCTTCCCAGGGCGGTTCGGCCGAAGCGGCGCTGGCAGCCCTGCTCCAGTCGCATCAGTGCGGCGGAGCGCCCGTTGCCGGCAATGGGTATGGCGCTTCGCGGGGCGGCGGTTTCGGCACGTCTCCCTTGCTCATGGGCAGCCTTGCGGCCGGCGGACTGACCGCAGGCTTCACCAAGGGTGGACGCAGCAACTGACCTTGGACTGACTGGCAGTCCTTTCAAGCATGAAGGCCCGCGGCAACCGCGGGCATTTTTGCGACCGGCTGCGGTTTTTCCGCAAGGCGCTTGAATTTGCCGCGAGGGTCGGCAAAGTCGCTCCATGCCTCCCGCCCGCCAGCCGCGCGCCATCCTGCGCATGCCCGTCATCGC
>JBFWSE010000050.1:0-22950 GCA_050248535.1 Novosphingobium sp.
TCTGGGGAAAAGAATATGGCGGAGTCCATCTGCCACTAAAGTCTGCATGTACGAAGTGCGGCGCAAGCTTTGTTTGAGCAATGGCCAAAACTGGTTAGTCCACTTGCGTCCGCTCCCCTTCGACAAACGCGCAATTCGGAATGGTCATTCTTCGGCATGAAACCGGACGTTCTCGTTTCGCCGAATTTAATCTTGACAAAACGAACCATATAGGTTATATGCCCGCACGCGACGGGTGCGGGGGTGCTGGTGCACTGCGCCTCCTCTCCCGCCTCGGGCCGGCGCTCTCATAAGCGGAAGCGTCCGCGATCTTGGATGCGAGGAGTTGCCGGCGGTCTCCGGCGACGGAATTTCGGGGTATGCCCCGCAGGTCAGCGGCAGGGGAGCGAGCCCGACCCGCACCGCCTCGCACACAGGGCCGAGCTGGCGAGATTTGCGTGACTCTCGCCGGCCGTTCGCAGTGAAGTCACCAAGCCAAAGTCCTGAGCCAGTCGAAGGATTGTGTCAGGCATCCCAGCGCCGGCCGCCCGTCGCTTGTTCCTTCCGCTCATTCTGAGCTTGCCGAAGGACCCCTTGGCCCAATCCCGCGTTGGCCTGCGGGCGATGCTGTGTGCCTGCGATATCGGGCAATGGATTTCTCGCGGAGAACGCGAAGGAGCGAAGGGCGCGAAGGCGGCAGATTGCGCCGCTGGCATTCTTACGGATTTCCCGGCTTGCGCTGCCCATCGAATTCGAAAGCGGCTTCGCCGCATAGCGCAGCTTCTTCGCGCTCTTCGCTCCTTCGCGCCCTTCGCGAGAAACAAAATCAGCTACACGCCGCGCAATGCCCCCTCAATTCCACCACCGGTCTTACATCGGCAAAGCCCGCCCCCTTGGCAGCAGTCACCAGCGCCCCGGTCAGCCGGTCATCGTCGAGGTGCACCGCCTGTCCGCACGAATCGCAGATCAGGAAGATGCAGTCGTGCCGGCAGCCGGGGTGGCTGTTGGCGATATAAGCATTGGCGCTTTCGATCCGGCGCGCCAGATTGGTGCGCACGAACAGGTCGAGGATGCGGTAGACAGAGTTGGCGGCAATGCGCTTGCCCCTGAGGTCGGAGACGCTGGCGGCGATGTCGTAGGCGGAGGTCGGGCGGTCGTGAGCGGCGAGCGCGGCGAAGACGTCGGAGCGCATTTCGGTCCATTGCTCGCCACTTTCGATCAGCGCCTTGCGCGCCGCCTCGGCGAGGCCCTTGCCGGAATGTTCGCGATGGGTGTGGCCGGACATGCGCCCCCTATAGGTGACGCAGGCTGCGGCGGCAATCAGCCGCGAGTGAAACCGTTGCGGTAGAGCGCGGGGAACAGCCGGCGCAGCGCCCGGATCTTCGCCATGTCCCAGGCGAGGATATAGGGATGGTCGGGATTCTTGGCGATGAAGTCCTGATGATAGTCCTCGGCCGGGTAGAAACGTCTCTGTCCCTCGATCCGCGTAACGATCGGCGCGCGCCAAAGGCCCGATGCGCGCAGTTGCGCCAGATAGGCACTGGCGGCCAGCCGCTGCTCCTCGCTGGTGGGGACCAGCGCCGAACGGTATTGCGTGCCGGTATCCGGACCCTGGCGATTGAGCTGGGTCGGATCGGCGACGACCGAGAAGAAGATGCGCAGCAGCTGGTCGTAGCGCACCCGGGTTGGGTCGTAGGTCACGCGCACGGATTCGGCGTAGCCGGTCGTTCCGGTGCGCACGCGCTCATAAGTGACATTGCCGCCGCGTCCGCCGTGGTATCCTGTCACTGCGCTGGTGACGCCATCGACATGGCTGAACACGCCCTCGACGCCCCAGAAGCAGCCGCCGGCGAAGATTGCGGTCTTGAGACCCGCGGGTTCATGCGTCCCGCGCACGGCCGCGGGGGCAAGAACGACACGTTCCGCCGAAGCAGCCTGCTGGGTCGCGATGGTTGTGGCGGTGGCCGCTGCGGCGACAAGCGCCAGAGGAACGAAGAATCTCATGCCCGGCATATCAGCGGGCGGAAGCAGCTTCCGCTGCGGGAGCGACGCCGCCGGCGATGTGCTCGCCGACATTGATGCCCAGGGTCGAAATCACGACGACGGCGCCAAGGGCGAAGCCGATCGCGAAGGAGCGGTAGAAGTCGGCTTTGAACATGCCCATGACGTGAAACTCTTGCTCGTGTATCTGGTTCGGCGCCGACCTTGGCCGAGGCGGCTTTCCGAGTGGTGAACAAGGCATTCATTGAAAGCGAGTCGCGACAAAGCGAGCGAGCAATGCGACGAATTGCGCAATAGTCAGTGCCGGAAGTGCCGCATCCCGGTGAAGACCATGGCCAGCCCCTTTTCGTCGGCCGCCGCGATCACTTCCTCGTCGCGGATCGAACCGCCCGGCTGGATCACTGCCGTGGCCCCGGCTTCGGCGGCGGCGAGCAGGCCGTCGGCGAAGGGGAAGAAGGCGTCGGAGGCGACCGCGCCGCCGACCGCGCGCGATGAGGCCCAGCCGAATTTCTCCGCCGCTTCGGCTGCTTTCATCGCGGCGATGCGCGAACTGTCGCGCCGGTTCATCTGCCCCGCGCCGATCCCGGCGGTGATCCCGTCTTTGGCATAGACAATGGCGTTCGACTTGACGTGGCGGGCGACAGTCCAGGCGAACAGGCAGTCCTTGAGTTCCTGTTCGCTTGGCTGGCGCTTGGTCACCACTTTCAGATCCGCCTCGCCGATCGCGCCGTTGTCGCGGGTCTGGACCAGCAGGCCGCCGGTGATCTGGCGCACGGTCAGGCCCGGACGGCGCGGATCGGGCAGGTCGCCCGTCAACAGCAGCCGCAGGTTCTTCTTCCTGGCAAATGCCGCGCGCGCCGCTTCGTCGGCATCGGGCGCGACGACCACTTCGGTGAAGATCTGGCAGATCGCCTCGGCAGTCGGCCCGTCGAGCGGCGCATTGACCGCGACAATCCCGCCGAAGGCCGAAACATCGTCGCACTGCAGCGCGCCTTGCCAGGCTTCGAGCAGGCTCGCGCCTTGCGCCACGCCGCAAGGATTGGCGTGCTTGACGATGACCACCGCCGGGTTCTGCCCGCGGAATTCGGCGGCCAGTTCGAGCGCCGCGTCGGCATCGTTGTAATTGTTGTAGCTCAGCTCCTTGCCCTGCACTTGCTCGGCCTGGGCGATGCCCCGGATGTGCGGGCCGACCGGCATATAGAGCGCGGCCGACTGGTGCGGGTTTTCGCCATAGCGCAATTCCTCGGCGCGCCGCCCGTTGACCGCGAGCATTTCGGGGAAGGTCTGCCGCTGATCGGCAAAGGCGAACCACTGGCTGATCATGGCGTCGTAAGCCGCGGTTGCGGCAAAGGCGCGCGAGGCCATCAGCTTGCGGAAGGGAAGCCGGGTCGCGCCGCCGGTCGCTTCCATTTCCTCGATCAGGGCGGGATAGTCAGCGGGATCGGTCACGATCGTCACATATTCGTGGTTCTTGGCCGATGAACGGACCATCGATGGCCCGCCGATGTCGATGTTCTCGATAATCTCGTCGCGCGCGGCGCCTTTGGCCACGGTCGCTTCGAAGGGATAGAGATTGACCACCACCAGGTCGATCGCGCCGATCTCGTGCTCCACCATGGCCGCCGCGTGTTCCGGATTGTCGCGCACCGCGAGCAGGCCGCCATGCACTTTGGGGTGCAGCGTCTTGACTCGCCCGTCCATCATCTCGGGAAAGCCGGTGAGGTCCGAAATGTCGCGCACCATCAATCCGGCATCGCGCAGCGCCTTGGCCGTGCCCCCGGTCGAAACCAGATCGACTCCCCGCGCCGCAAGCGCCTTGCCCAGATCGGCAAGCCCGGTCTTGTCGGACACCGAAAGCAGCGCCCGGCGGATGGTTACCTCAGTCACGGACAAGTCACCCCATTTTCTTCAGTAGCCAGGCGAAATTGCCCCCGCCGCGCGAGACCAGACCCTGCACCACCAGTTGGTGCACCGGCACCGGACGCCCCTGTGCGTCGGCCCAGATGCTTTCCTCGATCGAAATCTCGCCGCCGCCCGAACGGAATTGCCAATAGGAGCCATCAGGCAGCGCCAGACCGGCGCCCGAGCCGTCTTCGCTGAGCCGCGCCTCGATGTCCGGGCCCAGGTGGAAGCGGATGGCGAAGCCGACCTTGCCTTTTTTTCCCTTGCGCCCGGTCGGCACCAGCAGGTCCTCGCCGCGAAGTTCAGTGCCGTCATCGCGCAGGATCAGGATGCGGCGATGGATCAGGCCATAGCGCGCGGCATAACCATCGTGGCCGGCCTCGATCCGGGTTGCCCCGGAATTGCGCGCGCCTTCGAGCAGGCGGCGGTCAACCTCGACCTCGGACACGCCACTGCCGATTGCGCCATTGATCGCCAGCGACGTCGAATTGGCGTCGTCGAGCACCAGGGTCGAATGGGCGGCGGTGGTGCGCAGCGGCTGTTCGAGCCGTATCGGCATTAACCCGCCGGCACAGGCCGCGCCGCCGCAGTTGACGACAATGCGCTGTCCGGCGTGGGAGAATTCGAAAGCGAGAGTCGAGGCGCAACCGCTGCGAGCATGGCGCGTCATCGGCGGCGGGGCGGCATCGAACTGGAGCACGCCCTTTTGCGCGACCACGCGCTGGTAACCCCATTGCCGGGCATCGCGAAGCGGCCGGGCGCGCACGCCGCTGGCCTCGATCAATGTGGACAGCTCGTCGGCGCCGATCGCCCAGGCGCCTTGCCAGCTTCCCAGCGAGCCATCGCCATGCGTCAGCGACAGCAGTGGCGGCACCAGGTGCGCCAGCATGGCTTCGAGCGCCTTGGGCGGATCGCGCCCGGTCGCGGCATAGCAGGCGCGCACTCTCACCAGCAGTGCGATGGCTTCCATCTGCGCCAGCGGGCTGCGCGAAATGACTCCGCCATCGTCCCCCACCAGATCGCCCAGAGCGCGAATCAATCCCATTTCGCCATAGAGACGGCGCGGCTTGCCATCGGGCATGAGCAGCCCCGAGGCGACAAGCGCGCACCAGCCCGCGACCTGGGCCAGCTGATCCTCGGCGCGCGTGACATTGCGATCGAGCCAGCGGGCGCTCTCATCGAGCGCTTCGAGCGTGCGGTCGCGCAAGGCCTTGTCCCTGTCGGACAGGATCAGCGGGGCGTGGATCAGCCAGTTGAGAATGCGCGTACCGGCATTGGCCACGTTCCAGGCCGGCCGTTTGCCGGGACGCGAAGGCATTTTCGGATTGGCGTCGAGCCAGGCCTTGAGGATACGCGCGGCGACCGCGGTCACTTGCTCGCGCGGTGCGCAGGCTTCCAGATCGGCCAGCCAGGAGAAGCTGTGGACGGTGCGCTCCATTGGCGGGCTCAGCCGGGCGACGCCGCCGAAATCGATCTGGGAAATGGCGCCTTTCACGCCGTGAACGTAGAAATGGCCAGCGCGAAGCGCCATGCCGGCCGCGCTGTTGCCGGGAAGGGGGTTGGTCACGGTCGCCAGAATGCGCGGCTTGCTCGCCTTGCCGATCGGCGATGTCAGCATCGACGATGGAATTCCCGCCCGGTAGGCAAGGCGAATCAGCCGCTCGCCCGCGCCGATCGATGGTGGCGTAAAATCGGCCAGCGCCAGTGCCCGGCCCGGCTCGATCAGCGGCTCGGTATCTCCGCCCGTTCGGCTGTCGACCAGCGCTTCCTCGCCATGGCCCAGCGGCAGCGCCGACAAGTCGTCCGGCGCTTCGTCGAGGCCGGGATGCAACAGTTCGCGCGCTGCAATGTCAGCCATGGATCAACTGCCCCCCTTGAGCGCGGCAATGTTCGCGGCATAGCGTTCCGGTCCTCCGCGGAATGTCGCCGTCCCCGCGACCAGCACGTCGGCCCCGGCATCGGTGCACAGACGCGCGGTTTCAACATCGACTCCGCCATCGACTTCGAGGTGGATTGGCCGGCCGGTCTTGTCGATCATCTTGCGCACGGCTTCGATCTTGCGCAGCTGGCTCGAAATGAAGCTCTGGCCGCCGAAGCCGGGATTGACGCTCATCACCAGCACCAGGTCGACCTCGTCGATGAGGTAGTCGAGCATCTTGGCCGGTGTCGCCGGGTTGAGCGACACACCCGCCTTCTTGCCCAGCGCCTTGATCGCCTGGACCGTGCGATGGCAATGCGGCCCGGCTTCGGGGTGGACGGTGATGATGTCCGCTCCCGCCTCGGCAAAAGCCTCCAGGTAGGCATCCACCGGCGAGATCATCAGGTGGACGTCGAAGGGCTTGGCCGTATGCGGCCGCAGCGCTTTCACCACGCCGGGGCCGATGGTGATATTGGGCACGAAATGCCCGTCCATCACATCGACATGGATCCAGTCCGCCCCCGCCGCATCGACCGCCCGGACCTCTTCGCCGAGCCTGGCAAAATCCGCTGAAAGGATCGAGGGCGATATGAGTGGAATGGTCATGGCGATGAACGGCGCTTAACCACCACATATGGGGGGGACAAGCGCGGTTATGTGTTTTCCACACGCTATATTGCGTGACGCGAATCGGCGGCGGCGGGACGTGCGATTGACGCGGCGGATCGGGCTGTGCGAAATTGGCTCCCGATCATGCCGGTAGACCAGTCCATTGCCCTGATGGCCCGCGAAACCCGTGTGGTCTATGGCGAGGTGCCCGAACTGCTTGGCGAAGGCGAGCTTCCCGAACAAAGCTGGCGTATCCGGGGAGACCGCTTCCTGCTGCGGGCCGAAGGGCGGCACCTGTTCTACTATGCCAAGAGTCAGGGCATCACGGTCGAGCGCGGCGCGGGCGCCGATCCGGGCGAAGAGGGGTTGTGGCTCAATGGCACGGTCTATTCGGCCATTGCCGCAATCAACGGGCTGGTGCCGGTCCATGCCTCGGCCGTTGCCTGCGATGGCAAGGTCTATGCGTTCACTGGCGCCTCAGGCGCCGGCAAGTCGACGATCGTCGCGGCACTAACGCGGCTGGGCATGCCGATGTTTTGCGACGATACTCTGGTGCTCGACCTGTCCGACCCGTCGCAAATCATGTGCCTGCCCGGCCACAAACGGCTCAAGCTGACGCCCGAGGCACTGGCGCTGACCGGCGCCACCTGTGAGGAGAAAGTCGCCCGTACGCTTGAGAAATTCTATGCCCGCCCTGCCGGGGGCGTCGAGACGCGGGCCTTGCCGCTGGCAGGGCTGGTCTTTCTGGAAGAAGCGGCCGAATTGTCGTTCGAGCCGGTCAGGGGCGGCGCGGCCCTGGCCCGGCTCCAGGACGACCACTATTCGACCGCCCTGCTGGCCTTCGCGCGCAATTTCGATCGTCCGGCCCTGTTCGGCCACCTCGCCACGCTGGCCAGACTTACGCGCCTCGCCGTTTTCGCCAGGCCGCGCGATTCCTCGCTTTTCGATGTTTCGGCCCAGTTCGTCGCGGACAAAATCGCTGGCTGGCCGCAAACCGATGGGGTATGAATCGGCCATGACCGCGCCGATCAAGATCTCCGCCAGTTTTGTCGAGACCGAGCTCGACGATGAAACCGTTGTCATGCAAATCGATACCGGGGATTTCTTTTCGCTGACCGACAGCGCCAAGTCGATCTGGAGCTTGATCGACGGCACGCGCGGCAAGGCGGAGCTGATCGAGGCGCTCTGTTCCCAATACGGCGCCGACCGGGATGTAGTCGCCGCCGATGTCGAAACGTTTCTGGGCCAGTTGAGCGAAGCGGGGCTGCTTGCAAGCGGCTGAGCATTGGCGCGGCAGGGCGCGGACACTGGAGGCCGCTGCAATGCTGGCAGTGGCCAGGCTGCTTGTCGCGCTGGTTCCCTTGCGCCGCTGGCGTTCGACACTGGGTGGCGCACCCGGCCAGCAAACACCTGAAGACAAGACCGGCCGGGCGCGACGGCTTGCCCGCCATGTCGAGCGGGCGGCCCACAGGCTTCCCTTTGAAGCCAAGTGCCTGCCGCAAGCCATGGCGCTGAGCTGGATGCTGCGGCGGCGGCGCATTGCCCACGGTGTGGTCATTGGCGTCAGACAGCCTGCGGCAGGCAACAGCGAAGACACTCTGCACGCCTGGGTGGAAATCGACCGGCAGGGCGTTCTCGGCGCCGATACGGGCGATTGGCAGGAGGTCTTGCGGCTGGGCGGCTGAGTAGTCTGGCTCCCCGTTATTCGCGGCGGCAGGAATCTTGCAAGCGCAGGGTCCCCGTGCTAGACAAATAGTTAACTTAGAATGTTTTCCAGAAAACCCTGCAAGGATGTCCCGATGAACCTTCAGTCAAAGCCGACAAAAGGCTGGACCAAGCCCGAACTCAAGCGGATTGGCCGGATTGCAGACGTGGCCGGGGCGCAGAATCCGGTAAGCCAGGCCGGGTCTAGCACATCCGCGGTAAAATCCTGATTCATTCCGGTTGGATCGCAAGGCGGCCTCCGGAGAAATCCGCGATGCCGCAAAGTCCGGGGTAATTTGCCAAAGTGCTAGCCTTTGCTTGGCCGTGGGACTTCGCCGGCGACGGCGAATTCAGGGGCATGGCCGGTCGGTTGGCCAATTCGCTGTGTTCGGGAATTGGCGGCACCGCGGCTTCGTGTGAAATCGACGGGCTGCATTTTGCTTACAGGCCTCTGCGGCCCGATCCCGTCATTGTCAGAACATGGCGGCCGGCGCAGTTGCCCAGCGGCGCCCTGGCGGCTTTTCACGGCTATTTCGACAACGCCGATGAGATCGCCCGCTCCCTGGGGTGCCGGTTCGAGAACACTTCGCATCTCTATGGACTCGCGGTGGAACGCTGGGGGGACCAGGCCGACGAGAAAATCATCGGCGAATACTGCGCTGTCGTGGCCGACAGGCAGAGTGGCAGCTTGCGCCTGGCACGCAGCCCCTTTCGCGCCGCGCCGCTGGCCTATCACAACAGCGAAAGATACGTCTGCGCCGCCAGCGTGCCGCGTGCGATTCATGCCACAGGCCTGGAAATCCAGCTCGACGAAGACCACGCGGCCGATTCGGCCCTGCTCAATTTCTCCGATCAGGAAGCCAGCTGGTTTCGGGGAATACGCCGGGTTCCGCTGGGCTCGATCGTCGAAATTCGCCGCGGCGCACCGCGCCGGTTGCACAAGTTCTACAACCTGTTTTCCAAACCCGATATTCGTCTGCCGCGCGACGAGGACTATGTAGAGCAAGCCAAGCATTTGCTCGACGAGGGCATCAGGGTCTGCCTCGCCGGCAGCCGAACGCCCGGATCGACCTTGTCGAGCGGTCTCGATTCGTCGCAGGTCGTGGCAAGAGCGGCACGCTTCCTGCCGGATGGCTACAAATTGCCGACTTTCACTTTCCATCCCGAAAGTGGCTGGGACGGTATTGTCGAGTCGACGATGAACGGCAACGAAAGGCCGATGGTAGAGGCTTTTGCCGCCATGCACCCGCATGTCGAACCGCACTTCACCGACAATGCAGGGTACGAGCACGACCACCGCTGGAACGACTTCTTCCACGTCATGGGCGGTGCACCCACCGGCCTGTGCAACATGTACGTGTTTCACGGTCTGTTCGATCAGGCTCGCGCCCGCGGGTGCGACATGCTGCTCATGGCCGAATGGGGCAATTACACATTCAGCGACCGTGGCGATTGGGTCTATGTCGAGCAGTTCCTCAAGGGCCAGTGGGGCAAGATGTGGCGCGGGCTCAAGCGCAAGGCGAATGACGACCGCTCGCAACTGCGCAAGTTCATTGCGCTGTGCCTGGTCCCGTTGCTGCCGGATTTCCTCTGGAAGCCGATGATGCACCTCTGGCATCGCGGCTATCAGCCCTGGCTGGAATTGCTGACTCCCCTGACCCGGGAATTTCGCGAAAAATCCGGGGCGCAGCAGCGCTACGATCGATCTGGACTGGTGACGGACCGCTACCAGCCACTCAACCGGCGCCATTCGCAGGAACTGCTCTACCAGAACGAAGAATGCGAAGCCTCCGAGATATATCAGGGGTTCGAACAGATCTATGGCGTGGCCATGCGCGATCCGACTGCCTACCGGCCGCTGATCGAATTCTGTTACGGGTTGCCGGTCGAAGTGTTCAATCGCGATGGCGAAACGCGCTGGCTGGCCAAGCAGATGGCCAAGGGCATCATGCCCGAAGAGCAGCGCCAAAACCGCTCCAACGGACGCTGGGACGCGGACTGGCATTTGCGAATCAGCCGTCGCCAGGACGACTATCTGCGCGAGCTTGCCAGCATCGAACGCGATCCCGAGCTTGGGGCGATGATCGATGTGCCGCGGCTGCGAAACGCGCTGGAGCGGCTGCCGGACAAGACCACGCTGCAAAAAGATATTCTTTACCCCGTGGCGATCACGTTGCCTCGCGCCCTGATCACGGCGCGTTTCATCCGCTACGTCAATGGCAGTAACCGGTACTGAACCCGTCCTAGGCGGCAGTCGCCTGCCTGACCGCAAAGCGTTTCAGCGCAAGGAGCGGCCCGGCTACGGCGTATAGCGGAGCATAGCGTGCCCCCAGGCCAAGTGTTGCGACATCGCGCGGATCGCAGAGTCCGCGTATCAGTTCGTAACCCTTGCCGCGCAGTCCCGGCGAAAGCCGCGCAAGAAAGGCGCGAAAAGCGGCTTCGGCAGGCAGCGACGCCAGACTGCGACGAGTTGGGAAACGCCGCGGATCTTCCATACCTGCGACGATCCGCCCGATCTGCCTTCGCCAGACGCCTTTCGTCACGCTTGCCTCCCGGTCATCGATCGCAGGCAGGACCGCCGCCAGCAAGGCGTCAGCCAGCTCGACCGGGCCCTGCGCAAATCCAGCCTCTGGCGGGCAGGCCTGCGCGCAGGAGGCAAAGCCCGTGTGCCTCAGCGCCCGCACTATGTCGCTGACCCATTTGAGCCGGAAATTGTAATGGGCGAATGCGTGCCAGCACAGATAGGCCACCAGCATGGGCCCATCGAGGCCGCGTACCGCGCCCTGGCCGGTTTCGACTTCGCTGGCCGTCCGGTCAAGCGCCTCGAAATCGCCTGGCAACCAATGCGGGTTGAGCGTGATTCGGTGATGCAGTTCGACCAGTTGCCCGCTTTCCTGGCAGACATATTCGAAGACGTTGGCCAGCAGCAGGATCATGTCCCCGCCATGCTCGGGCAAGTCCTGCTCGGGCCACTGGCGCACAAAGCCCTCATCACGCAGCAGCCGGTCGGCTCCTGCCAGCGCGCCGGACGGGATCAGCAAGTCTATATCGCTCGAAGTCCGCCAGTGCGGGTAAGGCCGGTAGAGCATGTGGCTGAGCGCCTGTCCCTTCAGCACGATCGAGCGAATGCCGGCTTTCGCAAGATCCCGGGATAGCCGCACCGAAGTGCGCCCCTGCAGCATGTGTGCGAGCGCGCCGGCGCGCTCCACGCCGGCAAAGCGTTCCTGCAAAGGCGCCGGCACGGATGCCGGGGCCGCTTGCGACAGCCGCGCCATGGCCAGCCCGGCCATGCCATTGCCCTCGGCCAGATCGCCGAACCGGCGCCAGTCGATATTCCTTGCCGCTGCGTCGTCCAGCATGGCGGAAAGTCTGCGGTCGGATGCGAGATCGCAGGCCGCCAGCAGGGCGAGTTCGGGCGATAGCGCGCAAGGACGGTTCATAGGCTGACGGCGACCATGGCATAGCAGGCAGGCCATTGCCACTGTCGGCCATTGACACCGCCTGCCCGATCGCGAAGGTCGCGCGGCGGACAACCGCCCGGACGGTTCGGCGGGTAGAGGACGCGGGAGAAAACGCCTGGCGCAAGACATGCCCCGGTTTCTGCTAAGCCAGATCAGCCTGCGCGAGGCGCTGTGGTTGGCCCTGCTAATGGCGCTGTCGGGCGCTACGGAAGGGTTCGGCCTGCTGCTGCTCGTCCCCATGCTGCAGGCGCTGGGCGGCCCTTCTGCCGGGCAAGGGCCGGGCGGGTGGATGGCCAGGGCGGGTCTGCCGGAAACGCTGGGCGCACTGCTGGCGCTATTCGTTGCCTTGGTCATCGCGCGGGCGACGATCAACCTTCTGCGCGCTCTGGCAGGGCAGCGGTTCCAGATCCGGCTGGTCGATGGCCTGCGTAACCGGGCCTGGGACGCCTTGCTCCACTGCGACTGGCGGTTGGCGTCGCAAATGCGGCAGACGGACAATGCCAGCGCGCTCATCAGCAATATCGACCGGATCGGCAGCGGCGTCAGCCAGTTGCTGACGGCCCTGGCAACGGCGGCAACGTTACTGGGCGTCGGCGCCGCGGCGCTGGCCATTTCGCCGGCGGTAACGGCCGGCGCCGTTGCTGGAGGCTTGCTGGTGCTTCTTGCCTACCGGCGACTGGGCCGGCGGGCAGCGAATCTCGGCGAGCACATGGGGCAGGCCTATCGCGCCATCCATGGCACCTTGTCGGAAAATCTGGGCGCGTTGCGCGTCATCAAGAGTTTCGGGCGCGAAGAGCAGGCTCGCGCGGCAGTGGCGAACGGATTTCGCGGGCTGCGACGGGCGGAATTTTTCTATCTGCGGGATTCGGGACTGGCCAAGTTCACGCTGGAAGTGGCCGGGGCGATCTTTGTCGCGCTGCTGGTCTGGCTGGCCGTGGCGCGCTGGCATCGCGGCCCGGCAGAGATCGTGCCGCTGGTGGTCCTGTTTGGACGCGGGTTGCCGCTGCTGGCGGTATTTCAGGGCGCCTGGCAGCACTGGGCGCACTGTCGCCCGGCGCTGGACGAGATCGCCTCGCTGATTGCGCGGGCCGAAGCGTCGCGCGAACCGGGTGGCGACACGCAAGACCCGCCGCCGCTCAACCGGGAGATTGCGTTCGATGGCGTGACAGTGCGCTATGCCGGCCGGGTCGACGCCGTGCTGGCCGATGCGACGCTGACTATTCCGGCGCGCGGGATTACTGCGCTGGTCGGGCCTTCGGGCGCAGGCAAGAGCACCCTGGCCGATCTCGCGGGCGGCCTGATCGCACCCGATGCGGGCATGGTGCGCATCGACGGCGTGGGATTGGGCGAGGAGCTCAAGCGGGCCTGGCGGCGTTCGGTCGCCTATGTGCAGCAAGAGCCGGTGCTGTTTTCCGGTTCCATTCGCGACAATCTGTGCTGGGCGGACCCTTCGGCGAACGAAGCGCAGCTCAAGGCCGCGCTGGCCCGCGCCAGCGCCGGGTTCGTCGAGCACCTGCCGGCCGGTCTTGATTCCCAGGTCGGCGAAGGCGGGCGGCATCTTTCGGGCGGCGAACGGCAGCGTATCGTCCTGGCAAGAGCCCTGTTGCGCCAGCCGGCGCTGCTCATTCTCGACGAGGCGACCAGCGCGCTTGATGCCGAAAACGAATCGGCTATCGCGGCCGCGCTGGACCGGCTTCGCGGCGAAATGGCCATATTGGCAATCTGTCATCGCGGCGCACTGCCGGCCCTGGCCGACCGGATCGTCACAATGGATCGCGGGCGGATCGTCGCCGTGGAAGATCGCGATGATCAGCCTTTCTGACGCATTTTTGCCGAATTCACACTCCATTCAGCGCGCGAATCGGAAATGGGATGGGTGAACACAATGGACGAATGCCGGCGAAAGCCGTAATTGGCCCGCAGGTCATCCTGCTTCTACCTTCAATTCAGACATGGAAGAAACGCATTGATATTGCCGACATCTATTCGCGCCGCCGCCATGGCCATAGCCTCGCTGGCGGCGCCGTTCGGGTTGATTTCCGCGGCGCAGGCGGCAAGCCCGCCTCCGGGTTGCACGGGTACGCCCAGCGATACCTGGCTGTTCGTCACGGCCCATGGTTTGCGCAATGGCACCGGCCAGCTGGCAATCACGCTCTATGAAGACAATCCCCGCAAATTCCTTGCGCGCCATGGTTCGCTCTATGTCGGGCGCGTGCAGGCCGTGGCGGGAACGACGCGGGCGTGCATTTTCGTGCCGCGCAACGGGGTCTATGCCCTGGCGCTCTATCACGACCAGAACGCCAACCAGAAGTTCGACCGGTCCGGAATCGGGCTGCCGGCGGAAGGTTATGGCTTTTCCAACAATCCCTCAACTCTGGCAGGATTGCCCTCGTTCCGCTCGGTACGCCTCAACGTGCCGCGCAGCGGCCTGGCGACCACTGTCCAGATGAAATACCCGTAAGGGGAGTACCTTCAGCCGTAGATTTCCGGAAGGCGCGCCGGGGCCTCGGCCTCGGCGAGCGCATGCGAGCGCGGGTCGTCGACATCGAGCCACCAGGCCTCGCCGATGTCCATGGTCGCAGCGCGGCCTGCGTCGGCGATCAGCTGCATGCCTTCCGAAACGCTTCCTGCCTTGCCCTGGGCGATGGCGGTCTGGATTGCCTGCGCCAGTTCGGGCGTGGCAAGAAATGCGCCGCAATCGACGGCATCGTATTCGGGAATGGTCTTGCCGATGGCCTCGATCCGGCCGTCGGCATCGGTCTTGACCCATGTCGCGTCTTCGGGATCGACCAGCGGATTATCGGTGCGCCGGTCGATGGCGAGGGTGACCCCGCGGCTCTTGGTGCCCTGGCGCGCCAGCCGGTCGAGAATCCCGGCCGAAAAAATATGGTCCGCCATCATCAGCAAGTAATCGCCTTCGATCCGCGCCGCGCCGGCGATAACCGAATGGCCGTTGGGCGTAGACCAGTGCTGCAGCCGTTCCGAGACCACCGGGATGCCCACCCGTGCGGAGAGGGAAGGCAGGAACTTCTCGATCTCGATGGCGTGATGCCCGGTGACGACGACTACCCGTTCCACGCCCGCGGCGCGCGCCTGACGCACGCCCAGCTCAAGCAGGGGCACTCCGGCGATCGGCGCCAGCGGCTTCGAATCGGCAATGTCGCGCAGCCGGCTGCCATAGCCGGCGGCGATAATCAGCGCGTCCATGGGATGCTCCCGGAAATCGCGGTGGCCGGAGTCACTCCGCCGCCAGCGCCGATTCCGCGATATATTCCTCGACCATCTGTGCGGCGGTATCGTCGTTGAACTGCTGCGGCGGATGCTTGCAGAAATAGGCCGAAGGGCCGATCAGCGCACCGCCGTCGCCACGGTCGAGCGCGACCTTGCAGCAGCGAATCGCGTCCATCACCACGGCGGCCGAATTGGGGCTGTCTTCCACCGACAGGCGCAGCTCGATGTTCATCGGGACATTGCCCCACAGATTGCCTTCCATGCGCAGGAAGCACAGCTTGTTGTCCTTCTGCCAGGGCACATAGTCCGACGGGCCGACGTGGATGTTCTCGTCGGCGAGGCGCTGGGCGAGCATCGACTGGACGGCTTCGGTCTTCGATTCCTTCTTGGACCCCAGCCGCTGGCGGTCGAGCATGTTCATGAAGTCGGTATTGCCGCCGGTGTTGAGCTGATAGGTGCGATCGACATTGACCCCGCGCGCGCCGAACAGGCTGGATAGGACGCGGTGGACAATGGTGGCGCCCAGTTGCGCCTTCACATCGTCGCCGACGATGGGGATGCGCTTTTCGGCGAAGCGGCGTTCCCACTCGGGGCGGCTGGCGATGAACACCGGCATGCAGTTGACCACGGCGACGCCCGCTTCGAGCGCGCATTCCATGTAGAATTCAGTCGCTTCCTGCGAACCGACCGGAAGGAAGTTGAGTAGCACTTCGGCGCCCGAATCCCTGAGCGCGGCAACGATGCTTTCCTTGGTCGCTTCAGGTGCGTCCGCGACCATGAAGCCGCGTTCGCCCATGCCGGTCATATGATCGGCGACGCCATCGAGAATCTTGCCCATCATGACTTTAACGCCCGAGGCGGGAACATTGGGCATGAACACGGCCGTGTTGTTGGGGGCGGCGAAGATGGCCTCGGCAATGTCCTTACCCACTTTGCGGGCATCGACATCCACACCCATGACGAATTCCACGTCACCGGCGCCGTAGCCGCCGATCTGTTCGTGGATCAGCCCCTGGGAGGAATTGCTCGACCGGTAATGCGCCACGCCCTGCACCAGCGAAGAGGCGCAGTTGCCCACGCCGATCACGGCGACCTTGATTGGCTTCATCTAGAAAATTCCTCCGACAAACACGGACAGTGCCGCGTGAAACGGCGTCATTGTGAAAAATGCGGGCCAAAAGCAAGTGGTTTGCCGCATCAAATGCGGCGACGGTCTCGCGCTGGCACGGCCGCGCGCCAATGCCGTTTCGGCCATGCCTGTGTCAACCGCTCTTTTCCCATCCGGCATTCCCCGATATGAGCAGCGCACGCCTGATGGAACCACGAGGCGGCAAGATCATGACTTTGAAGCGAAATTGGCGCGATCGGGGAGTTTGATACGAGTGGAAGCCCAGACACCCGGCCTGGATTCGCGCCAGCCAGCCTCCCCCAGTGTGCCCCTGACCCGGCCCCAGCGACCCCGCGAATTGCAGGATGCGCTCAATTTTCATCTTTACCATCCGCTGGCCTGGCAACTGGCGCGGCAGCTGGCGAAGACGCCGGTAACCCCCAACATGGTCTCGGTCGCCGGCGCTGTGCTGGTCGTGCTGGCCGGCGTTGCCTATTCGATGCCGTGGGGCGTGCCGGCGGCGCTGTTGGGCCTGTTCCTCCACATGAGTTGGCACGTTGTCGATGGGGCCGATGGCGATCTTGCCAGAATGACCGGCCGGTCCAGCCCGACCGGCGAGATGGTCGACGGGCTGTGCGACTATTTGAGCCACACCGTGCTCTATCTTACGCTGGGCGTACTGCTGCAGCACCAGATCGGCTGGCTGGCATGGGTCGCCACTCTGGGTGCGGGCGCCAGCCATATCGTCCAGGCCAACCACGTCGAAGTGCAGCGGCGGCAGTATCAGTACTGGGTCTATGGCACACCCTGGATCCGCCAGACCCAGGCCGACGTGGACAGCACTGCCAAGGCCGGCTTCGGAGCCTTGCTGGCGGCCTATCTGAATGTCGCCGCCGGAATGACGCCCTATGCGCTCAAGATCGATGCCCTTGCTGCCGATGCCAGGGGAAATGTTTCGGCGCTCGACAAGATCGCATGCGAAGCGCGTTCCCGGCTTGAGCCGCTGCTCGCCATGCTCAAGATATTGGGTCCCAATCCGCGCGCGCTGATCCTTGGCGCATCGATGCTTGCGGGAAGTCCGCTCTGGTATTTCCTCTACTATATCGCGCTCAATCTGCTGCTCGCCTTCTCGGTGGTCCGGCACAATCGGGCGGCCCGGCGGATAGAAGCGGCGCTTACCGCCTGATGCGGCTCGACAGCAGGCCCGGCCCCGCTATCATGCTTTGCTCAACCAAGCGGAGAGCGGCATGCTGCATGAACGCCTGATCGAAGAAGCAGCGGCGATTTCGGGACGAATCGTCGATCTGCGGCGGGCCATTCATGCCGAACCCGAACTGGGCCTCCACACCCCCAAGACCCGCGACAAGGTGCGCGCCGCGCTGGCCCACCTTCCGCTCGAATGGCGCGAGGGCACGACGACTACCGGCATGGTTGCCATACTCAAGGGCAAGGCCGGACCGGGCGCCTCGGTGCTGCTGCGCGGCGACATGGATGCGCTGCCCATGCCCGAGGAGACAGGCCTGCCGTTTTCCTCGACCGTGCCTGGCGCCATGCATGCCTGCGGGCACGATGCGCATACCGCCATGCTGGCCGGCGCGGCCGAGGTGCTTTGCGCACGCGCCGAGGGGTTTGCCGGCGAAGTGCGCTTCATGTTCCAGCCGGGCGAGGAAGGCTGGCACGGGGCGCGTTTCATGCTGGAGGAAGGCCTGCTGGGCGGTGAGGGGCACGGGCCGCTGCCTGATGCGGCCTATGCGCTCCATATCATGCCCAACGCGCCGCACGGGCTCGTGGCGGGGCGCGGCGGGCCCCTGCTTGCCGCCGCCGATCAAATGCAGATCGTGATCGAGGGCCGCGGCGGCCATGCCTCGCTGCCGCACCAGACGCTTGACCCGGTGCCGGTCGCCGCGGAGATCGTCACGGCGCTCCAGGCCATGGTTACCCGCCAGTTCGACGCGCACGATCCGGTGGTGGTGACTGTCGCCCATCTCGACGCGGGCAGCACGTTCAACGTCATTCCCGACCGGGTGCTGATGAAAGGCACCATGCGCACGCTCTCTGCCGAGAACCGCCACCGGGTGCGCGATTCGATGCGGTTGCTCGCCGCCGGTATCGCCGGGGCGCACGGACTGACTGCCGAAGTGACGATTACCGAAGGCTTCCCGGTCACCATCTGCGATGCGGCGGCGGTTTCCTTCGGTGAACGTGTGACGCGCGACATGTTCGGCGATGAGGCCTTCCGCCGCCTCGACGCGCCGATCATGGGGGCGGAGGACTTCTCCTATGTGCTGGAAAAAGTGCCCGGCGCGATGTTCTTCCTGGGTGTTGCCCGGCAAGGCGAAGACTGGACTCAGTGCTGCGGCATACATTCGACCCGGATGATGCTCGATGAAAGCGTCCTGCCACGCGGCAGCGCCTTGCTGGCGGGACTGGCCGAGCGATTCCTGGCGGAGGGTTTTACCGGCTCGTGAACTCCGCAATCGCCGGGGCGAGCATCGGCCAGTCGACGAGCGGACTGCCGCCGCCCTGCGCCGCTTCCGTCATCCGCCGGGCGAAGGCATTATCGTCCCAGGGCGAATCGACATATTCCGAATGCGGGATCAGCCGGTGCGCCCAATCGGTGATGCGGCGGTTGTGATACATGTCGTTTTCGCTGCCGCGGAAGATCAGTACCGGCATCTTGAGGTTCGCCCAGTCCGCGGGCGACACGCCGGGGACGGGGGAATCTTTTTGCGGCACGAAAGCCTCGGCCCAGCGTTCCATGGTGGCGATGAATTGGGCCGGGTCCTGCGCCAGCAATTCCGCCCGCGCTTCGGGACGGCGCTGCAACGGTTCGGCAAAGGCGGTCAGCTTGGTTACGGCCTCCATCCCGCCCATCGAGGCGGCGATCGCCGGTTCGCAATCGTAGCTTGCGCCCAGCATCATCAGGCTGACTGTGCCCCCGCTGATCCACCACTGGACAAGATGTGAGACTGCCTCCGGATCCTGCACTGCCGCCAGCAGGGTGCAGCGCGATCCGGCAGAGCCGCCCGCCAGCGCCGTGGGGCCCAGGCCAAGGGCGCGGATCAGCTGGGTCAGCATGCGGGCTTGCATGGCCGACTCGTTCTCGCCTTCGAAATGGAAGTCAGAGAGGCCGCAATTTGGCCGATCCCACAGCAGCACGCGCTTGCCCAGAGCTGCCAGCGCTTCGCCCAGTTCGCGAACGCCGCCTGCCTGCATGCTCATCCGCCCGCCGGGCGTGATCGAAACGCAATGTGCGTCTTCCGGCCCCAGCAATTCGTATTCGATCCCCACGCCGGAAATTTCGATCCGCGCCATCGCCGCCTCTCCCGCTATTCTTGTGCGAAACAGTTGAGCGGCAAATTCCCCGCCTGGCAAGCGGGGCGGCAGATGTCAGGGTGTAACGGTCTCGGTCGGGGAGGCCGGTTTGCGCCAGTCGCCTGCGCGATCCTTGAGCTTGAGGTAATCGGCTTCGAACTTGGGCCGGACCGTGCCGCAGATGCGGTCCCACACAGTGGTGTAGCCGCCGAAATTCGCGGTGAAATACTTGTGATGCTGGTCGTGGAAGGTGGCGGTGATGAACCACTTGGTCAGCCATGACTTGTTCCACCACCTCGGGAAGAACTCGTATCCGGAATGGACATAGAGCCCCATGATGATGTTGGTCGGCCCGATCAGCGCCATGCTGGAATCGTGGATGGTGAACAGAGTGATGAAGATCACCATCCAGCCTCCATTGATGAATGATTCGAACGGATGGACCGAAAGCGTCGTCAGCAGGTTGGGCGAAGTCGAGCGATGATGCAGCTTGTGAATCCAGCGGTAGAACGGCTCATTGTGCATCCAGCGGTGCAGCCAGTAGAACCAGGTGTCGAAGGTGATGAAATAGGCCGCATATTCGAGCAGGATCACCCACCAGGCGGCAGGCTCGTGCCTGAAAGTGATCCACTCGTGCGCGACCAGCCACTTCTGTGCGCCGCCGATCACCAGGCCGGAGAAACCCACGCTGATGACCGCGACCATTGCCTCAAAGCCGAATTGCTTCCACTTGAAACCGTTGGGCTGGATCTTGCGCGCCCGGAAAAAACCGGAGGCAATGCCGGCGACGAGGCCGGCGATCAGGAAACCGGCGAGCCACAGGTTGAGGGCATTTTCGCCAGTGGAGAGAAATTCGAACAAGGGGAGCGTTCCCGGACTGCTGCGTCAAGCGGCAGTCGTTTAGTTTATGAACTAAATTCCGCAACCCACAAATCTGATCACGCTGGGGTCAGGCGCTCCGGCACTGGACCAACAGGCTGTCGCGCAGGGCCGCCAGTGGCAGTTCGTGCTCGACGGCCCCGGCCTCTATCGCGGCGGCGGGTGCGACGCTGACGGTCGCCGAGGCGCGTTCCTGGGCGAATGTCCGGCAACCGGCATCGCGCATCAGCTTGAGGCCGCGCGCGCCGTCGGCATTCTCCTGACGGGGATGGGCAGCGACGGGGCCAAGGGGCTGCTCACCATGCATAATGCCGGCGCTCACACCATTGCCCAGCACGAAGCCAGCTCGACCGTGTTCGGCATGCCGCGCGCGGCGATCGCCCTGGGCGCGGCCGACGTTGTGGCGCCCATCGGCCGCATTGCGCGGCACGCGTTTCGAAAGGCGGCATGAGACTGTGATGTTCCAGCGGTCGATCATCGATCCCCCGGCGCTGACGCGGATCACGGTGCTCCAGGGCCAGGCCCGGGTCAGCGCCGGCCCGCGCGTGGTCTTCACCACCGTGCTGGGCAGCTGCGTCGCCACTTGCCTGTTCGATCCGCAGGTCGAAATCGGCGGCATGAACCATTTCCTTCTCGCCGAACCGGCCAGGCCCGGCGAAGGCAAGGTCGACGAGCATTACGGCGTCTACCTGATGGAAGTTCTGATCAACGAAATGATGGCCCAGGGTGCGTCCAAGCAGCGGCTCAGGGCGCATCTCTACGGCGGCGCGAATTTGCATGCGGGCATGGCCCGGATCGGCACGATGAACGCCGAATTCGCCCGCAATTTCCTGATTGCCGAAAGAATCCCGCTGGTCCGCGAGGATCTTGGCGGGTTGAGCGCGCGCCGTGTCGATTTCCGGCCGGCCCTTGGCCAGGTGCGTGTCCGTCACGTCGAAAGCGCGCAAGCGCCCGAGCCCGTTCCGCCCATTCGCACACCGCCGGCAAGCGGCGACGTCGAACTGTTCTGAAAGCCAAGCGAGACCGAGAGATGACACGCCCCACCCGCATTCTCACCGTGGACGACAGCGCCTCTATGCGCGCGCTCCTGCTCCATGCCCTGACTGGCAGTGGCTTCGATGTCGCCCAGGCCGAAGACGGCATGGCCGCGCTGGAATGGCTCGACGGCAACGAGGCCGATGTCGTCATTACCGATATCAACATGCCCCGGCTCGACGGCTTCGGGCTGATCGAGCGCATCCGCGAGCAAGGCGGTTCGCATGCCCACCGGCCAATCCTGGTGCTGTCCACAGAAAGCTCGGACGAAAAGAAGGCCCGCGCGCGCCAAGCCGGCGCCACCGGCTGGATCGTCAAGCCGTTCGACGCGGAAAAGCTGGCAGCCGCGGTTCGCCGCGTCGCCTTTTGAACATCGAGGAACCCGACAGATGCAACGCGAATTCATAACTTTCGAAGTCAGCGGCCAGCTTTTCGCCCTTGATATCATGGCGATCCGCGAAATCCGCGCCTGGACTCCGGCAACGCGCGTGCCCCACGTTCCGCGCCATGTCGCCGGCGTGGTCAATCTGCGCGGCACGGTGCTGCCGGTGATCGATCTTGCCGTGCGGCTTGGCTGGGAATCGACCGAAGCCACGCCGCGCCATGCCATTATCGTCACGCAACTCGACGCGCAGGCCAGCGGCCTCATCGTCGAATCGGTCAGCGATATTGTCACGATCCCCGCCGACAGCCTGCAGAACCCGCCGGCCAGCGCCGCCGATACCATCGCCCCCTTCATCGAGGGCCTCGCCGCGATCGACGACCGCATGGCGATTGTCCTCGATCTTGCCGCACTGGGGAGGGACGAGCTTGTCGCCGAGGCGGCATGATCATGGCTGCTGAAACGCTCGACCCCGCCGCATTTGCCGCGGCGCTTGCCGGCCTTGCCGACGAAATCGAAGAACTGGGCCTTGCTCTCTGTTCCGATCCGGCGCTTGCGGCCCGGCACGGCCTGGCGTTGCAATCGATCGACTACATCGCCCAGAAACAACGCGTGCTGGCCTCTGTCATCGGAGCGGAATGCGCGGCCTGCGCAATCGATGCTGTCGAGCTTGAAGCGATCAAGGACTGGTTTGCCGACACGTGTCCGCAGAAGGGTTGCGGTCACTAGGACCCTGCCCGCTTCGCCCGCCGTATCCTAAAGCGTGGCTTCGATAGCCCTGGCAGCAGCGACCGGATCTTCCGCCCGGCTGATCGGGCGGCCGATCACCAGTACCGAGGCCCCGGCGTCGCGGGCTTCGCGCGGCGTGACCGTGCGTTTCTGGTCGGCCAGGCTGTTGTGCCCCTTGCCGTTCGACGGGCGCAGACCGGGAACGACGAAAAAGCCGTCCTTCCATTGCTTGTGCACCGCGCCCACTTCGTGACCCGAACAGACGATACCGTCGAGACCGGCCGCATGCGCCAGGTCGGCCAGCCGCAAGGCCTGATCGTGCGGCGATCCCTTGATGCCGGTCCGCTCGAGATCGCGCTCGTCGAGGCTGGTGAGCACAGTCACGCCAACCACCCTGCAATGTTCGCCAGCCGCTGCCTTGGCGTCTTCCATCATCGCCCGCCCGCCCGCGGCATGGACCGTGACGATCGCCGGTTCGAGCACGTGGATCGCCTGCATGGCGGCGGCGACGGTATTGGGAATGTCATGCAGCTTGAGGTCGAGAAAGATCGGCAGGCCGATATGCGCCACATCATGCACGCCGTGGTGACCGTGCGCGCAGAAGAATTCGAGACCCAGCTTGATACCGCCGATATGGCTCTTGACCTTGCGGGCAAGTTCCATCCCGGCATCGAGGCGCGGCAAATCGAGCGCGAGA
>JBFWSE010000051.1:0-22896 GCA_050248535.1 Novosphingobium sp.
AGGCTGTAATGAAACCCGAAACCACCGGGTGCGAAAGTAGATTGGCCAGGAAACCAAGCCGCAGCACGCCCATGATCAGCAGGATCAATCCGGAAAGCAGCGCCAGCACAAGAGCAGCGGCGATGAACGCCCCAGTGCCGGGCGGGGCGATGCTGCTTGCCGCCGTGAGCGTCATCAGCGAAACAACCGCGACCGGCCCCACCGCCAGCGCCCGGCTGGTTCCGAACAGGGCATAGGCGATAATCGGCAGGATCGAAGCGTAAAGGCCCACTTCGGGCGGCAGGCCCGCGAGCATGGCATAGGCCAGGCTCTGCGGTATCAGCATGATCGTAACGATGGCGGCAGCGACCAGATCGTTGGTCAGCACGGTTGCGTTATAACCGCGTCCCCATTGCAGGATCGGCAGGAATTGCCCCAATTTCATGGATCAATTCCCGCCTGTCGACGGCCAAGGCCTGAGAAATGCCTGCGGCATCACACCGCATTCACCGGAATCTTGAGGTAAGTAATCCCATTGCTCTCAGGCGGCGGCAGGTGCCCGGCGCGCATGTTGACCTGGACCGAAGGCAGGATCAGCCGCGGCATGTCGAGCGTCTTGTCGCGCGCCTCGCGCATGGTGACGAATTCATCCTCGCTCACGCCGTCATGGATATGAACATTGGCCGCACGCTGCGCGCCTACCGTGGTTTCCCAGACATATTCGGTGCGGCCCTGGGGCAGATAGTCGTGGCACATGAACAGCCGGGTTTCGGGCGGCAACGAAAGCAGCCGCCGCACTGACCGGTAAAGGCTACGCGCATCGCCTCCGGGGAAGTCGGCCCGCGCCGTCCCGTAGTCGGGCATGAACAAGGTGTCGCCGATGAACACCGCATCGCCGATCACATAGGCGATACAGGCAGGCGTGTGACCGGGCACATGCAGCACGGTGACGTCGAGATTGCCGATGCGGAAGCGATCGCCGTCCTTCCACAACTGATCGAAATCCGACCCGTCGCGCTCGAACTCGGCGCCGGCGTTGAACAATTTGCCGAAGGTCTCCTGGACCGTGACGATATGCTCGCCAATCGCGATCTTTCCCCCCACTTTCTGCTGGAGATAGGGCGCCGCCGAAAGGTGGTCGGCATGGGCGTGGGTTTCGAGGTGCCAGTCGACGCTAAGTCCCTGTTGCTCGACATAGGCCAATACTTCGTCTGCCGACGCGTGCGAGGTGCGGCCCGACGCTGGGTCATAATCCAGCACGCTATCGACAATCGCGGCGCGGCGGGTTTCCGCATCGTGGACGACATAGGTGACCGTGAAAGTCGCCGCGTCAAAAAAGGCCTTGATCTGCGGCACGCCCGTTTGCGCGGCGGCAATTTGCGAAGCTGCGGCTTGAAGCGATGAGTCGGTCATGAAAAACCTCGACAATTTCGTATTTACATAATTTATGTAATTATGTATTAGATATCCGTCAAGTGGGTATGAAAGCGGACCGCCAGATGACAGCCATGGAAACAACCACACAATCGGGGAATCTCCCAATGCGCCTCGGCAATGTCGCGCCAAGCTTTACCGCAAGGACAACGATGGGAGAGAAGTCGCTTACCGATTACCGCGGAAAGTGGCTGATTCTCTTTTCACATCCCGCCGACTTTACGCCCGTATGCACCACCGAATTCATCGCCTTGGCTAAGGCGGCAGATCGGTTTGCCGGGCTGGATTGCACGCTTCTCGGCCTCTCGGTGGATAGCCTCTATTCACACATCGCCTGGGTCAAGGCGATCGAACAGACCTTCGGCGTGACGATCCCGTTTCCCATTATAGAGGATCCGAGCATGGCTATCGGCAAGGCCTATGGCATGATCGACGAACACGCGCAGGATAGCTCTGCCATCCGCAGCACTTACTTCATCGACCCGGAAGGCATCGTGCGAGCCATCACCAATTATCCGCACAATGTAGGTCGCTCGGTCGAAGAGATGCTGCGCATGATGGCAGCACTGCAAGCCGCAGCCAGGGACCATGTGTTGACGCCAGAAGGCTGGCAACCCGGAGAACCCACAATGCCGCCCCCTGCCGACAATGTATCGCTGACCACCACCGGAGCCGATTGGTTCTGCAACAAGGCCCATGTCCAATGACCGAACTCTACCGCGATCGAGCGCGCGCCGATGCGGCCGTGGAACGGCTTAAAGTCTATGCACAATCTCAGCGCTTGATGATCCTTTCTTGCCTGTTGCTGGGTGAGCGTACCGTCAGTGAAATCGATTCCGCTGCCCGGATCGGGCAACCGGCGCTCAGTCAGCAACTGGCCGAATTACGGCGCGCAGGGATGGTGCAGAGCCGCAAGGACGGTAAATTGGTTTTTTACTCGCTTGCGGACGAATCCACAGCCCTATGCGTCCGTGCCATGGAAGCAATCCTTGGCAGCGACGGCGATCCCTCGGCCAGACTAAGCCAGCTGTTGAGCGAGGCGAAACCTCGGCCAACCCCGCCCTCACCCGCTGCAGGATCGGCCGGATTTGTCAGGCTGGCATCCAGTCGCGGATCGTAAGTAAAGGCAGAGTGCACTCGTCCGCCAAATGTTTCATGATCAAAGCAATTCGAGGTGACGTAAGTCAGATACATATTTCCGGATCACATCCGATGTAAAATCCGGAATCTCGCAACCCGCATCGTGCAGCGCATTGCAGAACCGTTCGACCTGCATCACGGATTTGCCCGCGACGGCCTGTGGTTGGCGGTAAGGCCCGAGGATCGCCAGCATCGATTGGGCGCGTTGCTCTTCAGGCAGCGAAAGCATCGCGGTCTCGAAGCGCGACAGCCATTCGCCGTAATTGTCGATGCGCCGGATAGCGCATCCGGCTTCGATCATCCAGTCGACGAAGTCGTCGAGCGATGAACCGGTATTGTGTGGTGACGCCAGGTTGTAGGAATAGAAGCCCTGCTTGCCGAGTGCGCCTATCGCCGTGATGGCATCGGCGAGGAAATCGACGGTGAAACCCTCGTAGCGCCCCAGCGGCCGGCCCTGCGACAGGTCGTGGGCGTAAAATGTTCCCGGCGCGATTCCGGTGACAGCAAGGCTATAGAGCAGCCGCGTGAACATGTCGGGGACATTGAGCTGCCCGGCATAGCGGCTGTGCGCAAGGATCATGCCGGGGCGGAATACGCTGACAGGCAGGCCGGTGAGATCGTGCGCCTCGCGCAAAAGGACTTCGCTGGCCCATTTGCTGACGCCATAGCCATTGGCATAGCTGTCATCGAGATCGCATTCGGGAACGGTTTCGCGAATATCGCCGTCCTCGTCGACCAGGCCCTTGCCGAGGCCGGACACACCCATGGTCGAAATGTAGTCGAACCGCTTTATCCGTGTGGTCAGGGCAAGCCGGATCAAGTCAGCGGTGCCATTCACATTGGCGGCGAACAGCTGATTGTAAGGCAGCACATGGTTCACGTGCGCGCCGGTGTGGACGATAAGGTCGACTTCGCCCGCAAGGCGGTCCCAGGTGGCCTCGTCGAGCCCCAGACCGGGTGCAGCCAGATCGCCGGGCAAAACTTCGAGGTGCGCGTCGGCCAGGTCGCGGAAATGCGCGAGCAGCGTGGGATCGCTTTCCAGTGCCTCCTCGACCCGCGCACGCGCCTGCGCCGCATCGGCGCCGCGGGCGAGCAGGATGAGTTTTCCGCCGGTCCGGGCGAAGCGCTCAAGCCAGGCGATCGCCTGGAAGCGGCCAAGGAAACCGGTCGCGCCAGTCAGCAGGACAGTGCCGACATCACTCGGCGCCTGAGGCAACGCCGGCGCCTCGGCGAGCAGCCTTGCATCCAGGAACCGTTCCAGAGTCAGATCGCTCGCCCTCGCCACCTTGCTGTTCGCACCGTGTATCGACGCGAACGTCGCGCGCTTTTGCGCACCGCTGCGCTCGGCTTCGATCAATTCGGCAAGCCTGCCGAGATTGCCGGCAGGGTTGATGATCACCCCAACTGGCACTTCGATGCTGAATATGTCCTCCAGCAGGTTGGAGAAAGTCAGGGCTGCAAGCGAATCGCCGCCAAGATCTATGAAGCGCACATCGGGGCCGACGTCGCTTTCACCGACCCCCAGTGTCGCCTGCACGGCCCGGCTGACGGTTTCGAGCACCGGTCGATCCGCCCCTGAGACACGCAGGGAGCGCAGGACGTCCATCTGCTCTTGCGCCTGCTTTGCGTACTTTTCCTCAAGCTGCGGCGCATAGCGATCGCGCAGCTCCGGCCGACGATGCTTGCCGACTTCGGTCAAAAGGCCATTCTCGAGGCTGAAAGGTTCGACTTCGACGATGAAATCGCGCGGCACTTCCCAGCCATTGAGCTGGTTCTCTTCGGCCACTTCGAGCAGAGCCTTGCGGACCGCCGCTTTCACCGGTTCGACCTGACCCGCGACATATTGCGCCATCAGCGCATCGCCGGGCACCACAATGGCGAGCAGATAGGCCCGCTCGGCCGTGCCGTAGATGTAGATTTGCGGAATGTCCGGATGGTGCATGTAAAGCGCTTCGAGCCGCGAAATCGCCACGAATTCGCCTTGTGAGAGCTTGATGGTGTTATTGCAGCGGTCAACGAAGACGATGTGATCGGGCTCGATCTCCATCATGACGTCGCCGGTGTGATAGTAACCCTCGGCATCCACTTTTTCAGAGGTGAGGTCGGGACGTTTGTAGTAGCCCGCCATGAAGCGCTCGGTCTTCACCAGCAACTCACCGCGCGGATAGGGTTTGTCGGTGTTGAAATAGCCCAGCTCGGGCACGTCCTTGAGCTTGTAATCGATTACCGGCGGCCGCTGGACTTTCCAGTCGACTGTCACTGTTCCGCCGACGATCTCGGTCGAACTGTATCCGATTGGCATATGGAAGCCGAGCATATCCTCCATGAATGCATAGGTTTCGGGCGCCAGCGAGGCCGAGCCGCAGCCGACCGAGACCAGCCTGCCGCCGATGATTTTCTCGTACATGTGCATCTTGGCGTCCTGCTCCGCCTGCGCCGGGTCTGCGCCTTCGGCGATCCGCCGGTCGACATCGGCGATATAGTGGTGTTGCAGCAGTTCGCAGATCCGCGGGACCAGCGATGCCATGGTCGGGCGGACCAGCGAGAGGTCTTCGAGCAAGGTCGAAAGATCGCTTTTTGGCGAACAATAAGTGGTGCCGCCGCTGCCGAAGGGCATCAGGTAGAACCCGTTGCCGATGCCGTGGCTCATCGGCATGAAACTGAGCGTGATCGAGGGTATATCCATGTCGCGCTCCCAGGTGCCCATGACATGGCGCTCGGTGAACATCACCCCCTTGGGCGTGCCGGTAGAGCCGGAGGAGTAGAACAGCCAGGCAAGCGGGTTTTCGTCGGGTGCGGGAACATGGAGCGGCGCTTCGGGCAAGCCTTTTCCCCGTTCGACCACTTCGTCCAGCGTTTCGATAGCCAGCGGGCAACCGGCCTCGGCAAGACGCCTGCGGGCCAGCTCCAGCTTGTCGCGCTGGTCGTCGTCGCGCGCATCGTAATTGAACACAATGAGCCGCTTGGGCCACGTTCCGCCGAGAACTGCATCGACGGCATCGCCGAGGTAATCGATCTCGGCGGCAAAGACGTTGGGTTCGGTCTCGGCAATGATGTCAATATGGTCGTTGGTCGGCGCGCTGGTCTGCAACGGCACGATGACCGCGCCCAGATGAATGCCGGCAAGAATGATCTGGCCATATTCCGGGCTGGTGAAAGAGAGCACGCAAACCATGTCGCCCGGCTTGAACGGGCGTTCGGGATGGTTATGCCAGTCCGCCGCGGCAGCGCGCGCACGCGACCACATTTCGCCATAGGAAATCGTATCGAAACGGGGGAGCAGGCGAAACGTGCTGCGGCCTGACGTGGGATCGATCACCAGTTCGCGGGCGCGATAGCCGACGGCGGGACGATCAGCATAGCCTTCCATCGCAACCCTGACGATTTCGGCGAGCCGGATGCCCGGCTTTGCCTTGGCCCTGGCTACTGAGGGATCGGCGTAGGTCGCGAGGAATTGCGGGTCTTCGGCCCTTAGCCGTTCGATCCGCTTTTCGATCGGATTGGCGGCGGGCGCATCCTGCGCCGCGACTGCAGTTGCCATTTCCATAGTCTCCCGGTTTCGTTTGGCCCGATTTTGTGCCCGCGACCGTCATTCGGTTTGACAGTCCCGTCAAGGACTCGCAGGCTAGGCGGCAAGGCCGCGCAGGCGGAAGCACGAAACCGGCAATGGAGAGCGAACCATGGCAACCATCGCAACGGCGATCAGGATCGCGCGCGTAACCCCCGCTATCGGCGCGGTAGTGGAAGGTGTGGACTTCTCGCGGCCGCTCGATGCAGAAACAGTGGCCGAAATACGGGCGGCATGGCTGGAGCATGGCGTGCTGTTTTTCCGCAACCAGGACATTTCCGAAGCGCAGCTTGAAACGGTTGCCGGCTATTTCGGCAAGCCGGTCACCGAACCTTCCAATGCCTCGTTCGGCGAAGACCCTGACCGGCCGCCCGTCCACAGCGGAGACAGCGGCACTTTCAAGCGGGTCGCCGAAAGGTGGCATGCCGACGCCAGCTGGCTCGAACATCCGCCCACGGCAACGGCCCTGCGGATGGCGCAACCGCCGGCCAACGGCGGCGGCGACACCTGCTGGGCCAATGTTACGCTGGCCTATGAGGAACTGATTGCGCCGATCCGCCAGATGCTCGACCAGTTGCATGCGGTTCACTGGATGGCGCCTTCGCTCGCCGCCATGGGCGTCAGCGCGCAGAACGACGATATCGCGTGGACTCACCCGGTGGTTGCGGTACATCCCGAAACCGGCCGCAAGGCGCTCTATGTCAGCGAGGGCTGGACCAAATGCATCGCCGATGTGCCCACCGCGCAAAGCGTGCATTTGCTCGCCATGCTCTACGACCACATCCGCTCGCCGCTCTACTCCATGCGCTGGCACTGGGCGGAAGGCGATATCGCCGTGTGGGATAACCGCGCGGTGCAGCATTTCGCCGTGCCCGATTATGAGAGCGGGCGGATCATCCAGCGCGTGGTGACCGAAGGCTGGACCCCGCGCGGTCCCGGTCTGGCAGGCTAGCGCCATGGATATGCCTATCAGCAATGGCGCGGTGCTGAGCCACACCGAAGCGATCTACCGGCCCGGCGACCGCGACCTCGCCGTCGCCTTTTTCGAGGCGCTGGGTTGCAAGACCTATGACACCGGCACGCCCAGCCTTTCGGGCAAGAGCTATGTCTCGGTCCATCCCGACCCGGGCCAGCGCGGGCTCGATCATGTCATCTACCTTTCGGAAATGACCGCGCAGCAGCAGCAACTTGAGCAGGTGTTGCGGGCCCGGACCGAGCAGGATGCCGAGTTGGCCAGCGCCCGTGATCAGTACAGGGAACTGGCCGGCGACAAGCCCTATGGCCTGTCGCACATCGCCGTCCGCTATCCCGACTATGCCAGCCTCGAAAGCGTGCTCGAAGGGTTGGAGGAGCGGCTGACGCCCGAAATAAGGCAGCGCTCCATTGTGCGCATTTTCCGGCCCGGCGACAGCGCCGACATCACCTGGGAAAGCGTTCAGGCCTTCGTCTACACCGATATTGCCGTGGCGGGCATCTGCCTGTTCGGCCAGATCTACGAGCTTTCGGCCTATGGCGCCTTCCCCGGCGCCGAGGCAGGCTGACACGACAGAGGGAGAGGCACATGACTGACGCGGCCGTCCAGCAATTGCTGGATATCGAAGCGATCAAGCAATTGAAGGCGCGCTATTGCATGGCTGTTGCCAAAAAGGACTGGGACACGTTCTTCTCCCTGTTCGCCGAAGACCTGGAATTCGTGCAGCCCGATGGCTCCAGACACACCTCGCGCGACACGTTCCACGCATTCCACAAACAGCATCTGCAAGACACCAACGTCTGGGGCACAGTCCCCTGCTCCACGCCGATCATCGAGATCACCGGGCCCGGCAGCGCGACCGGCATCTGGGCGATGGAGGATGTCCACATCTATCCCGCCGAAGGACCGCGTGTGGGCCATCACGGCTATGGCCACTATACCGAGGAATATGTCCGCAAGCCCGGAGGCTGGCGCTTCCAGCGCATCCAGGTTGACTATCACCATTTCGTGCCCCTCGAAGGCGGCTTCGGGCCGCCGGGCGGTTAAACGATCCGCACGCCCGGATAGTCCCCCAGAATGATGCTCTCCATATCGCCATAGCCGCTGTTTCCGCCCTCGCGGATGCGCACCGGGCGGTCGCGGATTTGCCAGCGGTAATTGTCGGCGGTCCTGTCCGCGGCATTGACATCATCGATGCATTCGCCGTCGAGGAATTGTTCGCCCTTGAAGCTGCCGTGCTTCTGCCCCTTCCACTCGCCATACATGCCCGGCAGTAGGCGGAAGCCCATTTCCGGGTTCAGTGCCTCGATCTCGAACACCCGCTCGATGGTGGAAGCCCCCTTCCCCGCCAGCACAGCCGTCACCCGCCCGCGCATCGCGCCCCGGTCCTGTGCGCGGTAGTCGATCTCGGGATAGAGATGGAGGATCGGGATCTGGCGCCCGTCGCTCTCGTTGATATAGCCGCTGAAGAAATCGGGCGGCCCGTCTCCACCGAAATCGCGGAAATAATAGGCCAGATCGTAGCTGCTGCCGTCGGGCCGGTCGATCTTGGAGACCAGCCAGTTGAAGTGATAGCCCCCGGTTTTGACGCCGCCGCTCGCGCCGAGGCTGCCGGGAACGAGATCGTCCGGTTCCTGCCCGACATGCTCGCGAATTCCCCAGCTGCGATCGCGGAAACCGTACCATTCCTCGGGCAAGACCTGGTGGCGCTCTCCGTCGATCTCGATCCAGCCCGATACAGTCCCGGCCTGATGAAAGCGGATCACATTGGAAGCCTCGCGCCCCGCGGCCATCACCACGTCGCGCTTTTCGAAAAAGGCAGGCATGGAAGCCTGGAAAGTGAGCTCGAAACTGAGCGGCTGCGCCTCGTTCCAGCCCAACGTAAGGCGGATGGCTTGCAAGGGCTCGACCACTTCATAGGCAAGCGGTCCGACCGATAAGTCCTCGATCCGTGGGCTGAGCACCCGGCTCGCGCGCACCGTGCGCTGCTGCGTGCCCAGCTGAACGCCGGCAAAGCCATCGAGCACATTGCGGTTGGTGTATTTGCCAAGACCAAAGCTCGCCTGCATGGCCCCGTCCTTGCGCATCAGGGTGAACCAGCACTTTTCCGTCCAGGCGCGATCTGCCGTGCCAACAGCGGCATGGGTGTTGACGATCTGGTGGTTGAACCATTCATCGGCCTGGGTGAGCTGGGCGATGCCGTCGATCATGCGATATTCTCCCTCAGAACCCGCCGCCGTCGAGCATCGCGCCCATGACACCGAGGTAATAGCCAAGGTTCTGCTTGAACAGTTCGAGCTTGGGGTCCTGGCTGCGGCCGGTGTCCCACATGTTGCACCCTTCCGCGATGATCGCGCCGATCTTGCCGATCTGGGCCACCTCATGCCAGAAAACGCCCTCGGCGGAGCGGCCCGAGACCTGTTCCCAAAGTGCGATCACCGCATCCCGCTTCAGCATCCCGCCCAGCTTCTGCGCGCGGGTGGCGGCATGATAATCGCTTTCGAACGAATAGAGCATGTAGCCAAGGTCGGCCAGCGGTTCGCCGTTGAGCGCCATTTCCCAGTCGAGCATGGCGGCGACTTCCCCATCCAGCCACATAAGGTTGGATAACTTGGTGTCGCCATGAACCACGGCGCGTGGCCCCGATCTCGGCGCGGGGCGGGCAAGCAGGCGGTCGAAAGAGGCGACAAGCGCCGGGCTGTTCGCCCTAGCCGCAAAGTCCCGCCACATGCGCGCATCGGCCTCTGGCGTCACTTCCTCACCCAGCACGGATAGAGGCGAAAGCCGGGCGTTGGCGGCAAAGGCGCTGACCCAGTTACGGCAAATCCGCTCGCGAAAGGCGTCCGTCCCATCGACGAACCAGTTGCGCATCTTGAGATCGTCGATCGCTTCGCCCTGCACCCGTTCCATGACGAAGAACGGTGCGCCCAGCACCGAAGCGTCCTCGCAGATCGAGACAACGCTCGGCACCGGCGGCGCGTCGTCTGTTTCGCCAAGCTCCGCATAGATACGCGCCTGGGCTATGACATCGTGCCCATCGACCATGGCCCCCGCTGCCGGTGGCAACCGCAGGATCAGGTCTGCACCGGCTACAAGGTAAGTGTCGTTCGAAAAGCCGGTAGTGAGTGGCTCGACGCCATCCACTACCAGCGAAGCAGGCAGAAAACCACGCAGGCCCGCCGCTACTGCCGCAAGATCGCGCATGAATTCAGGCCATGGCCTCTGCGGCGGCTTCCTGAATCCAGCGGCCCGAATCCTTGGCCTGCTCGTAGATGTCCAGGTGAATGATCTTGTTGTCCTCGTTGAACCGGTAGACCGCGATCACGTTTTTGCGAATGAAAGTGTCGCCGCGATAGTGGCGCTCCTCGATCTCCTGGAACACCGCATTGCCCACTTCGGTGCAATAGAATTCGGTGAATTCGAAGCGGGTGCCGCCGGCTGCCCAGCCGGTGAGGAACTTGCAGTAGTCTTCGTAATCGAATTCCTCGAGATAGGCGCCGACACGCTTGAACTTCGCGGTATCGAGGTATTGCATCATCGGCGCCCAGTCAGACGGTGATTTCACGCCTGCGGCGAGTACCTGACCCTGCGCGGCGCAGAAGGCATCGACGATCTTGCGTAGCGGACCGATCTCGCTGACGGTGGCGGTTGCGGTGGTGACTTGCATGGTCTCTCCCGGGATTTTGCTTGAAGTGCCGGTTACCTATCTAACCCGCCATGGCCGAACCGCAATCGCTGCTTGCGTTAACAGCGATTTTGGCGAAAACGGCCAAGCCTTGCCCAGAGGATCGGACATGGCTTTGGCCCGCCCTGACCCGACACCCCCGCTCCCTATCGCGTCCCGCTGGATGGCCGCGCTGTGCCGTCAACTCCCCGATGCAGTTCGCGTCGAACCGGGCGGCGTTCAGGAGCTGGCCGGGTTGCCGGGGGCATATGCCTTGCTGCTTCATATCGGGAACCCGGTAGCATTTTCGCGCAGGGTCATACCATGCGCATCGCTGTCGGGCTGGTTTGTCTATGCGGGTAGCGCCCATGGCGGCGGCGGGATCCGCGCGCGTTTGCGGCGTCATTTCCGGCTGGGCAAGCCGATCCGCTGGCACATCGACGAACTGACCAATGCCGCCGATTACATGGCCGCAATCGCCATTCCGGGCGGCAGCGAATGCCGGATCGTCGACAGCCTGTTGCAATCGGCCCAGTTCGAAACCGCTCTCGCCGGTTTCGGCAGCAGCGACTGTCGGCACTGCGCCGCACACTTGCTCAGGCCGGTTCCCTGATCGAGCGCCTAAAGCCCGTCTAACGCCGAACCGGCAACATCCGCGACGATGTCCACTGCTGTTTCGGCGACATTGCCCGCTGCATCCAGGACAATTTCGCCCGCCGACATGGCAGCATCGGCCAGGCCGTCCAGCAGGGCCTCGACGCCAGTCTCGGCAATGTCCTCGCCGAGTTCGGACAACGCGCCCTGTTCCTTGACTGCCTTACCTCTGCGCTTGACTGCTGGCATGATGCAATCTCCCGGATATCTGGGTATTTTACGCCCTATCGGTCATAGTAGCAATTGCCTCCGTCGAGGTGGAGCGTGCGGCTGGTGATGTAGCCGCCGCCGGGCCCGGCAAGGAATACCACGGTCGCGCCGATGTCTTTCTCCGGGTCGCCCATGCGGCGCAGCGGGATGCCTTCGAGGTGCTTGCGGCGGCCCTCGTCGTCGAGAATGTCGTCGAACCAGGTTTGATAGGCGTCCGATGGCGCCAGCGGACAGACGTTGTTGACCGTGATTCCATATTTTCCCCAGCCCATGGCTGCGGTCTTGGTCAGGCCCCGGATTGCTTCCTTGGCCACATTGTAGGCGCCCAGTTCGGGCAGCCCCATGGTCGAACCGCCCGAACCGAAATTGATGATGCGTCCGCCGTTCTGTTTCATCGTCGGAAAGCAGGCCTGCATGCAATAGAGCGTGCCGTGCACGCAAATACGCAGGGCCTCGTCGAGAATTTCGTCAGTGATATCCTCGACCTGGGTTCGTTCGGCGGCATAGGCATTGGTCACCAGTGTCCAGATCGGGCCCAGCTCCTTTTCGGTTTCCGCCACTGCCCGCTCGACATCCGCGCGATTGCCGACATCGCCAACGCAGACCAGCGAGCGCGCGCCCAGTGCGTCGAGCTTGGCCTTGGTTTCTTCAAGCGTTTCACGCGTGCGGCCCATCAAGCCGACCGCCGCACCGGCCTTGGCCAGCGCCAGGGCAATGCCCACACCAACACCCCTGCCCGCACCGGTCAGGAAGGCAACCTTGCCGTCCAGTTCTGCCACTTCCATTCTCCCAAATGTGTTTCGTTCCCGCGACGTTAGGAAATTTGATCGCGCAGGCAACACAATTCCGACAGATGTGTTGTATTTTTTGAATTCAGCAATCGGAAAGTGGCGCCAGGCAAGCATTCTGGGCCATCGGATGCCGTTCATCGACAGTTATATGACGCTTCGCTAACCGAAATTCCGTTCAGCGCCGCACATTTGCGGCCCAATCATGGAGTTTTGCCAGTTGAGCATCCTGCTTGCCCTTGCCGCGGCCGCTGCCAGCCCCACGACGGGTTCCATCACCGTCCACGTCGGCAATGTCCGCAACAGCCGCGGCAGAGTCGTAGTCGATATCTGCCCGCAGAACCGCTTTCTCGAAGACGATTGCCCCTATCACGGCGAAGCATTCGCGCGAGCGGGCTCCACCACCGTGACCGTGGCGAATGTTCCGGCTGGGAACTATGCCGCCCAGGCCTTCCACGACGAGAACGACAGCGGCGAAATCGATCGCGGCATGTTCGGCATTCCCAATGAAGGCGTAGGATTTTCACGCAATGCGCGGATCAGATTGAGCCCGCCGAAATGGAAAGACGCCTGGTTCGTGCATCAGGGCCGGGCGGAAGTGATCCGCTTCGACATGCGCTATTTCACGGGAGCGAAAGGCCCTGGGCGCCGTTAGAACCGGCGCCCGGCGCCGGTCAGTCCGGGCGCGCCGCCAGACGGTTCAGGTGCGCGACCAGCGCGGATGCCCCGCCAGTCTTGAGAACGCGGTCGAAATCCGCGCGCCGGGTGGCCAGCTGGCTGATCGCGTTGCGGTAATAGACATCGATCACCTTCCACTGCCCGCCATTCTGGCGCAGCCGGTAATTGAGCGATTCGCTCTTGCCGCCGGGCGAAACGAGGTTGGTCCGCACCAGCTTGTCCGCGCCGCGCGTCTCTATCTGCGGCAGGATGACGAAGCGCTCACCGGAATAGCCGTCGAAATTCTTGGCATATTGCGCAATGGTATAGGCCCGGAAGGCCGAAACCAGCGCCGACTGGTCGCTCGCCCCCATCTGCGTCCAGCGCGGCCCTACCGAGAGCCGGGTCATCAGGGGAATGTCGAAATAGCGGTCGATGGCGGGTGCAATCATCCGCGATCGGCCCGACATGCCGGCGGAACCGCCCGCCCGCATGATGCCGAGAAGTCCGTTCTCGATCGACTGGACGGCCGCGGCCGCGGGATCGGCCGCCTGCGCGAAAGCAGTCTGGGGAGCTGTCAAAGCAAGGAAAAGGGAAGCAAAAAGAGTGCGATTCATGATTGTGGGTTTCCAGGTTGGATGCCCGGAACCGATAGCCAGCCCCCGATTACGGGTAACTGAATGGGGGCATCCTGCGATTGAAGCTTTCAAGCGCGCGCTTAGCCCGCTAAGCGGCGCGCAAGCAAGGAGCAGTGAATGACCGTACCCATATCGGCCATATTCCGCATTGGCGGGCATGCGATCAAGAACCAGATCAAGGGCGGCAAGTACCCGCTGGTGCTGATGCTCGAGCCGCTGCTGCGCTGCAATCTTGCCTGCAAGGGCTGCGGCAAGATCGACTATCCCGACGCCATCTTGAACCGCCGCCTGTCCTACGACGACTGCATGCAGGCGATAGAGGAATGCGGCGCGCCGGCGGTTTCCATCGCCGGTGGCGAACCACTGCTCCACCGCGACATGCCGCGTATCGTCGAAGGATTCATCGCCAGGAAGAAATTCGTCATTTTCTGCACCAACGCCTTGTTGCTCAAGAAGAAAATCGACGATTACAAGCCCTCGCCCTACTTCACCTGGTCGATCCATCTCGATGGCGACAAGGGCATGCATGACAAGGCGGTGTGTCAGGACGGGGTGTTCGATACGGCGGTGGAGGCGATCGATCTCGCCCTTGCCAAGGGTTTCCGGGTGCAGATCAACTGCACCGTGTTCAACGATGCAGATCCCGAGCGGCTGGCCTCGTTCCTCGATCTCATGGCCAGCAAGGGCGTCGAGACGACAATTTCCCCCGGTTATGCCTATGAGCGCGCGCCCGATCAGGAGCATTTCCTCAATCGCGAGCGGACCAAGAACCTGTTCCGCGACCTGTTCCGGCGCGGAAAGGGCGGAAAGGCCTGGAAATTCACCAATTCGCCGCTGTTCCTCGATTTCCTCGCCGGCAACCGCAATTACGAATGCACCCCCTGGTCGATGCCGCTGCGCACCGTCTTTGGCTGGCAGAAGCCGTGCTACCTCGTCGGCGAAGGGTATGTTGAGACCTTCCGTGAACTCATGGAAGGAACCGACTGGGAAAATTACGGTGTCGGCAAGTACGAAAAGTGCTCGAACTGCATGGTGCACTGCGGTTTCGAAGGCACTGCTGCGGCCGATTCGATGCGGCGGCCGGTCGAATTCCTCAAGGTGGCGCTGGGCGGTGTGAAGACCGAAGGGCCGATGGTGCCCGATATCGACCTGTCCAACGCGCGCAAGGCCGAGGATGTCCACGCGGCGCAAGTCGAAGCGGAATTGGAGCGGATCAAGGTTGAGGATCCCGAAGCCTATCGCCGCGCCACGCGCGCCGCCGCCTGATCAGCGCAAGTCGAAGGCCAGCCTCGCCGGAATGGCAGACGCCCCCCGCCGCAAGGCGCCGTAGGCGCGATTGAAGTGCACAAGGGTCTGCATAATTTCAGTTAGTTGACCCGGGTTTCTCATAATCGACTTAAGTATATTGCCCATGTCCAGCCCGCCGTCCGGCCGCATCGCCACGGCAATTGCCGGCGGCAGCGCATGTCTCGCCTCGTCGGAGATGCAGCGCAGAATGGCGAAAGGCACGCCGGCCTCTGCCGCAAGCCTGGCCGCGTAATGGCTTTCCATGTCGGCGGCCAGAGCGCCATGCCGGCCTGCCAGCGCCGCCTTTTCCCGCAGGTTCCCGATCAGCCGCCCATCGGCGTAGATCGGGCCGGTGCGGGCATCCGGCAAAACCCGCGCCAGAGCGGTCTGCCACCGGGCATCGCATTCCACCGACAAGGCACCGCAAGTTTTTGAACCGATTACCCAATCGCCAATCCGCAGGTCAGGCGACAGGGCGCCTGCCATGCCGAAACTGATAACGGCACCTAAAGGGCGTCTATAATGACCAAACCTGTCCTCAACGCCGCCGATGGCCAGCACTTCGACACCGGCATGGCGCAGCACCGCCGCCTCGCGCCGGGTGCCGGTAATGGCGAGCACGGGGGCTACATCCCCCAAGCGGGACGCTCCATGTTGGACTGCCTGAGATTGCGATAGCGCGCCAGCGCCCAAACCGGGAAATAGCAGGGGTAGCCATGGTACCTGAGATAGAACACCCGAGGGAAGCCGCCGCCGGTGTAAAACTCCTGCCCCCACAGGCCGTCCGCCTCCTGATTGGCCATCAGCCACTGCACGCCGCGATCCACTTCGGGCGAACCGGTTTCGCCCACCGCCATCAGGCCGAGCAGGGCCCAGGCGGTCTGCGAGGCCGTGGACTGGCATGATTCGTGGCCCTTGCGGTCGAGCGCGTAGCTGTCGCACGATTCACCCCAGCCACCGTCAGGGTTCTGGATCGCCTTGAGCCAGGCGACGGCGCGCACGATCATCGGGTGATCGGCGGGGATTCCCGCCCGCCCCAGCGCGCAGAGCACCGACCATGTGCCATAGACGTAATTGACCCCCCAGCGCCCGAACCACGAGCCTTCCGGCTCCTGCTCCCGCTCCAGCCAGGCGAGCGCCGCTTTCATCCGGGGGCTGTCGATGGGTTCGCCAAGCTGGGCGAGCATCGAGACGCAGCGCGCGCCGACATCGGCGGTGGGTGGATCGAGCAGGGCGCCGTGATCGGCGAAAGGCAGATTGTTGAGGTAGAGCTTGTCGTTATCCGCATCAAAGGCGCCCCAGCCGCCGTCCCTGCTCTGCAGCCCTTCGACCCATTCGCGCGCGCGGGCCACGGCTTCGGCGTCCGCTTCGCCGCGCAGCCCCGCCGCACGGTCCATAGCCATGGCGACGACGGCGGTGTCGTCGAGATCGGGATAGTGATCGTTGTTGTACTGGAAAGCCCAGCCGCCGGGGCGGACGCCGGGCCGCTGGTCGGCCCAGTCACCGGCCACATCGAGCACCTGGCGCGGTTTCAGCCAGTCGAGCGCTCGGTGGGCCTGCGCCACGGCCTCGTCGCTGCCGACTTCGAGCATGGCGTGGGCGGCCAGCGCCGTGTCCCAGACAGGCGAGACGCAGGGCTGGCAGTAGATTTCGTCGTCCTTGATCACCAGCAGGTTTTCGACCGATTTGCGCGCAATGGCGCGGTGCGGATTGTCTTCCGGGTAGCCCAGCAAGTCGAACATCATCACCGAATTGGCCATGGCCGGATAGATCGCACCCAGTCCGTCCTCGCCATTGAGCCGCTCGATCACCCACTCCTCGCAGAGCCGGATCGCCTTGCGCCGCAGAAAACCGGGCCACAGCCGGTCGCCATGCTTGAGCACCACGTCGAGCCCGTCGAAGAACAGCTTCCAGCCCTTGTGGACGTGATCGGCCTGGCTCGACAGTTTTGCCGGCTTGCCGGAAAACAATTCAGGAACAAAAACCTGTTTGGGGTTTTTCGCCCTGGGCTTGAGGCAGCACAGCACCAGCAAGGGCACGACGACCGTGCGCGCCCAGTAGCTTATCTTGGTGAGATGCACCGGGAACCAGCGCGGCGCGAGCATCAGTTCGGGCGGAATGGTCGGCACCACATCCCACGGCCCGGCGCCATAAAGCGCCAGCTGGATGCGGGTGAAGACATTGCCGGCTTCCGCCCCCCCTGCCCGCAAAATGGCCTCGCGGGCGCGGACCATGTGCGGGGCGTCGATGTCGTCACCGATCATCTTGAGCGCATAATAGGCCTTTATCGTCGCGCTGATGTCGAAAGCGCCGTCGTGATAGAGCGGCCAGCCATCGTGCTCGGCCGACTGGCGGCGGCGCAGGTAGGTGCCGATCCTGGCTTCCATCTCCTCGTCTACCGGCTCGCCGAGATAGTGGCGCAACAGGACATATTCGGCTGGAATGGTGGCGTCGGCCTCGAGCTCGAAGACCCAGTGGCCGTCATCCATTTGCCTGGAAACCAAGGCATGGGAAGAGCGATCGATGGCCTTGTCGAGCGCCGCTCGCGCGGGGGCCTCTGCAGTTCGTTCGAGCGTATCGGCAGTCATCGCGCGGCCTGCCCGAACCCGAATGACCAGAAACAACTCCGCCTATGCTGAGCTTGTCGAAGCATTGTTCTTTTCTTCGTGCCTCTCTCGCAATCGCAAGAACGAAAAGCAGTCCTTCGACAAGCTCAGGACAGGCGGTTTTGGTGCGAGTGATTCGCGCGCACCGGGATGCGGCCTAATAGACGACACTTTTCGCCAAGGCCAAGTTCGCGGCATTGTGCCCCGAGCGTAACGCGCCTTCGATGGTCGCCGGTAGCCCGGTCTGCACCCAGTCGCCGGCGAGGAACAGGTTGCGCCATGACGTCGTCTGACCGGGCCGCAGCGCATCCTGATCGGGAGTCGCGGCAAATGTCGCGCGCTTTTCCTTGACCACCTGCCAGGCAGGCATGTCGCCTTCGATGCCGAGAGTCTTGCTGACTTCGGCCCAGATCGTGCACGCCAGCGCCTCGCGGTCCTGATCGATCAGGTCGTCGGCGCCGCTGATGGTCACCGATATGCGGTCGCCATGACACACCACCCATTGCGACATCGCGCCCAGCAAGGCGGTGATCGGCGGTGCGCCCGAGGGGGGGCGGCAGGCGAAATGCGCGTTCAGGATCGCGCAGAAGCGATTGGGCGCGCTCAGTCCCGGCACCAGCTCGCTCGCCACCCATGGCGGTACGGCCAGCACGACTGCCGCGTCGTGGATGGCCTCCATCCCATCACCATAATCCAACGCGGTGACGCGTTCGCCTTCGAAGCCGATGGCGCGCAGCCTCGCTCCGAAGCGCGGCGTTACTCCGCGCAGCTTGAGCCAGGCCAGAGCAGGCTCGATGAACACTTTGTCCAGCGAGGGCATAGCAACCATGGTACGGCAGGCCCTGCCCCCGCGCAGGAAACTTTCGCGCAGAAACCGCCCGGCGAGCCAGGCGGAACCTTCGGCAGCCGGGCAATTGAGCACGGCCAGCATCATCGGCTCGACAACCTTGCGCCAGAAGGGGCCATCGGTTTCGACGAAGTCGCCGATGCTGCGGGTATCGTGGCGGGCGAAGGCCAGCCTTGCCAGTGCCAGATGTTCGGCGAGCGAAGTGCCCGGCGTACGCTGGGTGAACACCCACCAGGGAAGACGCCCGTCGTTTACCCGCAGGGTCCAGCGGCTGTCTTCGGCGAGATCGTGGAAGGGAAACTCGGCATGTTCCGGCCCTTCGAGCATGCCGGCACTGCCAATGGTCTCAAGAAAGCGCGCGACTGCCTGATTGCCGGAGAAAGTGAAGTGATTGCCGTTGTCGATCACCTGCCCGAGCTGCGGATCATGATAGGACCGGCAGCGCCCGCCTGCTCGCGGCGCGCTCTCGGCAAGATGAACCTGCGCGCCTGCCCGCGCCAGTTCGAGGGCTGCGGAAAGTCCCGCGAGGCCTGCGCCGATGACGTGGGCCCTCATCCAGGCACCCCCGTCGCCCCGTGCTTGACACGGGGCTTAGCTTTCCTTGCGGTGCTCGCAGCAGAAAAGCCTGGGCCCGTGTCAAGCACGGGCTGACGATATGGGCGAGTGCAAGCGTGATTCATCCCAGCAGCCACAATTTGACCGCCGTCAGCACCAGCAGCGGCTTGTTGGTGGAAATCCGCTTGCGCGGCGGCGCCCAGCCTTGATGCAGCATTTTGCGCCAGATGCGAAAGTAACTCGCTTCCATCAGCCTGGGGGCAAGGAGCAGACCCTTGGGTTTGGCCTTGAGAATATCGTGGGCCTCGGTGAAATGGCCTCCCGCCTTGGCGGCCAGCCACAGCGCGGCCTTGCCGAGTTGAGGATGGCTCAGCAGCTTTTCGGGTGTCTCGGGCGCAATCCCGGCTGCCTGCAGTGCCTCGATCGGCAGATAGACGCGCCCGATCCCGGCATCCTCGTCGATGTCGCGCAGCACATTGGTGAATTGCAGCGCCCGGCCAAGGTGATGGGCGAGCGCCAGCCCCGGCTCGCGCTCCATGCCGAAGACCCGCACCGACAGCCGCCCCACCGCCGAGGCGACGCGGTCGCAATAGAGATCGAACATTTCGAAGCTCGGCCAGCGGATGTCCTCGTCTAGGTCCATCTGCATACCGTCGATAATTGCCTGAAAGTCCGCCCTTTCCAGCCCGAAGCGCTGCACCACCTCGACCAGAAATGCCGCCTTGCCCGGGTCGTCGCCGGCATAAAGCGCATCGATATCGCGCCGCCACCCATCGAGCGCTTTGGCCCGCTGCGCCTTGTCCACGCCAGCCCATTGCTGATCGCCATCGGCAATGTCGTCGACCAGGCGGCAAAAGCCGTAGATGGCGAACATGGCCTCGCGTTCGGCCTTGGGCAGTATCCGCATGCCCGCATAGAACGAGCTGCGCGAGGTCGCGTCCTTCAGCTGTTCGAGCGTGACCGCTTCGCTCATGCCGCTTTCCCCGCGAACAGATTGCGCAGCACTGCGCCCATGGCGAGCAAGGCCATGCGCGGTCTGGAGTGATGGACCTTGTCCTCCAGCGGATCGCGGGCGAGCAGGCCCAGCGTCAGGTCTTCGGCCAGCCGCTGGATCACCGCAACCTCGGCGGAAAGCCGCGCGTCGCGGATGTGGCGGGCGAAGGGGGCGCTTTCGCGCAGCAGGCCCTGCGTCTGCCGGGCGAGATCGCGGATCACGGCGAGCAGTTGCGGCGAGGCCTTCCCCTCACCCAGCGCCGAGACGCCAATGCCTTGTGCCGCCAGCATGGGTTCGGGAATATAGACCCGGTCGATCGCACGGTAGTCCTTGCCGCAGTCCTGCAAGTGATTGATCACCTGCAAGGCGGCGCAGAGCGCATCGGACATCGCCCAGATGGCGCGATCCTCGCCGTGGACGTCAAGCACCATGCGGCCAACCGGCATCGCGGAAAGCCGGCAATAGGCCATCAGGTCCGCCCAATCGGCATAGCGCCGCTTGGTTACATCGAGCGTGAAAGCGTCAAGTAATTCATGGGCATGAACCAAATCGAGCCCGCGCGCTTTCGCCGCTTCGGCCAAGGCCATGGCCTCGGGCGCGCCCTGTCCTTCCAGCCCGGCGCGCATCTCGGCCAAACGCGACAGCTTTTCCGCTTCCGGCGCACTGGCATGATCGGCGATGTCATCGGCCGCGCGAGCGAAAGTGTAGAATGTCAGGACCGGCGCGCGGTATGCGCGCTTGATCAGCCAGCTCGCGACGGGAAAATTCTCGTCCTTGTGGCCTTTTCCGGAATCGAGATCGCTCATGGCGCCGCCACGGCCCGGGCCTGCGCCCTGCCCTTCCACATACCGCCCTTGCCGCGCCAGTGCTGCCAGCCCGACCAGAGCACGCACAGTGTATAGAACAGTCCGACCAGCGGCTGCGCCAGCCCCCACAGCGGCGAGAGGCGGTAAAAGCGCAGGATCGGCTGATACATCAAAATCATCAGCAAGAGCGCGCCAACGCCGAAGATGCGCGCGGCACCGTGCCCGGCCAAAGTCAGCCAGACGGGGGCGGCGAACATGACCAGCAGGCCGAACACCGTCGCTGCCAGAATCAGCGGCGAATAGCGCAACTGGGCATAGGCCGATCGCGCGATCATCGCGCCGACTTCGCCGAATGTCAGATAGGGGCGGATCGAGCGCGAACGATCGGTCAGGCCGAGCCAGATCGGCCCTTGCCGCTTGAGCAGCGCCCCCAGCGCGCAGTCATCGATCAGTGCGTCCCTGATCGCGGCAATGCCGCCCGCGGAAGCCAGCGCCTCGCGTTCGACGAGCACACAGCCGCCGGCTGCCCCCGCGACGGGCGAAGGCCGGTTAATCCAGTTGAACGGGTAGAGCATCGAGAAATAATAGACGAAGGCCGGGACAATCGCGCGCTCGGGCCAGGTTCTGCAGTGCAATTTGGCCATGAAGGAGACCAGCTTGCGCTGCTTGCCTTCGGCAATCATGACCAGCCGGCGCAGGGTATCGGGCGCGTGTTCGATGTCGGCATCGGTCAGCCAGAGGAATTGCGGCGCACCGGCGGCCTCTATGCCTTGCGACAGTGCCCAGAGCTTGCCGGTCCATCCGGGCGCGAGCGGTTTGCCGGAGAGCACCTCGACACGGTTGGAATTGAGCCCACGGGCAATGTCCCCGGTCCCGTCTTCGCTGTTGTCGTCGACCAGCACCACACGGAACTGCCCCGGATAGTCCTGCGCCGCCACGCTCCCCAGCGAGCGGGCGATGACATCGGCCTCGTTGCGCGCCGGGATGACGGCAACGACATCGGGCCATTGCGCCGGTTCGGGCACCTGCACTGCATCGTCGCGTTCGCTGGCGCGCCAGAAGAGTGTGGCGCAGAGCCCCAGCCAGATCGCCATCGCCAGCGCGCCCAGCCAGATCACCGCACCATTCCCTGCGCGCGGAACCAGTCGAGCGCGTCCCTGAGCGCCTCCGGAAACGGGCGCGCCTTGTAGCCCAGCTCGCGTTCCGCCTTGGCCGAGCTGAAATACATGTGGTGCCTGGCCATGCGCAGCGAATCGAGCGTGAGGAACGGTTCCTTGCCCACCACTTTCGCCCATTGCTCGGCCGCCCATGCCAGCGGAAACAGCGGTGTTACCGGCAATTGCACCTTGGGCGGCTTCTTGCCCAGGATCCGCGCGATTTCGGCGAGCATGGCCGAGAGCGGCACGTCCTGCCCGCCCAGAATATAGCGCTCGCCCGCCCTGCCCTTTTCGGCGGCGAGCAAGTGTCCCACGGCGCAATCGTCGACGTGGACGAGGTTGAGCCCGCTATCGACATAGGCCGGCATGCCTCCATTGGCCGCCTCGACGATGATCCGCCCGGTCGGCGTCGGCTTGACGTCATGGGGCCCGATCGGGGTCGAGGGATTGACGATGACGGCGTTGAGGCCGCGTTCGGCCACCATTTGCTCCACCAGCCGCTCGGCGACGACCTTGCTGCGCTTGTAGTCGCCGGTCGCCTGTTCGGGCCGCGCGGGCCGGGTTTCGTCGGCCGCGCCGCCATCGAGCGGCAGAATGGTGGCAACCGAACTGGTATAGACAACCCGTTTCACGCCCGCCTCCAGCGCGGCGCGCATCACTGCCTCGGTCATGGCGAGATTGTTGCGCACGATTTCTTCCGGATCGGGCGCCCAGACGCGGTAATCGGCGGCGACATGGTAGAGTACATCGGCGCCTGCCATGGCGCGGCGCACAGAATCGGCATCGCGCAAGTCGGCCTCGGCCAATTCGCCAGGGAAGTCCGCCAGATTGGTCTGCGCGCTGGAGGCACGCGCCACGCCGCGCAAATTCGCGCCATGCGCCGCAAGCGCGCGCGCAACGGCCGAGCCGACAAAGCCCGAAACCCCGGTCACGACAGTC